>SSGX01000027.1 GCA_008017155.1 Neisseriales bacterium | reverse complement strand
GAGTAATAAATGGTGATTCTGAATTACAGAAATCATAAATTCTATGGCGAATTTCCATTACGTATCTGTTAATAGAGTTTCGACTTATTCCAGATAAAGTTGCTATTTGCGTTGCTGATAAATCTGCAACAAAATACCTAACTATTTCCCTAAATTTAGCTTCTGAAATTTTTGAACTATTTATATACTTATTTTTATGAATCATGACAATATATTAGCACACCTTCAAATGTGCTTTGATTGTCTAGCCCCAAAAATTAATACCCGGAACATTATTAGATCATAAACTTTGGACGCATCGTGACCAAACTCGTCATTAAGTTTTATCGTTCGGGTTGTAATCAGGAAACATAATAAAATCATGAATCCTGCAAACGCAGTCATTATATCGATAAGAGTAATCCCACTTCCTGAACGGATAAGGGTATTTACTTGAAATATATTGGCTGAAAGTGAAAAAACTGAGCTACCAATAACTGAAATTCGTCCACTAATCGCAGTGCCTACCTTAGGATTAATCAGTAAAGCAAATGTCGCAATTAAGATAGATAGAATAATATATTGAATAATTTTCAAATATGAATAGATATTTTTATGTGAATATTTAAAATATGCCACATTAAATAAGTCATAAAACTGCTTATTTTGCTTGCCAATCTCAACGCTATACTGTTGAACCTGGTTATGAATACCACTTTCGATTAGATGATAATTTCTATGCTTGGTCTGATCGTCATAATGGAGTTTATTAATTTCCAAGTATGCCAAATTAGATCCAGATTCATTGGCTATCTTCATACTTAGATTTAGATAAACTAACTGATTATCCAAGGGGTATAAGATTGAATTATATGATGGATACAATTCTGCCTGATAGATTACAATCTCCTCAACTAGTCCATTTACAACATTTCGGTATTGTGTATCATGGCTTAAAATATCGCCATTACTCAGATCAATCTCTGGTATCTCGCTACTAATCCAACTTTCAGGGTAAGTCATGGTTAACGCAAAAGTAATTGGCATCACTTCCGACTTTACATCAATAAGGTGAGTAGTAATAATAAATAGACTAGTATCAATATGATGATCATACTTCTGTTTAAATTTGCTAACATTCTGAAAAGCATCACTCTCGACAAATAGCTGAGAATCCAGTAAGTCCTTTTGAGTACTGATCATTCCATGTACTTTTATGCTAAACACAGAAATTATAGTGATTAAGAGTAAGTTAACCAGCAACAAAGAACGATAAATCTTAAACCGCTGAAGATATGGGAGATCTCTAAGCCTAACCTTGGTATTAAAGAGATTTTTTAAACGCTTTAGCATAATTTTAACCGTCAGTCTTTGATAGTTTTACTCACTATCATTGTACCACAAGTATTACCAAAAATATTTACCATTGTCCTGATTCGGTCAACAACCCGATCAAGTGGCATTAAAATTGCAATTGCGGATAATGGAATATTTGCCATCCCAAAAACTGTAACAAAACTTACCATACTAGTTTCAGGTATTCCACCCACGGCAATACCAGTGAGAATACACGCTACAGCAAGTAAAACTTGTTGGATAAAATCCGGGTGGATACCCAAAATATGCATAAAAAATAAGCAGGCTGCCATTTCATACATCATACCGGAAGCAAAATTCATCGAAGCACAAATAGGCAACATAAAATTAACCACTTTTGGTTTACCACCAAGTTTAACCGCCTTCTCTAACGCAATCGGCAGAGTTGCGAGAGAACTCGAAGAAACAAATGCAGTAGTAAAGATTGGAACTCCTTCTTCAAGAAGTATTTTTACATTTAAGTTTTTATATAATATAACTACCAGAATCACTTGCCAAAGGAAATGTAAAAATAAGCCACAGAAAAATAAACCAACAAATTGTAATAACGCAACCAAATTCGCAGATAATGCCCCACTTAAATAACTATCGGCAACTGAAGTACCAATCATTACAAAAATTGCTAACGGTGCAATATACATTACCCCATTTAGTAAAGCAAGAAATAACTCGCGGGTGCTTTGCATTACTTCCAAGACGGGTCTAGCTTTTTCCCGGTGTAAGGCACAGGTTAAACCAAAAAGTATTGAGAATACAACTATTGGCAATACATCAAAATTTGCTAGCGATTTAAAGATATTTGAAGAAAATAGATAATTAAAAATATGCGTTGGATCGATCGCCGTTGAAGTTGAGTCGGTATATTTAGCACCGCTTAGTAAACCACTAGCACTTACATTGCCACCGATAGAAACCAGATTAAATAGGCTCATCCCAATAGTAACGGCAATTACTTCAGTTATCAAAATATAGATTACCGAATTACGGGCGACTTGCTTTAGATCGTGTAACTGATCTAGATGCCCGATAGTAACAATCAAGGAAGTTAATACTATCGGTAATGCACATAATTTAAGCAGGTTTATGAATGAATCACTAATAAATTGCAAATGACTAAACATTTTTGGTTCAATGATTCCCAGTATAAAGGCTAAGATAACAGCAACAAGGATTATTTTCCCCTGATGACTTCGATAAAAATTAAGCATAATCAGGCTCCTTTAGTTGCAGATTCCATAAGTTAGCATAATGACCATTTAATCCAATCAGCTCGTCATGAGTTCCGGATTCGATTATCTTACCTTCTTCAAGTACATGAATTTTATCCGCGTTGACAATTGTTGACAAACGATGAGCAATAACTATAGTTGTTCGGTCTTTTGCAACATGTTCCATTGCTTTCTGGATAAGATCCTCAGTTTGGTTATCCAAAGCTGATGTCGCTTCATCTAGGATCAATATTGCCGGGTTTTTAATTATCGCTCGTGCTAGAGCAATTCGCTGGCGCTGCCCACCTGAAAGCTTCTGTCCACGTTCACCAACTAAGGTATTATAGCCTTCAGGTAACTGATTAATAAAGCCATCGGCTTCGGCTAATTTGGCAACCCGGATAATTTCCTCCTGCTTAGCCTCAAATGTACCGTAGGCGATATTATCAGCAATAGTTCCATCAATTAAGAATGTATCTTGACTAACCAGACCGATCTGCTGGCGTAATTCGGCTAGTTGTAATGAAGTTATTTCCTGATTATCAATCACAATCTTGCCAGAATTATAGCTATAAAAACGTAGTAGTAGCTTAACTATTGTAGATTTACCCGAGCCAGTACTACCAACAAAAGCAACCGTCTCACCACTTTTGACATTAAACGATAAATCACTAAAAAGCTTGTCCCGCTCATGATAGGCAAAATCAACCTTATTAAATTCAATTTCCCCACGACAAGGCAGCATAAGTTGATTTGGTCCGGAAACAATATGAATAGGTGCATTTAATAAACCCATTACGCGATTGATTGCTGCCATTGAACGCTGATACATATCGGTTACTTGCGCCAAATAGGTAAGTGGCCACAACAACCGTTGCGATAAAAATATCAGAATACTATACGATGCAACTTCTATTTTTCCATCAATCGTCAGTAAACCACCATAAATTAGAGCACCCAGAAAGCCAAGCATAACCGCCATCCGAATTACGGGAGTTACTGCCGCTGACATGATGATGGCTTTTTTATTCGCATCAGCATATTTCTGGCTAAGTTTAGTTATCTGACTTAATTCATGAATTTCGGTAACAAATGCCTTAATTATCGGTAACCCAGACAAATTGGTATTTAATTTACTATTTAATTCACCTGCCGAATTACGCACACTTAAATAGCGTGGAGCAAGTTTTTTGCGGAAATAGAAAACACCGATCACAATTAATGGCATTGGTAAAAAGCTTAATACAGCGACTTCTGCTGATATCATGAAAAATATGATACTGATAATTATAGTTGAAGATATTATCTGTAGAATCTGGTTAATTCCATCATTGATAAATCGCTCAAGTTGGTTAATATCATCATTAAGAATCGCCATCAAATTACCTGTCGCCTGATTTTCAAAATATTCAAGCTCCAGCTTTTGCACATGTGAATAGGCATCAAGACGCATATCATGTTGCAAATGTTGCGCCAGATAACACCACTTTAATGAATACAGATACTGAAATAATGACTCCAATACCCAAGTAAGCCCGGTAAATAAACCAAGTATCACTATCTGCCATTTTACATCATGAATACCAATTTTAGCTAATAAGGAGTCTTGGCGCTTAACAATTACATCAACCGCAACCCCGATTAAAACCTCAGGAAGAATATCAAAAGATTTATTCAATAATGAATAAAATGAAGCAATGATAATATCTTTACGATATTTACCACTATAACGAAAAAGTTTTAATAAGGGGTGCATATTTTCCTTTATCCCGCAATATTTCTTATATTATTTGCAATATTCATTGAAATATTATCAAGTGGTAAATCATTATCATCATATGAGAATGGATTTTCGAGTTCATCAGCAACAGCTTCAAGTCCCCAAAGCACGTAAATCATTACGATAATCATTGGAATAACAAAAAAACCAAATGTTCCTGCCCAACCAAATGGGAATATTAGCATATAGAAAAATAATGCCTGCTTGATTAAAACACTAAATGGTAGCGGAACAGGTGTATTAAGGATCTTCTCACATGCCCCCAAGACATCAGTAAAAGCCCCCAAATTCTCACTTAATACCAAAAATTGTTCTAGCTCAATCTTTCCTTCCTGACGACATTTAGTGATAACCCGATTCATTTCACGCAAAAGAATATTTGGTAAATGATCATGCTGACTATGAGCTATCCCAAGCTCAGTCATTATTTCCATACATTTATCTGTTTCACGGCGTAAATGACACTTCAATAACTCAGGAAATCTTGCCAGATATTCCTTAAACTCGGGGTAATTATTTAAGCCAAGAAACGCATCAAATCTCAATGCCAAATTACGTGCATTATTGGTTAATTGCCCCCACAACCCGCGGCCTTCCCACCAGCGAGCATAAGCAGTATTAACACGAAAAGCAATCATAATTGAAAGTACAAAATTAAATAGCAAATGAAATTGTCCGAGATAAGCAAAGTCATTAATAATACTATAATAATCATGAAGAAAATATTCTGCCGCACTAACCAACGAGGCATAGATAATCATTAATATAACTATTGGTCTTAGGCGTCTAAATACATTCTCGTGATGAAAATTAAATAAAAAGTGTATCCATGCCTTTGGATCATAGATTTTAATTGGCATCGTTATTCATTCTCCGTCAATACTTGACTCACATTTTTTCCTTTTAGGCTAGCACTAATTGCTTGATTCATTCTTCGACTCGCAAAATTATTGCTCACATCATTCAATTGATTAGTTAAATTTTTAATCTGAGTAGTAGCTTCTGTATAATCATCTACTATCCGAGCAATTTTAACTTTTAGTTGCATACTCACATGACTGATTTTATCCATTTCACCATCTAAAAGCAAATCAGAATCTTGAATAATTGCTTTTTCGATGGAGTCAATCAATGCTTTAGCATCTACAACAGCTTCTTGATAAAACCGCATTTGCATGTCTTTATCTGCATTATCAATTGACTCTGCTAGCATAGATTGAATTTCATCACCAGATAAACCATAACTCGGTTTTACCTCAATCTGGCTAATAATTCCAGTACTCATTTCTTTGGCACTTACAGTTAATAGCCCGTCTGCATCAATCTGATAAGTAATCCTGATCCTTGGCTGCCCAGCAACCATTGGTGGGATTCCACGCAGCGTAAATCTAGCAAGTGAACGACAATCGGCAACCATTTCACGTTCACCTTGCACAACATGGATAGTCATTGCTGTTTGTCCATCTTTATACGTAGTAAATTCCTGTGCCCTAGCCACTGGAATTGGAGAATTACGCGGAATGATTTTTTCGGTAAGTCCACCCATAGTTTCAACACCAAGAGATAATGGTGTTACATCTAGAAGAAGCCAGTCATCTTTGGTATTTCCAACTAAAACATTTGCCTGAATACTAGCACCAATCGCTACAACCTCGTCTGGATTAATCGACGTAAGGGGTTCTTTAGCAAAAAACTCGCGAACAGCCTGACGAATAGGTAATAACCTAGTTGAGCCACCCACCATTATGATTTCACTAATATCATCTTTGCTTAATTTTGCATCACGTAATGCCTTTTTTACTGGCAACATGGTTTTTTGCACAAGATTATGCACAATTTCTTCAAACTCTACGCGAGTGATTAAAATATTTACAATTTTTTTATTAGAAAGTACCACATTCAAAGCAACTTTCTCTTTTATTGAAAATTGTTCCTTAACTTCTCTAGATTTCACTAATAATAAAGCAGTATCTTCATCGCTTAGCTGTGACAAGTTTGATTTTTGTAATATATAGCAAAATAGACGATGATCAAAATCATCTCCACCCAAATGGGTATCACCACTAACGGCAAGTACCTCAAATACTCCCTTATTTAGGCGTAAGATTGAAACATCAAAAGTCCCACCGCCCAAATCATAAACCAAGAAGATACCCTCTTGCTTGCTATCAAGACCATAAGCTATCGCTGCCGCAGTTGGCTCATTTAGAAGCCTTAAAACGTTTAATCCAGCTAGTTCAGCTGCATGCTTAGTTGCAATACGTTGGGCATCATCAAAATAAGCAGGAACGGTAATTACTGCTCCAACTGCTTCCTCACCCAAAGAGTCTGTTGCTAGTGCTTTTAGGCTTTTTAAAATATCAGCAGATACCTGTACCGAATCTTTAATTCCCTGCCGAGTATTAATCTGGATATGACTTGCCTGCTTTACAAATTTATATGGATAGGTAATTTCCGGATCAAGATCAGCAAAACTTCTACCCATAAATCTTTTTACCGAGACTATCGTATTTGCTGGATCAGTGACTCTTAGCTTCTGTGCCGCACGACCAACAATAACTGTATCTTCGCCATAATTTACTACTGATGGGATTAAATTTTTTCCATCTTGATCAGATAACACTACCGCTTCACCGCTTTTAACAGTGGCTACTATCGAATTTGTCGTTCCTAGATCGATTCCAATTGCAATATTTCTCTGATGCGGAACTCCAGACATTTCTGGTTCTGCAATTTGTAACAACGCCATATTTTCCTACTCATTTAGATTTCTGCAATACTACTTGCAACTAATTGCTGCAATTTCACATAAAATGATAATTGTTTAATTGGTTCAATAATTAACTCAAGTTTATCACTAGTAAACAATTCATTTACTTGTTGAACCAATTTTTGTTCTTTAGCTTGCAATTCATTTTCAATTGCCAAGAGCTGATCAAAGTCTTGATTGTCTCTAGCATCATCAATAGCTTCGCGAACCTCAATCTGCTCTAGCAAAAAAGCATGGCTAAATTTGGTTTCATGTACCAGATCTATTTCCACACCCCGTAATTTTAACAGATATAGCGCCCTCAATAATGGGCTAGCGAGAGTTCTATAGGCTTCATTTATATAACTAGAAAGTATTAGTGACTGATTTGCTACCTCTATAGCTTGATTAGAGTACTTATCCGGATGGTATTGCTTTTGCAATTCACGCATATTATTTTGGATTTGTTCCAGATTAATATTGAATACTGGTTCAATACTAAATAATTCAAAAAAATTTAACTTTAACAGTTTATCCATATTCAATTTATTCTTAATTTTTATAATATTATAAGGGATAAATAAAGTAAAAGCCCCATTTAGGGGCTTTTACTTTATTTGGTATTAGACTGTGAAGCTTTCTCCACAACCACATTCATCTTTTACATTTGGATTTGTAAACTTAAATCCTTCCTGCAATCCTTCCTTGGTATAATCAAGGACAGTTCCGTCAAGATATTTGAGACTTTTTTGGTCAACAAATATTTTTATACCATTTGACTCAAACATTTCATCATCTGAATTTGAGCTATCGACAAATTCAAGCTTATAGGCAAGTCCAGAGCAACCAGTAGTTTTCACCCCAAGACGTAAGCCAATTCCTTTGCCACGCTTAGATAGGAACGCCTGTACCCTACTTGCTGCCGCTTCAGTTGCACTAATCATTATTTATTCACCTATTTACCATGCTTAGCCTGATAGTCTGCAATTGCAGCTTTTATTGCATCTTCTGCCAAAACAGAACAATGTATTTTTACTGGTGGTAATTCTAATTCGTCGGCTATTTGACTATTCTTGATGGTTTTAGCTTCATCTAGAGACTTACCTTTTAACCATTCAGTTACTAAAGATGAAGAAGCAATTGCCGAACCACAGCCATAAGTTTTAAACTTAGCATCCTCAATAACACCGTTATCACCAACTTTAATCTGTAGTTTCATAACATCACCACAAGATGGTGCTCCAACCATACCAGTACCTACATGAGGATCATTTTTATCAAGCGCTCCAACATTCCGTGGATTTTCATAATGATCAATTACTTTGTTTGAATAAGACATTTTAAATTCCTTTTAATGCAAAATTACGTCGCGTTGTGTATCATGTGAATCCCATTGGAAATTTTCCACATCAATACCATCTTGAAACATTTCCCATAATGGCGAAAGTTCACGCAGTTTTGCTACTTTTTCCTGCAATAGTTTAATTGTATAATCTATTTCTTCTTCAGTATTAAACCTACCAATACTGAAACGAATTGAACTGTGTGCCAACTCATCATTCCGTCCAATAGCACGAAGTACATATGAAGGCTCAAGAGATGCAGAAGTACATGCTGAACCACTTGATACTGCAATATCTTTAATTGCCATCATTAGTGACTCACCTTCTACAAAATTGAAGCTAACATTCAAATTCTGTGGCACGCGATGCTCAAGATCACCATTAACATATATTTCTGGGATTGCTTGTAGTCCAGTTAATAATTTATTCTGTAAATATTTGAGTTTTGGCAATTCAAGAGCCATTTCAGCTTTAGCAATCGCAAAAGCTTCACCCATACCAACTATCTGATGCGCTGGCAAAGTACCTGATCTAAACCCACGCTCGTGCCCACCACCATGAATAAGAGGTAACAAACGAACTCTTGGCTTACGTCTTACATAAAGCGCACCTATCCCTTTTGGTCCATATGCTTTGTGCGCCGAAAAACTCATCAAGTCAACATTAAGGTCAGAAAGACTAAAGTCAACCTTACCTATCGCTTGAGCAGCATCAACATGAAAAATAATACCTTTTTCGCGGCATAATTGACCGATTGCCGAAATATCTTGAATTACACCAATTTCGTTATTAACAAACATAACTGAAGCGATTATCGTATCAGGTCTAATTGCGGCAGCAAATTTGGCAATATCAATCAAACCATTTGTTTCAGGAGAGAGATAAGTCACTTCAAAACCAATCCGCTCTAATTCACGCATAGTGTCAAGAGTAGCCTTATGCTCAGTCTTAACTGTGATCAAATGCTTACCCTTTTCCTGATAAAATTCAGCCGCGCCTTTAAGCGCCAAATTAATTGACTCAGTAGCACCGGATGTCCAAATAATTTCTTTACTATCACAGCCAACGGTATCAGCAACTTGCTGCCGTGCATTTTCAACCGCAGCCTCAGCCGTCCAGCCAAATGAATGTGAACGCGATGCTGGATTTCCAAAATCATCTGTCAAGTATGGCAACATTTTAGCCAGTACCCGAGGATCAATTTTTGTAGTTGCCGAATTATCTAGATAGATTGGCAATTTAATTTTCATTTAGTATAATTCCTTGTTTAATTTGGGCAAAACATAATTTTTGTAGGCTCTTTAGGATCAGCTTTCTGGATTAGATCTTTTAAGGTAATTTTATCAAGATAACTATATAATTCAGAAGTTAAACCCGCCCATAAATCATGGGTAAGACACTTACGATTATCTTTACAATTCTTGTTACCACGACAAGTTCTGGCATCCATATCTTCATCTACCGCACGGATTATTTCAGATATATTAATCTCTTCAAGGCTTCGATTAAGCATGTAGCCACCACCTGGACCTTTATAGCTTTTTACCACCTGATTTTTGCGTAACTTGACAAATAATTGCTCCAGATAAGAAAGAGAAATATTCTGCCTCTCACTAATATTGTATAGCGTAATAGGTCGAGAGTTACTCTCACTATATATAGCTATATCCAATAATGCAGTAACCGCAAATTTACCTTTTGTAGTTAGCTTCATAGCTGTAGGAAACCTATAAAAAATTATTGGCACGAATTTTACATTAACCCACTAACTTTGTCAAGTATATAACATTATTTATTTTACTTGTATTATAAACAACGCCAGCAATATTATACAATATCCGACAAATTTAGTCAACTTTTATAAGATTAAACTTTAACTGTATTAATTGAATCATAGTTTAAAACAATCTCATTAAAGAAACAGCTGGTATAAGATTATGTTAAGTATATTTTTGGACTCAAACCAAATTGAAGATGATAGTTTATTGCAACAAACCTTGCAATGATGTATCATTACTAACTCTCAATAAAAATAGAAAAGATATAATAGACGATGTACAAAACATATATACCTATTGACCTTCACTGCCACAGCACGCACTCAGATGGATCATTGACGGTAGAAGAAGTCTTAAACCTTGCTAAACAAAACGGCGGAATATATCAAGCCCTTACTGATCATGATACAGTAGATGGAATTAATGAAGCAAGAAGCATAGCAGCAAAGCTTGATTTAAACCTTATTCCTGGAGTAGAAATCTCAGTTACTTGGCATGCAAATACCTTAATCCATATCGTGGGACTTGGGGTTGATGAAAAAAACGCTCAATTATCAGAGCAATTACAGTTATTAAGAAGCTCTCGCCTTATTCGCGGAAAAAGAATTGGCGATAATTTGGCTAAAGCTGGAGTCCCGGGCGCATTTGAAGGCGCACTTGCTTTATGTAAAAATCCACAGGCGCTAAGTCGGACTCACTTTTCACAGTTTCTGGTAAATAATGGATATGCCAAACCGGGAAAAGCGTTTGAAAAATTCCTAGCACCGGGTAAACCGGGGTATACTCCACAAATCTGGGCATCCCTAAAGGATGCTGTTAGTTGGATTACTCAAAGTGGAGGGATCGCAGTAATTGCTCATCCAGGGCGCTATAAATTCACCCGAACAAAGCTACTTAAACTGATTGAAGAGTTTAAAGAATATGGTGGACAAGGAATTGAAGTAATAAGTAGCTCACACGCTCCTAGTGATGAAGAAAATATTGCCCAGATTTGTAAACAAACTGGTCTTTTTGCTAGTGTGGGAAGTGATTTCCACCAAGAAGAAAGTTACAGAATAATTAAGCCGGGAAAAAATAGAGCCTTACCCAACAGTGTTGAGCCAGTCTTCAAACTATTGGGAATAGATCAACAATACTACTAAAACTGGAAATATATGTCGCAAAATAAGCTAGCACATTCATTAAGTAGCCGCCATATCCTCATGATTGCACTGGGTAGTGCCATCGGAACAGGATTTTTTTTCGGAGCGGGCGAATCAATAAAACTCGCTGGACCAGCAATATTGCTATCTTATGCACTAGGTGGAATAATGATGTACATTGTTGTTCGCGCTCTTGGCGAAATGGCGGTTGCCGAACCAAGTTCAGGTTCTTTTAGCTACTATGCCTATAAATACATTGGTAATTATGCTGGGTTTGTATCAGGATGGAATTACTGGTTTAACTACATAATAGTCTCCATGCTGGAACTCACCGCTACAAGTATTTTTATGGACTACTGGTTTCCCAATGTTACTCACTGGATAGTAACACTGGTAGTAATGATTATTTTTACGATTATAAACCTTCTGCATGTCAGAATCTTTGGTGAATTTGAATTTTGGTTTGCCGGAATTAAAGTAACGACAGTTATTTGCTTGGTGTTATTTGGAATTTATATTATTGGTTTTGATCATAATTCAAACCAAGGTGTTTCAAATATTGGCAACTTATGGCAAAATGGTGGTTTTTTTGCCAATGGATTACAAGGATTCCTCTTTTCATTTGTAATTGTTGTTTTTTCATTTGGTGGTACAGAATTGGTTGGAATTACAGCAGGCGAAGCTGAAAATCCAGAAAAAACGATTCCCATGGCAATTAATGGAATTATTGTGAGAATTATTCTTTTCTATATTGCGACATTGGGCATTGTAATGTGTCTTTACCCTTGGAATAAAATAGATGCTAATGTCAGTCCCTTTGTTGATGTGTTCCGGCAAATTGGGATAAATAAAGCCGCTAGTTTAATGAATTTAGTAGCAATTAGTGCCGCACTATCATCATTAAATAGTGGTATTTATGGTACTGCCAGAATGGTATATAATTTGGCAGACCAGCAAAATGCGCCTAAATTCATGAAAAAAACCTCAGAAAAAGGAATTCCATATAACGCAATTATATTTTCAGTAATCTGCATAGCAATTACGGTACTATTAAACTATCTTTACCCGAAGAAGATTTTTAATATTCTACTAGCTATTGCCACCATTGCTGCAATTATTAACTGGTTAACTATCCTTGTAACTCACGCCTCTTTTAAAAAGAAGGCTAAAAATACAGGTAGCTACCCAAGCCTCTTTTATCCGTGGAGTTCAATATTTGCCGCCATTTTTCTGATTACGGTAGCAAGTATAATGTTTTTTATGCCAGATATGAAACTGGCAATCATGATTGCACCAGGATGGATTTTATTACTTAGTATTGGTTATTTTATAAAAACCAAAATAAAGGGGGAAATTATAGATGAGTAAAAGACCAGATGAGCTAAAACACAAGCTTAAAAACCGCCATATTCAAATGATTGCTCTTGGTGGTGTTATTGGTACTGGATTATTTTTCGGTGCCGCAAAATCAATTCAATCCACCGGACCTTCAATTATTCTTTCATACATCCTTGGAGGAATAGTTATCTATATAATCATGCGCGCTCTTGGTGAAATGACAGTTTTCAAACCATCTTCAGGTTCATTTAGCGACTACGCTAATACCTATATCAATAATTATGCTGGTTTTATTGCTGGTTGGACAGCATGGTTTGAATATACTGTTGTTTGTATGGTTGAACTAACTGCCGTTACATTTTTTCTTGATTACTGGATTCCTGGATTACCACACTGGTTAATCTGCCTTGGACTGCTGGTATTATTTACCTTTATACAGTTAATAAGCGTAAAAATGTTTGGTGAATTTGAATTCTGGTTTGCGGGAATCAAAATAACTGCTATCATTTTTATGCTGTTATTTAGCGCCTACTTGGTTGTATTCAATCCTAAAATTCACGCAGATACAATTAGCAACATTCATAGTTACCAAAGTCTAGATGTCTTTTTTGCCAGTGGAGTGAAAGGGTTTTTGTTTTCACTAGTAATCGTAATCTTTTCTTTCGGTGGAACTGAATTTGTCAGCATTGCTGCAGGAGAAGCTGAAAATCCAAGAAAAAGTATTCCAAAAGCAATCCAAGGTGTAATTGCTCGAATTATTATCTTCTATGTTTTGACAATTCTAGCTATAATTTGTTTATATCCATTTAATAAATTAAATGGGAATATTAGCCCATTTGTTGATGTTTTCAAAGAAATCGGGATTAATCGGGCTGCTGATGTTATGAATGCAGTTGCAATTACTGCTGCGCTATCTGCATTTAATAGCTGCCTTTATGCAGCATCACGTATGTTGTATAGCCTTGCTCAACAAGGTTCTGCCCCGAATAAACTAAATCAAGTAAATCGGGTAAATATTCCCAGCAAGGCATTATTATTTACCAGTTTCTGTATCCTAGTAAGTGTCGTAATAAATTACCTATTTCCAGAAAAAGCAATAATGTATCTACTAACTATTGCTACCTGTGCCATTCTTACCTGCTGGTTTATTATTTTATTAACCCAAATTTATTTTCGTAAACAGCATGATGAAAAGAACATTGACTATAGGCTTATTTTATACCCATTTAGCAATCTGTTTGCAATGGCTGTTTTGATACTGGTAATGCTAATCATGCTCTGGATGGAGGATATGCGGATGAGTGTTATCGTTACGCCAATCTGGATTATGGCACTATCAATTTTCTATGCCCTACATCAGAAAGTAAGAAAAAATAATTAACATCGATATAAAAAAACCTTGCTGTAAAGCAAGGTTTTTTTATTATTCCAAAATTTAAAAGTTAAACTGAACACCACCAGTCACTGCATTAATCGTACCAGCAGTTGAGTTACCTCCACCCATTGGTATATAAACAGTGTCTTCCAATCTCAAATCAAAATGCTTGGATAATGTAAAAGAAGCACCGCCAGCTGCTAGCCACATAAAGTTATTTGAACTTCTCTGATTGGCAAACCAGCCTGGTGCATCAGTAGCAGTTCCACCCCAGCTCATATAATTAATGCCTGTTCCCAAGCGCCCATAAAGAGCAAATATATTACTAAGATGGATTGTCCCCTTTGCAGCTACATCAAAAATATTATTGGTCTGTGTCGCACCAAACTGTGAGCTTGTTAATTGACTATAACCGCCTTCCAAAGCAAAGCCACGATTGAAATTATACCCAGCGTTTGCTACAAATATAAAAGAACCAGTTGGCAGGTATTGTAAAGTTGCAGCACCAAAGTTAGCATTAATATATGCTCCATTTTGGGAAGTCTGATCTGCACAAACAAATCCGGCAAAATTTAGACACCCTAACAAAAGCAGCATTTTTTTCATAACGACATCCTTTTGATATAAATCCCAAGCTATCACGATAAGGTACAACACAGTAATATTATTACCATGTTGTCATTTTACACCACCACATAGGTAAAAATGAAGCGATTCGTAATTTTTAGCAACATAATTTTTGTAGCACATAAGTGTTGCAAGATATAACCAATTCACATCAATATATTAACAAAAAAATACAGATAATTTTGAATGGCATTTTTGCAACACAAGAGATTCAGAATCTTATTTTTTTATATTTAGCATCATCCTTTAAGTCTAATATGATATAATCTTGCGCTAAGTGTCTCGTAGAATTAATAAAACTTCCTCTCTATTAAATTTACGTTTTAAATCATTAAGGAAATAATCATGGCAAATACAGCACAAGCTAGAAAGCGTGCACGTCAGGCAATAACACGCCGTAATCATAATTTTGCATTAAGAACTGAATTCAGAACTGCAATTAAAAAGGTTTTAAAAGCTATTCAAGGTGGCAATAAAGAAGCAGCTAAGGTTGAATTCGTAAGCGCGCAATCAACTATTGATAAAATTGCCCGTAAAGGAATTTTTCATAAAAATAAAGCTTCTCGACATAAAAGTAAGCTATCTGCAAAAATTAAAGCTATGGCATAATAAAAAAACCGGATATCAAAATCCGGTTTTTTTATTATCTAGTACCTAGCTTAATAGTCCTTTATTCCGAATATAAACATAAAAGCAAATACTAATATAGATAAAAGATAGCACTACTAGACTTGCAAATGGAAAAGCAGGAAAGATAGTTACAAAATAAGTAGCTAAACTACTAAAACCAAAACCAAAAAACATGTTTAACCCTAGTGCCTGAGCACTATTTGGATAAAAATAATTCATAATTTTTATCTGGGTTGGTGGATTAATTAATGCATTCGCAGCACGCATAAATAATACACCACATGAAACTGAAATTACAAGGATTTCATGATGCCCGGACCAAAGAAGATAAGAAAGTAATATTACTACCATACCAATAAAAGTAGAATAAACTCCAATTCCAATTATTGTAACTGGTGAATAATTATTCTTATTTAACCACTGCATTACCTGATTACCAACTAAATAAGCTAATGATAGTGCTAGAAAAATATATGAGTAATTAACCACTGAAACCTGCCAGCGATTAATATACAAATAACTAGAAACACCGATAAAGCTGAAATAAGCAGCAACACCACAAGCATAAATCATAGTTAAGGCAAGAAAAACTCTGTTTGTCAAAAGCTTGCCATAAGCACTAATATAATCCATGGGAGCTTTAAATTTTCTGATAGGATCTTGAATAGTCTCTGGTAATAAAGCATATGCCCAAATAACAGTTACTAGCGCCATTAACCCAGTAAAAATAAAGTTACTTCGCCAACCAAACCACTCAGCAAGATGCGCACCAATTACGGGAGATATTGCAGGAGATAAAATAAGCCCAGTTAAAAGCAGACCATTAGCCCGAATTTGCTCTTGTTCATTCATTGAATCTTTTAAAATAAGACGTGGAACAATTAATATTACAGCGGCACCAATTGCCTGTATTGAACGAAGTAATATCATTAACCACAAATTATTGATAATCGACATTAAAAATGCTGCTATTCCAAAGATGGTTACACCTGCAATTAAAACCCGACGCCGCCCATAGCGATTACTTATTTCACCAGTAAAAAGGACAAAAAAAGCAATACTCATGCTAAAACTAGAAATAGTCAGATTAACATTACTAGGAACAGTATGAAAGTCTTTTACCATCTGTGGCAATGAAGGTACATATATATCTGTAGCTGATACACCTAAAAAAAAGAGGATTGTCATTAGAAGAATAATCTGGCGCTTTTTGTTCTTATCTAGCATAATTCTAGTTTAAAATAGTTAAAATTTCACTGCCAAACCGACGGAGTTTGGTTGTACCTATTCCATAAATATCTTTTAATTGAGTTTCGTCCTGTGGTTTCTGTTGTATAATCTCCCTTAATGTGCGATCAGATAAAATTGCATGGTGTGATACTTTATGCTTCACTGCCATTTGATGTCGCCAATTTACTAGATTATGGTAAACTCGTTCTTCGATTTCAGTCTTAAGCCAACTAGATGTAACAATATCTCGAACCATTTTATTTTTTGATTTCAACCACACTTGTTTTAAGCCACGCATTACTGGCAAAGAATTTGCGTTTATCTTAAGTGCTCCAGTATTAAAATCAATATCCACTAAATCTTGGCTATACAGCTGTCGAATTACACGGCGTAACTCTTTTTCACTATATTCACAAGCAATGCCAAAAGTTGATAATTTGTGATGTTCCCATACCTGTACTGTGCTAGTTGCCCTACCTCGTAGTACGTCAATTACCTGTCCTACACCGAATCGTTGTTGCATCCTATAGATTGCAGACATAACCTTTTGTGCAATCACAGAACCATCAATCAATGAATTTCTATCATTACATAAATCGCAATTTCCACAAACTGTAATATTCTCGCCCAATGCACTTAAAAGGCTTTGCCTCCGACAACTATGATTATCACAATATGCAATCATTTGTTTTAATTTTTGAAGTTCATAGCGTTTTTTTAATTCACTAGATTCCCCATTTAATATCATTTGAGACAATTCATAAATTTCTTTAAAACCATAATTTACTACACTAATCGCTGACATTCCATCTCTTCCTGCTCGTCCCGACTCTTGATAGAAGTGGTCTATACTCCTTGGCATATCGAAATGATAAACATAACGAACGTCTGGCTTATCAATACCAAGACCAAAAGCTACTGTAGCAACCATAACAGAAATTGAACTTTGCAAAAAATTTCTTTGATTTTGATTACGGACATCACTTTCTAAACCAGCGTGATAGTTAATTGCATTTATGTTATTTAGCAGTAGAAAATTTGTTATATCGTCAACTTTCTTTCTTGAATTACAATAAACTATCCCACATTCAGACTTATGACGAATAATAAAGCTTAGTAATTGTTGTTTACCATTATTTTTCTCTAAGGTAGCATAATAAATATTTGAACGATTAAATGAGGTCGCAAATATTGGACAATCCTTTAATCCCAAAAAATGCACTATATCTACTTTTGTATAATAGTCAGCAGTAGCGGTGAGTGCAAGTCTAGGTACATTTGGAAAGCATTTTTTAAGAATAGATAGCTTTTGGTACTCAGGTCTAAAATCATGCCCCCAATGAGAAACGCAATGAGCCTCATCTATTGCAAAAAGCGAAACTCTGATTGAGGATAAAAAACTTAAAAACCAATTACTACACAATTTTTCAGGAGTTATATACACGAGCTTAACACGCCCATCAACAATCTTCTTTAAATTTTCTTGATTTTCAACACTATCCTGAATAGAAGATAGATAAAGAGCAGGTATGCCTAGTTCAGTTAATCCAGCAACTTGATCTTGCATAAGTGCAATCAATGGTGAAACAACTATTGAAACACCAGACAACATTAATGCTGGTATTTGATAGCAAAGAGATTTACCTCCTCCTGTAGGCATTAATACCAGACCACTACCCCCATTTAATACATGCCTAATAATTTTTTCCTGCTCACCAACGAAATTAGGATAACCATATACTTGATTAAGAATATTCAGTGGATTATTATTAGAGTTGATCATTAAAAGCAGTACTTAAGTTAAATAAACATTAAATTATATCATCAAAATCATCTTTTTATGATTCTCTATTTAGTACTATGTACTCAAGCATTGCTTTATTTAGTAAATCTAATATAGATCTAAACAACAAAGAAATTTAAATTATCTAAGATCATTACTACTTTAAGATATTAAAATGTCCATTTTGGATATGAAGGAAATATTACTAGAATGCTATTATTCCAGATGTAAATATTACAAAGGAAAAAATGATGAGATCCTCAAAAAGCCTCAATGGCTACAAAAAACTATTAATTAGTTTGTGTATTATATTAAGTACCGGATGTAATGCAGGTAACACACAAGATAGTTCGGATACTTCAACTTCAAATACTCAAACTACTAATGATATGCTATCTCAGCCCATATATACATCAACTACTAAAACAACTCAAAATGATCCTCAATCAGCTGAAAGTATTGGCATACAGCAAATTTCACCAGCAAATGGCGATACCGGAATTGGAATTTCCGCACCAGTAATAGTTACATTTAAAACGAAATTTGATTTAACAGGAATCTCAGCTTCGTTAATCGATGCTAATAATGCAAATTCCGCAGAAATACCACTAATCATGAATGGTAATGATCTGACATATACCTTTACTCCAAACATAAAGTTAAAACCAAATACAACATATAAATTTGTTTTAAATCGTAAAGGATCTAACACTTCATCAAAAGTTCTGACCACTTCAAGTTATACAACTCAAGCTTCATACAAGATTTTTTTGACATCTGGTGATTATAAAGGTAATTTGCGCGGGAGTTATTCAAATGCAAGTACTGGAGCAGACGCAATTTGTAATAGTGATGCAGGTAGCCCGGATAAGACCCAATACTATAAAGCAATGTTTAGCGTAGTTGGCGAACGTTATGCATGTGCTTCAGATAGTGTATGTGGTGGAACAAATAGTCTTAACTGGGTATTGCAACCTGGGACTGGTTATTATAATGTTAATTCTGAATTAATTGGCACGACTACAGGGCAATCTATTTTTATCTTTCCACTAACGGTTGCATTTGGAGTTGGTTCATCAAATCATGTTTGGACAGGATTATCTACTACTTGGGGGTCTGTTGATGGTGGCGATAGTTGTAAAGCTTGGACATCTAGTTCAAGTGAGAATAAAGGACGCTGCGGACGTTCTGGACAGATTGATCCGGGCGCAATCTCAAATGATAAACAGGATTGCAATGGTCATCGCAAGCTTTATTGCGTTATGCAGCCAAATGCTGTTTTAACAAACCCGCTAGCAAGATCAACTACCAATAATTATACTACGCCAATTAGTGTTATGTTTAATGTGGTAAGTGGAGTAAACCCAGCAACAGTAACAACCAGTACCTTTACAGTTAGCGAAAGTTCTCCAGAGACTACAGGTCATTTAATTTCCGGTACTATAGCCACAACTGATAATATTAATTTTACGTTTAGCCCTAGTTCCAGTCTAGTACCCGGGAAAACCTACACAGTACATTTAAGCTCTAGCATAATGAGTAATTCTGGTACTCCGATTAGTGCAACAAATATTAGCTTCTATACAGCAACAGAAACCAAGTTACTTTACTTGACTAGTGATAAATGGTGGGGGGATTTGTTGAAAACAGCTCAAAAGGCAGGATCCACTGCTACAACAGGTGTAGCTGGGGCTGATTATCTCTGCCAGATTGATGCGCAGTGTCCTGCTGGAAAAACCTGCAAGGCTGTTATTTCTGATGATTTAAACCGCATTGCTTGTGTTGATAACCCAAATGACCCAGAGTCAGCAGTAAAACTATGTGGAGCTGGACATAGCGTGGATTGGGTATTAACGCCTAATACAACTTATGTTAATACAAAGGGTACGGTTATTGGTACAACCAATAGTCAGGGTATATTTAATTTTCTTCTTGGATTTCAGTTTAGTGAAGCAATTAGTGATGGTGGAAAGGCTTGGACTGGATTAATGCCATTTTGGACATCAAAGAAAAATATTACCTGTGAACGTTGGACAATTGGAGATAGTGGTGTAAATCAGCTTGCTGGAATGATTGGTTATTCAGAGCAAATCAACCATAGAAGTATTTGTGCTGGTGCTGGGCATGCAGGTGGCTGCTCTCAATATAACAAAGAAGATGGATTTGGTGGTAAGTATTGCTATACTGAGGTTGATGGTAAAAAAGTACTAGATGGATGTAGTAAACGTGGACTTTACTGTGCTGTTCAGTAAATAGTATAACCAATCTAAATTTTTACTGATATAATTTGTATCTTTAAGAAAGGAATTATTATGAATAAGAGCGAACTAGTTGATAGTATGGCATCAAAGCTTGATATTTCAAAAGCTAAGGCAACAGAAGCACTAGATGCATTCATGGAATCAATTACAGCAGCATTAAAAGCTGATGATAAAGTCACACTAGTAGGCTTCGGTACTTTTAGTGTTAGCGAAAGATCAGCTAGAACTGGGCGAAATCCAAAAACAGGTGAAGAAATTAAAATAGCTGCAAGTAAAGCACCTAAATTTACCGCTGGAGCTAATTTAAAAGCTGCAGTATCGACAAAGTAATAAAGAAGAAAACTGTTATTATAAAAAATAACAGTTTTCATTTCAAACTTCTGATGGTAAATAAAAATTTCAATTACAGTATAAGATATAAATCATAAAAATTAATAGCAATAGTTAAATTTAAAACTAATAAAGTTATCTTGACCCAAACGTTGCTACTCGTATAATTGGTATTCCAATAAGAGGTAATGAAGACAGAATTGTTCCATTATTCCAATTAACACCGTCTATTGAATTGGCAGAAGTATTAACCCCAGCGTCAAGTCCACTGCTTTGAGCTGTTAACATAAAGTATCCAGCACCAAATGTTAGACTTGTTATCGGATTTAACTGTAAATTATTAACAGAATCAAAGCTCAAAGTTTTTTCATTAATGACAAAACTAGTTGGTCCAAGATTTGATAACATATTAGATGAAGTAACTCCAACATATTTACCGTTACCATAAGCAATGAATTTAATTTCCTGATTACTTTTAAGGTTGCTACTATAACTATTCCAATTAATATTATTTGGATAATTATTTCTAGCTGTAAATAAAATTCTTGCATTTGTACCTACAGCAATAACGTAGTCGTCACCAATAGTTATATCGTTAATTTTTGTGTTATTTTGCTCACTGAAATTTATATCCTCTATCCAATTATCAAGATCATTAATTGATGCGTAGTAAATAGTATTATCACTACATAATGCAATTATTGTTTGATTATCCTGTATAAGCTTTTTAATCAATTTACCTGCGATAAAACTATGTTCTTGTAATTTATGAAGATCGCTACCACTAAGTAAAAGCCCATTCCCTCCTAATATAAACATATTATCAGAAGTGACCATAATACTTGCTATGTTAGCAATATTGTTATTAAGAATAAACTCGTCCCAATCTTTAGCATTAGTAGACTGTGCTATACAAGTTCCTGTATTATTACTTTCATTTGCAACTATAACATATTTATTAGATCCATAGGTCATTGCGGTAGGTTCACCACAGACTGTTTTAATATTTTGCAGTATTGCTGTTGGATAAAATACATTTGAAATTGAACTTAATGAACTATAAATTGCACCTTGACTCCCAGCAAGAACGAACTTACCATTAGGTATAACATTAGAAGAGCTTGTTGATCCTCCATCATTACAAGCAACCAAAGTCACGCTAATACATAGAAAAATAAATAAACTTCTCAAGAACCACCTCCATAAACTTAAAAGTTTATTTTAGCATCAAAGAGAATTAGTTTAATGTAAGAAAATCTTACTTGACAAATTACTTATCTTGCCAAGAATCATAGAACTCTTCAAGATTTGCAACAAAAATTACCTTTGGAAGGTGTGATACAAGTTTATTTGGTATATTATAGAAGAAACCATTTAATATAGCTTTAATGACTAAAATCGAGTGAACTTTTGTATCAAACTTTGGATAAATTTGTCTGCTAATTAATACACTAACAGAGCTGGGTAAGACATCTTCGCAAAATATATCAGAGAGAGTTACCGCAATTTCTTTATGTGACATTCCTATAATCATTAAAAATACAACGATACGCTCACGCTCTGTAAGATTATCTGAAGGATACGTCATGAAATGTTTGGAATTATGTTTGCCAATCTTTTTTATTAAATTAAATATTGCTGTCTCGTTTTTCATTTGATAAGCTCTTGTACAATAAGCAATTAACTGATTATCAGAATTAAATATTGGAAAAATATTAGCAAAATGAAGTCCATAATTATAAGTCATGGGACGCCGTAATAAATAGCAACACCCATGTGGCTTTTTCAACACTAAAGTTGGAATTGTTATTTTATTTCGAAA
Source organism: Neisseriales bacterium (assembly GCA_008017155.1). Classification (GTDB taxonomy): domain Bacteria; phylum Pseudomonadota; class Gammaproteobacteria; order Burkholderiales; family UBA11063; genus Aquella. The sequence goes on along the minus strand of SSGX01000027.1, from coordinate 405 downwards.
TTCTATACTTAAGTCAGCAAATTCCTGATTTAGGTCACTTAATGATATCTGACTAATGTCATTAAGATGCATATATTTTAAATAAAGCTTCGATGCATAAAGGCAATTATGATTTAAATCCCAAATAACAAATGCATCATAAGCAAAATTTCTTTCATGAAAATCTATAATACTAATCACAATATAATTCACAGTGTTGTATAATATTGGCATCTAATAAACTAATGAGCTTAAATACAAATGACAAATCCAATCCAACTTCCTACTGATTTCGAAACATATGACTTTGTGGCAATGTCTAAAAAGGAACGTAACTCTAAAAATAAAATCAGACTAATAGCTATGGCACATATCCAAGATGGCAAGACACTTAAACAAACCGGATCGGCATTAAAGGTTCATTGG
>SSGX01000059.1 GCA_008017155.1 Neisseriales bacterium | reverse complement strand
ATGACCCAATTGGTGGCAAAATTTGTATCTCAAGATTATCCTACCCACTATCTTTCACACTATCTTCTTTTTCATTTCCACTATACTCTTATTCCTCCTCCAAAGTGATTCTTCCATCGATCATGGGAGCAATACTGAATATATTTTCATAACTTTTGCCTTGAATCTAAGGAGATCGTAATGTTGAAAGGCCAATTTGTTACACAGTTTACATGTTTATGTTTGGAGAAATCGGAAATAGTTTCAGCAAAAGGGAATGCAGGTTTGATCCTCTTGTTAAGGGAGTTGAGATCGGATATTGTTCGATTATAGAGAGGCGTTTTGAGGTCATCACTTATGGTAATGCGACTTTATAATTTTTGTTGCGATCCAGTTTCTCACCTTTAATTGTGATCTACTCCTCGAGAATCTTCTTGTTTTTATCTTTTTGGTATTGGATTCCTGAGACCAAGACCAAATTCTCACTGGTCTAGCTCAATAGCTCTAGTATGGCCGAACCAGTCAATATTCTCACATGACTCTCACATCCATCAATGCCTTCAAGCATTCCTAGTCTAATCTTTCCAGCAGAAATAACTTTATCAACCCCTAAAAGCTCAGGCTCCAGAATTGCACAATCAGCCCCAAAAAACACCCTCATCATATCAGCCACTAAATTCCCGAAATTGGTCTATTGCTTCCTGATCATTTTCTTTCTGATTTCCAAGGGAACCTTAGTCATCCCTATCACCTCATGATGATTGTTGTAGGCTTACTGGCAGCTTTAGACGTATTATTTCAACTTTTTGTTGGCATTGCGAGATGCACTTTTGCTGATATTATGGGACTAGATTTCGTAGTTGAAGGAATGGCCGAGAAAGTATTTTGGATTCTATTTGTGCTTTGGGTGGATCTTTATGGTTGTCAGGGATTTGAAGTTTTTGCCTGTTGTGATCTTGGGGGTTTTGTTGATAATATCGATACTCTTTTTATGACTATTTCCACATAGGATCAGGTCAGTGTTTGGTAGCTATTGCATTTATTGAGGAGTTTCATGCACAAGAGCTATAATCAAGTTGCACCCTTCTTTTTTCAGTAAACTGGAGACCCTTTTAACATACTCTTTCCAATCTTAATAAATAAAACTATTCCCTAAAGGATCCATACTCTCCATAAACTCCTTCCCAGCCAACCCATACACTCCAACTTTATATCCACTAACCTGTTTGATAAAATATTCCTGCCCAATTGCCTTCTTCGAAGACTTTTCCTTGATGTTGCCCAGTATCCATGAGAAATTGCTTTGGTTTATCATTTCCTTGGTATGTTACAACTTGTATTAGAACTAATGCTTGCTGAGGCAGCCTGCATCTATTTTCAAGGCATTCATACAATTTAGGGCCTGGTATCCTTCGAATATGTAAGAAAGTTTCGATGAGGAGAAAGCCCCGCCTGAGAACAATGTCAAAATGTTTTTATTTTTTTTTCTGAGTTCGCTGACATATTGCTAGAAATTCACTACCCCTTTATTGCCTTTTTAATCAGCTTCGATATCAAATGCATCGCTGAAATGAACGATTGTTAAGGGTTATTACTCTTTATTGGTAGGAAAGAGAGGCATTTTCGAAGGAATATTTTTTGTTTTTTATTAACTTTTAGGCAAAACATACTCTTGGCTCTCTTTTCCGTCTAAACAGATGATCCGACCATCCACTTTGGGAGCAATTTTTATATAAATTTTCCCATCGTGCCCAATGCATGTGCCAGTTGTAAGTTTCTTCATTCTTTCCAATCTTTGTGCTTGTTTATTGGCAAAGCTGAACAATCCTCCGAGAAATGATGGGGCACTTTATTTTGAAGATTTAACTTATTTTTCCTTCTTTACCGACCCAATCTACTCCCAACCACTTGCTCCATCAGTGATTTTGAGCTAAAAGAATTTACTCATAAGTGTGAGCATATCTATGGAGTTTACAGTATCAACTTATCTTTTGCAGTTCTCAAGAATCTGATATCCATCTCCTCCATTGGCCAAATATTCTGGCATTACTACTGAATAACTCTTTCCGAGCTATAGTGGTTGGCCATTCATGAGAATCTATTGAATCTTTGGGTCTTTTTTGATGCTAAATTTGTACTGAATACCCGAAATCAAGAGGAAACTGCCAGATTGGGCATCAGGGAAATTTTATAGGGATTGTTCGAGGATGTGGCAAATTATTGAACCTGGAATTTTCAGAACTAGGAGGGGATTATTGATGATGTTAGAGAGAGCGAAATATGATAAATAGCCAATGTCGAGAATTTCGTCGTTACGGATGCTTCCCGAATTAATGATACAGGCCTCCGATCCATAATATGCTCTGGCAACATCAGCCCAAAAATTGCCTAAATTTGTCTCTTTGCATCTGAATTATTCAAATCTGCCTTCCAAAATGCTTTCAGTATAGCCAATTATCTTATCGTTTCTTATGTACTCCTCCCAGCAAAAGTTTATCAGCCAATAAAGCTAAGGATCAGGAAATTCGGCAATAGGTACATCTAAAATTTTCATGTCATAGTCATATCTCTCGGCTTTGAACTCAGCTGTGATTACCTGCTCCTTTGGGTATACTTTAATGACACTCAAACTTTAGAAATCATCTCCGCTTTTAACAACAGGAACACCACCTATCAACTCCTGCATCTTCATATGATCGTGGCCACCAAGGACTATATCAATTTCAGGGACATTCTCAGCTAGCTTTCTATCCTCGCACTCCCGCAGATGAGTTAGAGCGATAATGAAGTCGCATTTTTATTTTTTTCTCAAAAGTTTGCACATTTTCCTGGAAAATTCGATCGAATCATCGTATTCCAGCTTCCCATCGTAATTCTAGAGAATGCCCAGCCAATCTTCCCCTCCAACTCCGAACATGCCGATTCTTTTTCCTCCTAATTCCTTAATAATATAAGGTTTCCCTCTCCCGAGTGTTTACTAAGTCCCCTTGTACCTGATGTTTCCTAGAAGCCAAGGGAAGTTGCATTGCTTTACCAAAGAATCTGTCTACTCAGGCTCCAGATCGAATTCGTGGTTTCCGAAACATGCTGCATCTATTTGCATTTTGTTGAGACATTTCACCATTTGCCTGCCCTTATAGATTCCTGATAGCAGCGAAGGAGAGAATGCGTCTCCTGAGAAGAGGACGAGGGATTCAGGAAATTTATTTTTGATGGATCTGAGGAAGGCTTCGAAATTGGCTGCCCCAAACATTTTGTCTTTGTTCGGTTGGATATCGTAAACATCATTAAAATGGATGATTGTAAATAGGGGAGGGTTCTCTTCGAGATCAGTTGCTGCACAACAAGCTACGCCCATTTGCTTTTTCTTATAGAATATAATTAAAATTCGATAAATAGAATAAGTTTTATAAAATATAAATGATACATTATTCATATATTTTTCTTTAAATGAATTCCTATAAATTTTAATTCCTATTTATATTATCATTTCATTGATTCAATATTTTAGCGCATATATTATTTATTGAATGAATAATACAGCAAGATCAACTCTTGAAATTCCATAAACAAAAAGAACACTGAAATGTCGGGGTATATTTTAAGGAAATCCTGACATGTGGCTGCAAGATAAAGCTGAGAGAGATACTGAGTTATGGGGCTGTCCGAATCCCTGTTGGATTATAGAGAATAAAATGTATGATTTGGAAAAGTTTGCCAAGCAGCACCCAGGAGGAGAGCACTGGATAAACTACACAAAAGGGCAATAAATCACATAGCTGTTTCGAGTCCATCATTTGGATATCGATAAAGCTCGAAGCATTCTTTAAAAATATTATATCGGGGAGTGTCCGATCAAGAGACCTCCTCGCTTCGATTTTGACGAATCAGGACTCTTCGAAACTCTCAGGAACAGAATTTTGGAGAAATTCACAGTAAAGGAGCTGACTGATTCCACAAAAACAAATTGCAGATGGCTTGCAATTTTTGTTGGATGGTTGATGTTGCTGACTATAACTGGAATAACTCAATCTTTCTTGATGGCCATTTTTTGTGGATGCTACATGGTGTACTTCTATGGAATGGGACATACCTACATCCACAAGAAAACCAACTTATTCAAACACTCGTATTTATTCATCGGATTTACTGCCAAATAACAAGAAATTATGCATTGCCTAAGTCATCATGTATACACAAACACCCTCTTAGACTACTAACTTGCAGCATTTTAGCCAGTTGCCTATTTTGCCCGGTGTCTTCCTGAGAACAAATTATATTCCTTATTTCTAACTGAGCTTCTCTTTATCGTGGTATCTTTTGCAAATATCATGCTAAAGATCTTTGTGGTTCCCTTTCAGAGCCGAAAATTGCCGAGTTTTCAGTACTTGGTCACTTTTTCTGAGTGGATTTATTTAGGCATCTTGGCAGATGATCTATGGCTGGGATTCAAATTGTTTGGGATTATGCAGTGTGCTTATGGGTACACTTTTGGCAAAAATCTGCTATGTCAGCATCGGCAGCCCAAATTATGGACCGAAGGAGCACCATAAAACCGTGATTTCATCCTCCATCAAATTTCAACCACCTACGAAGATGGTCATAACTAAGGCAGACTCACATCCCTCCTGAAGTACTTAGGCTTCAACATCCATGTCCTGCACCACATATTTCCGACAATCGACCTCGATAAACTCCCCGCATGCCAGTAGATCTTCGAGAAACTGCTCACTGAGAGAGGAACAAAATTGTTTCGAAACAAGAAGTTTCTGGAATGCAATAGAAACTTTATGAGAAGTTTCTGTGAGCGAGAGGCTTTTGATATGAGAAATGTTATCCAAGAATGATGAGAAGAAGGAAAGAGAGTAAAGTAATATGAGATTATTTTTATTATTTATCAATTTTATAAATTTTATCAGAAGAGTGAAAACAAGGTTTTATACAATGACAAAAATACTTTCAATTGAAAAAATGCATGATCTAGATGAAATTTCGAGTAAACTATTTAACATACTCTTGAAACTAACTAATCTAGACTTATATGTGCAATTATTGCCATCATAAAATTTACAGCATAAGCATTAATTCAAATTTTGAAGTAAGTTCCCATTTACGGGAAGATACCTTTTTTGTTAGCAAGGTCTCAAACTTTGTATTTCGATGAAATGATAAAATGGTGGTAATTTTTATGGGATAAAATCATCATATAGAACTATGTATATGAGATTCTAATGAAAGATGAGAAAGGAGAACTACTCAATATTTAAATTTATTATTTTTAGTAAATATTGTATATCAACTTTGGATAATATTTTAGTGTCTTAGTTTTATTGGAATCTCATATACATATTTCTATATGATGATTTTATCCCATAAAAATTACCACCATTTTATCATTTCATCATTTCATCGAAATACAAAGTTTGAGACCTTGCTAACAAAAAAGGT
>SSGX01000057.1 GCA_008017155.1 Neisseriales bacterium | reverse complement strand
TTATCTTGAAATACTACAGTTCCATTTTCTTTTAACTGTTTCTTCCATTTATGTACCAAGCTTTCTGCAACCTCAAACTGTTTGCATATATCTGGTATTGGTTGACCACTTAAAGCTGCTAATGCCACTTTTAGTTTTATTGATGCAGGATGAGTCTTTCTCATTCTAATTCCCATTAAACCATTGTCAAAATAATGTGATTTTACATCACTTGACTCTCTTAATTAATGGTCTAGTTTTCAGGGGGCATTATAATTTGACTACTACCTCCCCCGCTACAAGAATTTATTAATGGCAATAATGTCAATGTTGCAAATGTTAAACAAATTTTTTTGCTTTGATTTAGTAACATTGTACTATTCCCTAACATTTAGATATGATACATATACTATATTATAGTATAGATTTTAGAGGAGTATACTATTGTTTATATTTTCTATTTAAAATAAATTAAGCATACAATTTAAGAAATATAAAATATTATGCAATCAAACATTAACAGCTTTGACCTTAGTAAATAAAATACAATAAATCTTCTTTATTTAACTAACAAACTAAGTCCTGTCAAACTTTCTTTTTGGATTTCAAATAACTGATTTATTCCTTTTTCTGCTAAGTCTAATAATATATTCAATTCTTGACGGCTAAATGGAGCTCCCTCTGCGGTGCCTTGGATCTCAACTATCCCTTCACTAGACATAACTACATTCATATCAGTATCACAATTACTATCCTCAAGATAATCTAGATCTAATACTGGGTAACCATTGTAAACCCCAACTGAAATTGCTGCAATCGTGGCTTTTATAGGGTTCTCAATAACTAGCCTATTTTTGAGAAGATATGAAATGGCATCGCATAATGCAACATACGCACCCGTAATACTGGCTGTTCTAGTTCCACCATCAGCCTGAATCACATCACAGTCAATAATAATTTGACGTTCACCAAGTAGACTAAAATCAATAATACTACGAAGACTGCGCCCAATTAAACGTTGTATCTCCTGTGATCTTGCATTAGGTTTGCCCTGTGAAATATCGCGTTTATTGCGGCTATTCGTCGCACGTGGAAGCATCGAATATTCTGCTGTTAGCCATCCCTTGCCCTGTCCTTTTAAAAAAGGAGGAACACTTTCATCAATACTAGCTGTACAAATCACTTTTGTATCACCAAACTCTACAAGAACTGAACCTTCAGCATGTTTGGTATAATTTCGAGTTATCTTAACATCACGCAATTGATCATTCTCACGTTTTGACGGTCTTATACTATTTACCATACGTATTCCATATTTAATTTATTATTTTATTTTAAAAATTAATTCTGCCTGCATTGGCTTAACAAAGCTAGAAATAAAAGCAACTAAAGCGCCCCCAGTAGCACCACCAACAATCCCCGAAATGACCGCAAGGCTAAAGCGATGCTCAGGATAAGGAATCCAAAGCCCAGTAATCGGACAAACAATTAATTCATATATCCCAAAAAGCAGAGATAATTTCAAAACCGCACCCCAGCCAATATCAAGCTGATATTTGCTGGTATTTAATCCATTGAGACTAATATTTAAGCCACAGTAAAAGCCAAGTTTATAGATTAGAAGAGTTCCTCCAACACTAAAAAAAGCTGAAAAGAAACCAGCACTAAAATCATTAAAATTATGTGCAAAAAGAAAATCCTGAACCACAAACATTATCATTAGTAATATCCCAGCTAGGAGTGCAATATACCAAATACCATAAATATCAGAAATTCTAACACCAATGATTCGCTCTGAATTACGGATAAGAAAGGCCTTTAATATCCGTAGTAAGAAATAAACACAAACTAATGCTACAATAAAACCCATTATTGCCATATACCAAATGTTTTGGATAACAATACTATTACTCATTGCAACAGGAGGCACGGTAAATAACTCAAGAAGAAGAAAGAAGATAATTGTACGCCAGCCAAACTTTAAAGAAATTTTTTGCATAGGTTTAATTTCCACTTTGAGAAAATTTGAATTGAACTTTTTTATTGAAGGACTCAAGCAACTTATTATTCCTTACATCCACTGCCTTACAACAATCAATCAGGATAGTAGTATTAAATCCTAATAAAACGGCATCTTCTGCCGTATATTTTACACAATAATCGAGTGCTAAGCCAGCAATATCTACATTAGTAATATAATTAGTATTTAGAAAATCTTCAAGTTCTGTTTTAGAGGTTCTATCATTATCATAAAACCCACTATAAGAATCAATTTCTGGATTTTCACCTTTTCTTATAACTTGATCAATCTGACTTAAATCAAGATTAGCATGAAACTGAGACCCATAGGTATCTTGTACACAATGAGTTGGCCAAATTCCGTTATTTTTATTAGCTTTAAATGATGAATGATTCTGTGGATGCCAATCTTGTGTAGCAATAATCAGGTCATAATTGCCTGTTTGCATGATTTGATTAATTGGCTTAATTATATCGTTTGCAAATGGAATAGCTAAAGCACCACCATCACAGAAATCATTTTGAACATCGACCACTAGCAATGCTTTTTTCATTCTTAAACCAAATTAGAAATTAAATCCATAGAAAGCAAAAAGCCCCGAAATTGTTCCGGGGATTTAGGTTTTACAATAAAATAAAACTACATTATGATACCTCATGCTTTAAGTATTGTCAAGTCTATTTCTTTTAATCTTTTTTAGAAAAATAGGTAACAAAGAAAGAAGAGCTAAAAAGAACAGACCGAGCAAGACATTAACACTTATTAACGAATGTAAAGACAAGTTATTATTTTTTAATAATTCGGCAAGGTTTGTACCTATATTAGCATAAATAAGAGTTGCCGGACCAATACCAAAAAAGGTTGCCCAGAAGAAGTCTCTAATTCTAATATTAAACACCCCAACTGCCAGATTAATCAAGAAAAAAGGAATTACGGGTAATAAACGTAAGCTTAAGATGTAAAAAAAGGCATTTCTCTGGAACGCCTGTTCCATAAACTGAAGCTTCTGCCCCATCTTTTTATGAACAAACTCACCTAAACCCAAGCGAACAATAAATACTAAAGCTACAGCCCCAAAACTAGCAGAAACAAAAACAATAAAACTACCTAACAAGTTACCAAATAAAAAACCTGCTAATATAGTAAGGATAACCCCTCCGGGTATTAGACAGATAACAATAAAGATATAGATTAAACAAAATACACTTATTGAAACTAATAAATTATTTTTTACGTAAATTGCAAGCTTTTCATGATAATTGGCTAAAACATTTACATTAAGATATGTCCATAAATGAAAATAGCATACGGTTGCTAACAATATAAACAATAACAATAATGGCAATTTTTTTAGACTATTATTATGAGACATGGATCCTCAAAAACAATTATTATAATTAGGTTAATTTGTAATATTTCTAAAGCAAGCAAAAGATCATTGGCGATTTGATTTGCTCATGCTAATGTATCTTATTTGTATTTCTTTTACCCTACCTAAACTCTTTTATTTTAGGCTTACTATCTATTGTACAACCATTACATAAAGTTGCCCCCTTTTTCGCTTTTATCCGGTACATAACTCGAATAATCCAAGCAACTGCAATTATGACAACTAAAATTGCTAATAATAAATCTGTGTTTTGCATATTTTATACTGTATCCGTACATTATAAGAAAAAAATCCTGCGTAGACTATGTATCAAAGATAAATTATAAATAAAAGCCAATCTCCTTAACATAAACACTGTTATGAAAATTGATAATTTAACCATTAAATTATTTTAGCTAAGCAGAAAAGATTCTGATATAGAATCTATTTATAATTAAATATTATATCAAATAAGCTAGAAGATCGTTTACTCATCTAAAAATTAAAAAAATAAAAGCTATGACTAATAAAGAATTTATTACACTAATGTAATAAACAGTAGTAAAATAAATCCAAATAACATTAGGATTATCTGAAATGACACGCATTAGTTTTTTGAATGATAGCTTTATTGATCACAGTAATGCTTACGTACATATTGAAGATCGAGGAATGCAATTTGCTGATGGAGTGTACGAAGTCATCCTTTTTTATAAAAATAAGCTAATCGACAATGAGTGGCATCTTGATCGACTCTTTCGCTCGCTAGGTGAAATTAACATTAAACTGGATCTATCTTACGAAAAGCTAAGCAATATTTGCCTTGAATTATGTAAAAGAAATAATCTTCAAGATGCATCCATTTATATTCAAATCACTAGAGGTGCTACTTCTCGAAATCAGTTAATTCCAAACGGATTAACCCCAACTGTAATTATAACCGTTTCACCTATTAAGCTGACTACCTTAGATGAATTAGAAAAAGGCTATAGTGCTGTCACCCTAGAAGATATCCGTTGGCAACGCTGTGATATAAAATCAATCAGCCTACTTGCAAGCTCTTTAACGAAGCAAAAAGCTATAGACATGGGATATTCGGAGGCAATATTTACTCGTAACAATATCGTTACCGAATGCTCATTTTCAAATCTTTTTATAGTTGACAATAACAACAACTTAGTCACTAAGAACCTAGATAATCAAGTTCTTGCTGGAATAACCAGAAGAAGGATTATCGCTCTAGCAAAAGAATCAGGTATAGAGGTTATTGAAAGACCTTTTTCTAGTGAAGAACTAATTAAGGCAAAAGAGGTTTTTGCTACAAGTACAACTCTACTGATTCGCCCATTAACTAAGATAAATAATACAATAATTGGTAATGGCAACTGTGGACAAATAACTAGAAGACTAATTGATAAATACCAGCAATTTTTAAATACTTGACTAAGAATGAAACAAAATTTAGCTTCGGATGAACTAGCACTGAAAAATATAATTAATGCGCTTGAGTTAATTACCACTGCATCTCCACATCAAATGTTTGGCGTAAAAAATTGCGACTCTGAAATGGTCTATTATTCCAAGAACTATGCTGATTTTCTTGGCATAGAACCTAGTGCAATTCTTGGCAAAGTGACTTATTCTATGCTCTATGATAGTCCAGACATTGAAACAATCATCCGAGATGAAGATAATTCAATCATTAATGGGCGAAAGCCAGTTAGGTTTCTTAAAATAAACCGAATTAATGGTAATCTAAAGCCATATGTCTGTATAAAATCACCGCTCATTAACCCCGAAACTCAAAACGTTATTGGAATACTACTCCAAGGACTAGAAATAAGCGCACTAAACCTCAATCACGAGATTATTCGTTCATACTTAAATTTTAATACAAAAAATGGTGAGAATAAGGAACTGTTACCTTTTTTGACTAGACGTGAACGACAAGTGGTATTTTTCTTTATGAATCAATTAACTAGCCAAGAGATTGCCGATATAATTTTCAAAATCGAAGGTAAAAAAATCAGTAAAAGTACAATTGACAGCCTATTTAATGATCAGCTATATATCAAATTTAATGTTGGTAGCCGAACTGCACTCTATAAGAAATTAGAAGAGCTAGGTTATGATAAACTAATACCATCAGATGTACTAAGTAGCACCTCAACACCATTAAATATCATTCACACCTTTTAAGATTTAGAAAAGAAACCCGGCATTATTAACCGGGTTACTACTCTAATTACTCGAAGCTGAGGCAGCGGGTTTAGCCACTTTAGCCTTACATTTAAATAAAGCACCATTTTTATAAAAACACTTCATATAAGTACCATCATCAGCATAGAATTTTACTCGTTCCATATTAGCATCATCACCATCCTCATCATCTTCACCCTGACTTGGTAAGGCAACTGCATTACCACCCCCACCAGCATTTTTCTGTGGTGGAGCGCCTACAACCACCGAAGCATTCCGGACTTTTGCACCCTTACAATTTGCAAGAAGAGTCGATTCGCTAGTGGTTTTGGTTATTTTTTTGCCGTTACAGGTATAAGATTGCGTCTGAAAATTTACAGTTTGCATTGCATAACATAGACTAGAGCTTGACAAAAGTAAAGTTATCAGGATTTTTTTCATTGTATGTCCTTTTCAATAATTTCAACTAGTAATTATAACTCACAAAGAACTGTGTTCCCCAATTATCACCGATAGTATTTTGCACTGGTACCCACTGATAAGCATAATATGCCCAGAGAGTCAACCCACGCACTTGTGGTAAAGAATAACTAACTGTTGCAAATGCTTCATTAGTACCCGTCCACTGGTAATTACCCGTAACTAATGTTGTAAATGCAGGAGAAATTGTCAAGTTATTATCAAGAAAGCTAAACGATGGATTAATTTTATAAATCGTACCTGAGATCCCCATATTCACCATATTGGTAATCCAACCCTCGGCGTATAAAGGATCCAAACCATCCGCATAAGTATATGGAGACACAATTCCACCACCACCGTAAGAAGATTGTGGACCCCAAATGGTATCAAATGACAAGTTTAAACTAGCCCAATCTAAAGTAGCACCAACCTGAGCTCCGACAAAATTACTTGAAATTTGCCCTAAACCATTATTAACTAAAGCGTTGGTATTACCACCGACCTGATTATCGGTACCACCCTGTGCGGCAAAGTTAAAAGACAGACTCTTATTAGCTGCTAACTTTAAGCTATTATCGGCATAAAGTAACGTTCCATAGTTCTCAAATTGATAACCCCATAAACGTAGATTATAGTTATTATTCCAGCCCATATAGTTAGCACCTAAGGCTACAGTCCCAGCCGAGCTACCATCATGCACATTGGCATTTGAAATAAGACCGCTATAACCATCATAAACACCTTTATTATATAAGGTCTGGCTATTAAAACCCAGATTACCCGAAAACTGCGCAGCATTAAAGGCAATTGCAGTTAACAACCATCCTGCACCAGGATAAACATTAACCATTGCACCTTGATAAGTTGCAAAAGGCGTGATCTGATTATTATAGTATGTTCCACCAAGCCATGGGCTATTAGTTATCCCAATATAACCAACATCAACTTGTACTATATTACCATACATATATTCCACAAAAGCTTCAGGAATTGAAGCCATTGCATTAGCCGGAACAAAGGGGTTTCCATTCACATGATAACCATTCATATTATCAGCACCAATCGGATTGGCAACTGAAATCATACCACCAAAGGAGAATCCTGCTACATAACCTGTTTGTCCGAAGAGATTGGTACCGTAAGCATAGATAGGATAACCATTACCATTGGGGAACCCTTGTGCCGAATCAAACCCACTATACGATGCAGTAGCAGCAGAATAGATGTTCCAAGTACCATCAGCAAACCATCGCTCCGCAATATTTTGGTTTGCCATCTGGCTTTCACTAACAATTTGCTTACCCACAAGGCTTGGTAATCCGATATAAGGGTCTTGTGAATATGCCCAACGATCAATGTATTGAGAATTTAGATTTACAACTGGCGGCGCTGACTCACTATCATCAGCAAAGGCAAGGAGACTAGAGCACGAGGCCAAAATAAGAAAGGTTAATTTTCTCATAATATTTTATCCACTTAAAAAAAATCTGCCATATTTTTTATTCGTGACATTGTAATTATTATTTTTAAGTCACTCTTTAGATAAATTATTTAAGAGATACAACAGTAATTTGCCTCGTACATTTTAAACTATAAAGTAAGCAGTAAAGCAAATATAAGTTATGCCCCATTAAGTATTTAAATCAGATTTTATTATATGTCATTAGTTTGTGTAAAAACAATAAAGCATAAATGAAATAGACTATTTTTTCAAACTGCAAAAAATAATATCAATACAAAACAGATCTTTAACCCACAAAATAAAGTTGTAAAAGCACACACTCAAAACCAGCACAAAAGTTCGGTTGTTATTTTCCGCTAGAAAAAATACAATAATCTACTAAGATAGTTTTAATCAAGGAGATTAAGATGCAGGAAAAAGATATAAACTGGAATTCTAAATTTTACGATACAAACCATAACTTTGTAAGTAAATATGGCGAATCCCTAATTCCATTGCTAGCACCACAAGCAAATGAAAATATTCTTGATCTTGGCTGTGGTACTGGCGACCTGACACATCAGATTGCAAGCCAGTGCAAAAGCATTACTGGAATTGATTACTCAGAAAACATGATAAATGAGGCTAAAGAAAAATATCCAGCGCTACGTTTTCAGGTAGAAGACGGTCATAATTTTTCAGTTGGCAACGATTATGATGCAGTATTTTCCAATGCAGCACTTCACTGGATGTTAGAACCCGAAAAGCCAATTCAGTGTGTATATAATGCGTTAAAACCTAATGGGCGCTTTGTTTTTGAGATGGGTGGACATGGGAATATAGGGACTATTATTGATGCAATTAATCATGCTGCAAATAAACTTGGGCTTAAAGACAGTGCGCGGGTAAATTACTTCCCAACGATTGCCGAATATGCATCGCTACTTGAAAAAAATGGCTTTAGCGTAACTTTTGCTGAACTTTACCAAAGACCAACTCCTTTATCAGGAGAAAATGGGCTTAGAAACTGGATAAAAATGTTTCGTGGTGGGGTTTTAGAAAATTTATCTGAAGCACAGACGAATGAGTTTTTTAACTACGCCGAGGATTATGCACGAGAAAAATTACTCAATGAGAATATCTGGATTGCTGATTATGTCAGACTCAGAATGATTGCACACAAAAGAAATATCTAGTAACAATTAGAATAACTTTATATGCTATTGAAATACAATATTTATGCCTTGACTGGATACCACCAAAACTGTTAAAATTAAGGTTTTACCAAAACCAATTGCGGCAGTGCAGCAACAAAAGCTGATTTGTATAGACGTAGCAACGATTTAACCCAATTTTATATATTCAGGAATTTGAAATGGCAAACTTAATTTGGCAAAATGGAGCCCTAAAACCGTTTGAACAAGCAACAACTCACGTTATGTCACACGCCTTACACTATGGCACAGGAGTTTTTGAGGGGATTCGTGCTTACGAACAGGCAGATGGAACAATTGCAGTATTGGCACTTAAAGAGCACATTGAAAGAATGTTTATCTCAGCAGACCCAATCGCGATGAAAATCCCATACACTCGTGAAGAAGTTTGTGCAGCAGTGGTTGCAACCGTAAAAGCCAATGAATTGAAATCTTGCTATATTCGCCCACTTGCATATTATGGTTTACCACCAACTAAAGTACGTGTACGCCCTGATCCTAAAACACCGATTGAGGTAATTGTATATTCTTACGACATGGGTGATTATTTGCCAGATGTTGCTTTGGATGTTAAGATTAGTGACTTCATCCGTTTACATCCACAATCAACTGCGGTTGGCGCCAAAATCTGTGGACACTATGTTAATAGCCTACAGGCATTATTACAAATCAGTGGTACTAAATATAATGAATTAATCATGCTTGATTATGAAGGTTATGTTGCTGAGGGTAGCTCTGATAATCTATTCATGGTAAAAGACAAAGTAGTTTATACGCCTGAATTGGGTACAATTTTGACTGGGATTACCCGTCAAATCGTTATCGGTCTAGCACAAGATCTTGGCTATAAAGTGGTTGAAACCAAAATCAAGCCAGAAGAATTATATACTGCCGATGAAGTGTTCTTTACCGGAACGGCAGTAGAAGTTCGTGCCGCAGGTACTATCAACGATAAAACTATTGGTAACGGCGAAGAAGGTCCGATTACAAAACACCTGAAAACAGAATATCTAAAAATCTGTCGTGGGCAAAACCCTAAATATAATCATTATTTAACTCCGGTAAAATAACAATGAAACAGAATATTATCAATAAAATTTGGAATACGCATCTGGTACATAGTAAAGCAGGATTTCCTGAAATGCTTTACATTGACCGCATTTTATTGCATGAAGTAACTTCAGCTCAGGCATTTGCTGAATTAAAAAACCGCAACATTCCGATTAGGAATAAGCATAACATTATCGCAACGATCGATCATAGTATCCCAACCGACAAAAACCGAATTGTGATAGCCGATGAAATTGCACGCAAACAGGTTGATACTCTACGTGCTAATTGTAAAGAAACGGGCATAACTATTTACGATATCGATAGTCATCATCAAGGTATCGTGCATGTGGTTGGACCAGAATTAGGCTTTACCCTACCAGGTAAAACTATCATCTGTGGCGATTCGCATACTTCAACTCATGGCGCATTTGGTGCGTTGGCGTTTGGGGTTGGCACATCAGAAATCACTCATGCAATGGCAAGTAGCTGTATTTTACAAGATAAGCCAAAGACCTATAAAGTTGAATTTAAAGGTATGCCAAATCAGTATTTCACTGCCAAAGATGCCATCCTAAAATTGATTGCTGAAATCGGCATCGGTGGTGGTAAAGGCTGTGTAATTGAATACGTTGGTGAATACATTCGTTCACTTAGTATGGAAGCACGCATGACAATCTGCAATATGTCGATTGAATGTGGCGCACGTGCTGGATTAATTGCTCCAGATGCAACAACATTGAGCTATCTTGAAGGTCGTGAATATGCACCAAAAGGCGCAAACTGGGGACAAGCTAAACAGGAATGGTTAGCTCTAGCCAGTGATGAAGGTGCTGATTATGATTATAGCATCACGATTGATATTACTGGTGCTGGACCAATGATTACTTGGGGTATAAATCCAGAACATGCGATTGCACTTAATGAAACAACACCAGCTATAAATGCTGGTGGTGATAAAGCAACTTTAGAAAAAGCTTATGCCTATACTCAGTTACAGCCTGGACAATCACTAGTCGGCACAGCTATTGATTTTGCCTTTGTTGGTAGTTGTACTAATGGTCGTATCGAAGATTTACGTGCCGTTGCCAAGATTCTCGATGGACGCAAAGTAGCTAATAATGTAACCATGTATATCGTACCAGGCTCAGAGCAAGTCATGGAAATGGCACAAGCTGAAGGATTAGATAAAATATTTGCTGCAGCTGGTGCTGATTTCCGCATGCCTGGTTGTTCAATGTGCCTAGCGATGAACCCGGATAAAGTACCAGAAGGCAAACGTTGCATCAGTACCACTAACCGAAATTTTATCGGGCGTCAGGGGCCAAATAGTATTACTCATCTGGCTTCACCACAAACGGTAGCTGCCAGTGCTGTTTTAGGCAAGATTGCTGGACAGGAGCATTTAGCATGAAAAAATTCACAACACTACATAGCCATATTATTCCGTTAGCAATTGATAATGTTGATACGGACATGATTATTCCGGCACAACACTTAAAAAGTGTCAGTAAAGAGGGTTATGGCGAGAATGTTTTCTCAGCATTAAGAAGCATGTATCCTGATTTTGTATTGAATAAACCACAATATAACACTGGTAAAATCTTAGTTTCTAAAGAAAATTTTGGCTGCGGCTCATCACGCGAACATGCCGTGTGGGCAATTCAGCAATATGGAATCGAAACAGTAATTTGTAATTCATTTTCAGACATCTTTTTTAATAATTCAGCGAAGAATGGTTTATTATTGATAACCCAGCCACTAGAAGTTATTAATGAAATGCTAGCAATTGCAGAAAATGACCCAACAACAGTAATGACAGTTGATTTACCAAACCAATCAATTAGCTATAATGGTAAAGGTTATCATTTCGACTATGATGGCTTTCGTAAACATTGTCTGATTAATGGACTTGATGATTTAGATTATCTAATGTCACATACCAGCGAAATAAATAAATATGAGGAACATCATGGCAAAGCATAATATTGCAGTATTAGCTGGAGATGGTATTGGTCCGGAGGTAATGGCTGAAGCGATCCGCTTATTGGATGCTATAGCAAATAAATTTAATCATCAGTTTACCTACACTCACGCACTGGCTGGTGGAGCTGCTTATGATGAATATCAAGATCATCTACCACAGGCAACAATTGATATTTGTAAGAACAACGATGCAATACTCTTTGGCTCAGTTGGCGGTCCAGTTCATTTACAGCACGAAGCAAAATGGGCAAATTGTGAAGCAAAATCAATTTTAGCCTTACGCAAAGCGTTTAATTTCAATATTAATCTACGCAAAATGACTATCTTCCCAGAAATTGCTAGCTTATCGCCGCTAAAACCTGAAATATTGAAAAGTGGTCTGGATATTGTTATTTTCCGTGAGTTACTTGGTGATGTCTATTTTGGTGAACATACCCTAAGCGAAAAAGATGGCAAGCGTTATGCTTTTGATAGCGGCGCATATGATGAAGATCAGGTTAAATCAATCGTTGAATATGCATTTAACGTTGCCAAAACACGAGGTAAAAAGATTGTCTCGGTGGATAAAGCTAATGTTATGGCGATGTCAAAATTATGGCGTCAAGTTGCTAACGAAGTAGCAAAAGAGCATCCTGAGATTGAATACTCTGATATGCTAGTTGATAACTGTGCTATGCAGATTATTAAAAACCCTGCACAATTTGATGTAATTGTTACGTCTAACCTATTCGGTGATATATTATCCGATGAGTTATCGGTATTATCCGGTTCATTAGGCATGATGCCATCGGCAAGTTTTAGTAATTCTGGCTTTGCACTGTATGAACCAGCAGGTGGTTCGGCTCCGGATATTGCAGGTAAAAATATTGCGAATCCAATTGCGCAGATTTTATCCGCAGCAATGATGCTAGCCTATTCATTTAACCTACATCAAGAAGCTAGCGCGATTAATAATGCGGTTAAAGCAGCTATTGTTGCGGGCTACCGCACAGGTGATCTAGCAAGCGGACAAGCCGGTGAAAAGATTGTTGGAACTAAAGAATTTACCGATCAGGTAATCTGTAATATTTAATTTTATGTGAGATAAGGACGTAATAAAATGTCAAGTAAACAAGTTTACATATTGGATACCACCCTACGTGATGGACAACAATCACCTGGTGCCGGGATGTCTTTTGAAGACAACCTCCAGTATGCTGAACTCGCGCATAAATTACGGATTGATATTTTAGAAGCCGGATTCCCATCTGCAAGTAATACCGACTTTGCTATCGTAAACCAGATTTCAAAAAATATGGCAGCAATTAATTCAGCAATGCGCATTTCAGCATTATGCCAACTGCGTGAAGAACAGGTTATCCGCACTATGGAAGCGTTAGCGCCTAGTCTTGCAATCGGTAAAGCACGGATTCATATTTATGTCCCTGTTGATCCGGAACTAATGCCTGCTTCGTTGGGTAAATTTGCTGAAGATAAACCAGCTATTATTACAACTACCTATCGCCTGATTAAAATGATGGCAGATGCTGGTTTTGAAGTTGAATTTAGCCCAGAAGGATACTCACGTCAGCGTGAAAACTTTGATTTTGTAACTGATTTAATCCGAAATGCGGTAAAAGCTGGCGCAACTACGATTAATTGCCCGGATACCATCGGTGGCGCTTCTCAATACCAAGGTGAAGAGTATTTTGTCTATAAAATGGCAAAACATAAGCAGATAATTGCAACAGAATTTCCTGATAAAGATATCATCTGGTCAATGCATTGTCATAATGACTTTGGAACAGCCCTAGACAATAGCCTATATGGTGTATTTAGTGGTGTAGCTCGTCAGATTGAAGGCTGTATAAATGGTGTTGGCGAACGTGCTGGGAATGTATCACTTGAGCAATGTATTATGGTAATTCGCCAATTTGGACATGGCGCGCATTTACCTGAGAAATATCATACCAATATTGATATCTCACACTTAAAAGAAATCTCGGATTTTATTGCTGAACGGATGTTGCCACGTCAGCCACACTCACCGGTTGTTGGTAAAAATTCAGCAAGTCATACATCAGGCGGACATATTAATGCGATCCTTAAAAATCCACTGGCTTATCAGCCTTTTGATCCTCGTGACATTGGAAGTGAAATTACCTTTGTCTTTGGTCCATTAAGTGGTAGTAATCATGCGCAGCAGATTATCCATAAATTCAAATATCGCTGTGATGATAATGAAAAGGTAGCTGTTACTCAATCGATCAAAGATTTTTATGCGGATAGACGTAAGGGTGTAACCGATGAAGAGCTGTTGCAGGCTTATAAATACTACCGTTCGCCAATCAAGCTTGAGCATTTGACTTACGCAAAAGAAGATGGTGGCAAAACTAGAGTAACATTCCATGGTGAATTTTTTGCTGAAAAAGATCTGGTAATCGACTATCAGGGACGCGGTTCCGCTTTAAGCGCATTAAATAAAGCCGTTAATAATCACTTGGCAAATACTACGGTTGTAGATTATAATTCACACTCCAAGGGAAGTACAGTTGATGCATTATGCATTTCATCAATCATTATTGATGTAAATGGAAACCGCTATAATGGTCAAGCTGAAGATGAAGATATTGAAATTTCTGCATTAAAAGCATTTATTGATGCTGTGAATAATGCATATATCGAGACTAATTTTAGAGTTTAATAATAATTAAGAGAGCAAAACTATGAAAATAAACGGTGCTCAGGCAATGCTTGAATCATTGCTAGCGGAAAATGTAGATGTGGTATTTGGCTACCCTGGTGGCGCAATTCTACCCGTCTATGATGCATTATATGGCTATCGCGATAAAATTCATCATGTATTAGTCCGTCATGAGCAAGGAGCCGTCATTGCTGCTGAGGGTTATGCCAAATCTAGTGGTAAAGTTGGAGTATGTTTTGCAACGTCTGGTCCAGGTGCAACAAATCTGGTAACCGGGATTGCTGATGCAATGCTTGATTCAGTACCATTAGTTTGTGTAACTGGACAGGTTTATAGCACGCTAATCGGAACTGATGCCTTTCAGGAAGCTGATATTATTGGGATTACTCTTCCAATTACGAAGTGGAATGTCCAAGTTACACGTGCTGAAGATATACCAGCAGCAATGGCTAAAGCGTTTTATTATGCCCGTGAGGGACGCCCAGGTCCAGTAGTAGTTGATATAACTAAAGATGCCCAGCTTGGATTACTAGAAGAAGACTTTGCATATCAGCTTCATCAGCCACGTAAAGAAAAAGTTCTAAAATGTTCAGATATGAAATTTATCGAAATTGCTGATATTTTAAATAATGCTGAACGTCCACTGATTCTTGCTGGAAATGGTGTTGGGATTGCTGGTGCTGAAGATGAATTATTAAAGCTAGTTGATAAAGCAACTATACCTGTTGCTTGTACTTTGCATGGTTTACATAATTTCCCAAGTAATCATGAACTATTTGTTGGTTTACTCGGGATGCACGGAAATTATGCTCCAAACATCATGACTAATCGTGCAGACGTGATTCTGGCAGTTGGTATGCGTTTTGATGACCGAGTTACTGGTAATCTTACTAAATATGCCAAACAAGCTAAAATCATCCATATCGATATTGATCACGCCGAAATTAACAAAAATGTTAAATCATATATGCATGTACATGCAGATGCTAAGTATGCATTGACTAATTTGTTACGCTATGTCCAGCCAAACAAGCATCAAGCATGGCGTGAACTTTTCTTAAAATTACATCAGGAAGAACATGAACAAGTTATCGTACCAGAATTAACCATGCAAAAAGACACCATCCGGATGTCGCAAGCAGTTAATATGGTATCAGAAAAGACTGATGGTAAAGCGATTGTGGTATCTGATGTTGGTCAAAATCAAATGGTTGCAATGCGTTACTATAAATTTAATCAGTCAAAATCACATATTAGCTCAGGTGGTCTTGGCACGATGGGCTTTGCCCTACCAGCGGCAATTGGCGCTAAAATGGCAAATCCAGATCGCGAAGTTATCTGTGTTTCTGGTGATGGTGGTATCCAGATGAATATTCAAGAGCTAGCTGTAATTTCACAGGAAAAACTGCCAGTAAAAATACTGTTACTGAATAATAACTACCTTGGTATGGTAAGACAATGGCAAGAAATGTTTCACGAAGAGCGTTATTCATTTGTTGATTTACATAATCCTGATTTTATTGGGATTGCGAAAGCTTATGGAATCAAAGGCTCAACTGTATCAGATCCAGCACAATTGGAAGCAGCAGTTGATGAAATGTTAAATTCAAAAGAAGCTTATTTCCTAGAAGTAATCGTCGAGAAAAGAGAAAAAGTGTTCCCGATGATGCCTCAAGGTTCTGCTGTTGATGAAATTAGATTGTCGTAGGAAGGAGAGTTACAATGACAAAACGTTCAGATGATATGCATATAATTAATATTGTAACCCGCAATTCTTTACGCGTTTTACAACGAATTTCTGGTTTATTTTCACGTTATAGTGTAAATATTGATCAGATGAGTATTTTTAGTGGACATGATGGGTTATCTTATTTTTCAGTGATTGTTTATAGTGATGATCATTCGGTACAGAAGCTGACTAATCAGTTACATAAAATAGTTGAGGTGTGTGATGTGCGCATCTTAAACCATAAACACTTTTAACAACTATTTATCTATGAAACAATGACTGTGTTAGATTACTTCTTGTGTATGATTTATACACGGCGGCGTAATCTGCCTTGTCCTTGTCTCAAATTCAAATAGTTTTAATATGAATTATAATTTTAATTTTTTAAGGAAAAAACATGGCAATCATGGATTTTGGTGGCGTTAAAGAAGATGTAGTTACTCGTGAAGAGTTCCCTCTAGCAAAAGCTCGCGAGATTTTAGCAAGTGAAACTATTGCTGTTATTGGCTATGGTGTACAAGGCCCAGGTCAAGCGTTAAACTTGAAAGACAACGGATTTAAAGTGATTGTTGGTCAACGTTCACCTTCAAAATCTTATGATAAAGCAGTTGCTGATGGTTTTGTACCGGGTGTAACATTATTTTCACCAGAAGAAGCTTTAGAAAAAGCTACGGTAATTATGTATCTATTAAGCGATGCAGCACAGATTGCTATGTGGCCTACAGTTCAAAAACATCTAACTAAAGGGAAAGCTTTATATTTCTCACATGGTTTTGGTGTTACTTACAAAGATCGTACCGGTATCGTTCCCCCAAGTGATGTTGATGTATTCTTGGTTGCGCCTAAAGGCTCTGGTACTTCATTACGTCGCCTATTCCTTGAAGGTAAAGGTTTAAATTCATCTTATGCTATATTCCAAGATGCTACTGGGCGTGCTAAAGAACGTGCATTGGCATTGGGTATTGGAATTGGTTCTGGTTATTTATTTGAAACCACATTCAAAAATGAAGTGTATTCTGATTTAACTGGTGAACGTGGTATCCTGATGGGTGCACTAGCTGGGGTTATGGAAGCTCAATACAATGTACTTCGTAAAAATGGACACTCTCCTTCAGAAGCATTTAATGAAACAGTTGAAGAATTGACTGAATCATTAATTAAATTAGTTGGTGAAAATGGTATGGATTGGATGTATGCTAATACTTCAACTACAGCCCAACGTGGTGCTCTGGATTGGAGAAAGCCATTCCGTGATGCAACTGCTCCGGTATTTGAAGAGCTATATGCACGTGTTAAAGCTGGTGAAGAAGCGCAACGTTCAATCGACACTAATTCACAGCCTGATTACCGCGTAAAACTTGAAGCTGAACTGGCTGAAATTCGCGATAGCGAAATGTGGCAAGCTGGTAAAACTGTACGCAGTCTTCGCCCAGGTAAATAATTATTGTCTACTCTAGAAAATGCCATAATTTAATTATGGCATTTTGCTTTTTTACTACATAAAATTAATTTCAAAACTAATTTTCTTTGTAATTATTATTGCTTCCTATAAAAAATCTTGTACAATAAGGGTTAGTTATTTTCCTTTTATACGATAATGAATGCAATCATGGAAAACAGACATTAAATAGTGGATTAATTTCATTATTATTGATGTTAAAATACACTCTAGTTAGTAATAATGAAGCCTTATTTCCAACCACCATATTAATAATTATGACGGTAAATTACTTTTTATTCGCTGGAATACATAAGTTTATTGAAGAATTATTTTCAAAAGATATTAAACCTAAATTCATGATATTTATCTATACCTATGAAGACTTTGGATTTAGCTTACTAAAAGCGTTACTATTACTTATTGCCATAGCATGTTTTAGTCTAGAACTTGATCTACTTATTGCTCTATGATTATATTCTTACTTCTTACTATTGGAGGAATAACACTTCTGGATAGAAAAATATCGAAATGAAAAATATTAAAAAAATTCCTCAATTGGACCGAAAAAAATGGCAAAGAAAGGTTAGAAATAAAAAACGACTACCAATATTCCTCCAATTTTTTAGTAGTGTTGTTGAATACTATGATTTTTTTAGTTTTTCTTTTATTTTCTTTTACCTAATTGGAACCGTTAGTCATCAAACTATTGAATTATACGGTATTGCACTTATTTCGCTAGTGACATTTTTATTTCGCCCAGTTGGTTATCGGGTACAAATCTGGCTAACTCAGCACTATTCGAGAAAAATAGTGATAATCATTAATGGCACTATGATGACTGTCTCAATTCTCATACCAGGATTGATAACTACAGTTGACGACTCACCCTGGCTCATCTGTGGAATAATCTTTCTTAGTCGGGTCATAAATGGAATAAGTTTTGGTATAAAGCTTCAATCAAACGTCACATATATCAAGTACTCTTTTCCTAAACGGCTACGTTATACAATCGCTACCTCAACTCTAGGCGCACAGCTTGGTTTAAGTCTATCCGTTTTTATCAATCATGCCGTAACACAATATTTGTCAATCCAGCAGCTCGAATGGGGCTGGCGGATTCCATTTTTCTTTGGTGCATTACTAAGCTTGATACTTTTTGCAACAAGATTCCTAACTTATTCACGCCTTAATGGCTTAACTGATTTAACCATGAAGATCCCACTGGATAAGTTTGCTTTTAAGGCTGGTAAAAAACTTTGGCTTGGTCTAATAATCATAAGCACTAAAGCTTGCATAACCTATACCATTTTTATTAGCATCCCATTTCTTATTGGCAGCAATTTAGATTTAAACCTGAATCAAGTTACACAGGTAATGTTTATAACATCATCGTTAAACACACTAACCTCATGGGTTTCTAAATATAATAAAAGATCACCTAAATTATCGAGTATAAATTATGCTCTTATCCTAAGTCTGATATTAATGACAGTTTTGATCTATGCAATGATAAATAAACTACAAATTCTTTCATTCTCTTCTATCTATCTGTTAGGAATATTAAACGGTTATCTATTTGTAGTCATTCCTAGGTTAATAGAATGTACATTGCCAGAAGAAGTAAAATTTGAATCAATGTTATTTATCAGCAACTATGAGTACTTTCATTTTAATGTAATTCGCCGTCTTGCCCTACTTATAACTCTAGTAGTCATGGGAAGTAGTTTTACAAGATACCATCTTATGATTGTATTGATGGGTTCCCTCTGGGCTGCAATTATTCCGGGGATTTTTGCATTAAGCTATTTGTATTATAAGAATAGACAAAAAATTCGCCAGATGAATAGTTTTAGTTGACGTAAAATATTGCTATTCACAAAACACTAAAATGTAAGCACTCATACTATGTAACCCTAGAATACCTAGCAAGAGTAAGGCACAAAGTGATGCGGTTTGCATCAGAAGTAAATAAGGAGTCTTGCGATATAACTATTGCAAGATACTACTAGCAGTTCAATTAGAATTAAGGAATAATAAGCCATGTCAGGATTACAGACAGACATTACTCTAGATAAATTTAATACTCTACGCCTAAAATCGATAGCCAAAGCCTATATAAAATTAGAAATACTCACAGAGCTAGATGAAATCGCTAAATTATCTAAGCAACACGCGAAATTTTTTATCCTTGGCGGTGGTAGCAATCTGATTTTACCCGAATACTATGAAGGATTAGTAGTTCATAATCACCTCAAGGGTATAACTATTGACTCGGTTGACTCCGAATTCAAAACCATAACTGCAATGGCTGGAGAAAACTGGGATGAATTTGTGGCGTTTTGCTGCGAGAATGAAGCGCATGGACTAGAAAACCTAAGCCTGATACCCGGGACAGTAGGAGCATCACCGATTCAAAATATTGGTGCCTATGGTGTCGAAGTCAAAGACTTCATTAACCATGTTAGTGTGTTTGATCTTACTAGCCAATCAATCAAGCAACTAGATAATGCCAGCTGTAAATTTAGTTATCGTAATAGCTATCTAAAAAACAATCAGCAATATATAGTTATCAGCGTTACCTTTAAGCTACCAAGAAAGATAAAACTAAATATAAGCTATGGCGATATAGCTACACAAATGGCTGCTATTAAAAGCCCTACGCCACTTGATCTTAGAAACTGCATAATCAAAACCAGACAGTCAAAATTACCCAACCCAGCAGAAATCGGTAATGTTGGGAGCTTTTTCCATAATCCAATTATAACTACTAATGATGCAGAAAATTTACGCCAGAAATATCCTGACTTACCAGTATATGACTTGGAAGATAAGGGATATAAAAAAATCTCAGCTGGCTGGCTGATTGATAAACTGGGATTAAAGGGATACCGTAGCGGAAATGTCGGAGTTTATCCGAAGCAAGCGCTGGTACTCGTAAATTATGAGCCTGCAAGTAAATCAGATATTTTAGCTCTAGCAGAAATGATAAAAGAAAAAGTTGCTAATAACTATGGCGTAAGGCTAAATATAGAGCCAATAATATTATGATAAAGCTAGATAAAAAAAAGCTGATCCGCGCTACACGACTAATAATCGCCTTATCTACTGGCTCAATAGCCAGTTATTTATTACAGATTCCGATGTCTGGCTGGGTGATGATAACTGCCTGCGTGGTTCTATTTGATCAAGATACTGTCGGGGGGGCTATCAACCGCAGTAAGCTAAGGTTTATGGCAACTTTTTATGGTGCAATGATTAGCCTTGGTTGTATTTTCTTTTTCCCACAGAATCCAGTTCTGATCTGGCTTGTAATCGGTCTTACCACATTTCTCTGTGCCTATATTTATATGAGCACACCCAAAAGCTATATTGGCCTTTTGGGTAGCATTACACTCGTAATTATTTTGATTGGAAGTCACGGACCTAATCTACATACCGCAATCTATAGAACAATGGATATTTCAATTGGAGTTTTATTCGCTCTACTTTCGATGCTTTTATTTTTCCCAGAATACGCACTTGAACGTGCAAATACACTTGCATTGAAATCGCTTGGTGAGATGGATAAGCTGATGAAAACTATTAGAGGTGAGCATGATCTCGAAAAAATACGCCAGCATACCCAAACAGTTGAAATGACATTATTACAAGATATAACGAACTTTAATAAAACTATCGATGAAGCCAAACATGAATTAAAAGCCCGTAAGCACCCCGAATTAATCGAGAAATATAGCCAAAGTCTATTACAGATTCGCCGCTTATACCGCCTTTTGATGTTTATTTTCAATTAT
This sequence comes from Neisseriales bacterium, assembly GCA_008017155.1. Taxonomy (GTDB): domain Bacteria; phylum Pseudomonadota; class Gammaproteobacteria; order Burkholderiales; family UBA11063; genus Aquella. The sequence goes on along the minus strand of SSGX01000057.1, from coordinate 1,486 downwards.
GAGATTAATCAAACGCATATTGACAATCAAAAGCTGCATCTAATTATCACTCAAATATCGACAATTATTGATACATTTTATGTGCCAAAAAATGAGTCAGCTCAGATAGATTTAGCACAATATGAAAAACTTGAACAACTGATTAGCGAGACTAAGGAAGAAACGCTAAAAAAAGCCTTACTACATTTTGTGGTTGAACTGAAGAAGCTGAATTTACTGATGATTAGATAGCTTGATTTTAGTTTAATCTTGGGCTACAGTCAATAGAACTAAGTCTCAATAAATTATTATAATTTTTAAGATTCCAAATAGTATAATTATCGCTCAATAATAAAGATAAATTAATCGCTAGTGCTTACTAGATAGAAGGAAAAAAGAATATGCCAAAATCAATTGAACCGAATATCGCAGATTTAGCTAATGGATGGCTTAAGTCATATAAGTTAGATTATAAATTAGAACAGGAATCTTTAAATAGCGAAATAGACAAAGCACTTTCCGACTACTTCACAAAAAATGGAGGAACCGGCGCGAATCGCCCTGACGCAAAACTATTATTACAAGATAAAAATTGTAATTTTTACCCTATTCTTATTGAATATAAAGGTTACAAAGATAAGCTAGAAAAACTTGACTCAAATGGTCAAATTGAAAATCGTAAGACTAATAATGAGCCAAATTTTAAAAACATAAATTCATTTGCTGTAAATGGTGCTGTTCATTATGCTAATGCATTATTACACCATACCAGTTATTGTGATGTTATTGCTATTGGCATCACCGGATACAAAGATGAACGTGAGCAAATTCAATACCAAATAGGCGTCTATTATGTTGCTAAAAGTAATTTTGGTGTAGGACAAAAAGTTGGTGAATTTTCTGATCTTTCTTTCTTAGCTGCTAAAAACTTTGATGCTTTTATTGATAAAGTGAAAACATTGAGCTTATCGCAAGAAGAAATAGATAACCTAAAAGAACAACGCGAAAAAGAGATTGACACTAGCTTAGTAAAACTTAATAACGACATTTATCAAAATGAAAAGGGACTAGGAGAGAATGACCGTGTTTACATAGTTGCAGCATCAATTATGGCAACAATTGGGATACCGGGAAAAGTCTCACCACTTGAAAAATCAGATCTAAAATCATCTCCTGAAAAAGGCAATACAGATGGTGAAATTGTAATAAGAAAAATCAAGGCTTTTTTAAGCGAAAAACAACTACCAGAAGAAATAAAGTGACCCCATTTGTCTAGACCAATTTTCACATTTTTTAAGAGAGTCTTCCCAATTAGCCATAGTACCCAAATTTTACGCAAAATAAATCATTTGCGGAGTTTTATAATTTAATGCCTGATGTGGTCGTTTAGTATTATAAAATAGGATATAATTCCTAATCCCACAGTAAAGTTCATTATAATCACTATACTCATTTAAGTAAATAGCTTCATATTTAATTGACCGCCAAAAGCGTTCAATGTAAATAT
>SSGX01000002.1 GCA_008017155.1 Neisseriales bacterium | reverse complement strand
TATCTTGAAATACTACAGTTCCATTTTCTTTTAACTGTTTCTTCCATTTATGTACCAAGCTTTCTGCAACCTCAAACTGTTTGCATATATCTGGTATTGGTTGACCACTTAAAGCTGCTAATGCCACTTTTAGTTTTATTGATGCAGGATGAGTCTTTCTCATTCTAATTCCCATTAAACCATTGTCAAAATAATGTGATTTTACATCACTTGACTCTCTTAATTAATGGTCTAGTTTTCAGGGGGCATTATAAAGTACATGAAGGTGGTAGCTTAAGAAGAGAGCTAGGATTAAAGAACTTTGGTAGTAATGGAAACCAGACAAGCATTTATGTTGCATCTCCAGTCAGTTTATCATCAATAGTTGTAGGTTATTACAACGATACGGTTTGCAATAATCAAGTAGCATTAACATCGTTTAATGGTGGTGTTACGATGCAAGCTGGTACGTACTATACTAGCGATGCATCAAATGAATATTTATGTAGTCAATATAGTTACAATTCGCGTAGTGGATGTAGTGGAGCATTAGCTGGAGCACAGGCTGGTGATTATAAATCGATGCAAATAATTTATAACTTCACTAACGGTTCATCATCAAGATCCCTTTGCTTATATAACCAGTTTAACGGAACTGGTTATGAAGCGACGGCAAATTATAGTGATCCACAAAATCCAGTAGCGTGTAGCAGTAGCAATTGTGGTTATTCAACAAGCTATTTAACAACTGAAGTTGGTATAAATTCGTTTTCAATAGCAGCTTCTTCAGATAGTGTAGCAAATAGTTGTTACTTAAACGAGAGTTCAAATAACAATCTTGAGTGTTGGGGGAGACCTAGTGTAGGTCTTATCGGTAATGGATATGTAATATATCCAGCGGTTATGCCAGTCGGAGTTGAAAGCTTTAGTTTTGTTTCTAATAATGATTCTTTTAGTTGTGGATTAGCTGGTAGTGGTGAGAGTGCAGGAGTAATTTATTGTTGGGGAGCGGGTAGTTCTGGAAGGCTAGGTAATGGATTAACTAATAATTCAAGTATCCCTACCTCTGTAACGATGCCATCAGGAGTAAATAGTTTTAGTCAGGTATCGACCAATCCTTCTTTTAGTTGTGCATTAGCTAGTAGTGGAGAGAATGCAGGTAGAGTTTATTGTTGGGGAGTTGGTGGTGCCGGGCGAATCGGTAATGGATCAACTAATGCTGCAACTGTTCCCACATCAGTGACTATGCCCTCAGGAGTGACTGCATTTAATCAAGTATCAACTAATTCTAATTTTAGTTGTGCAATAGCCAGTAGTGGTGAGAGTGCTGGTAGAGTTTATTGCTGGGGAATTGGTGGCAGTGGTCAAATTGGTAATGGAGCTACCTCTAACGTGAATATTCCTACATCAGTTATTATGCCCTCAGGAGTAACAGCATTCTCGCAAATCTCAACTAATTCTACTTTTAGTTGTGCAATAGCCAGCAGTGGTGAGAGTGCTGGTAGAGTTTATTGTTGGGGAGCTGGTGGTAGTGGGCAAATCGGTAATGGTTCAACTAATAATGCAACTGTTCCCACATCAGTAACGATGCCTTCAGGGGTAGATAGTTTTAGTCAGGTATCGACCAATCCTTATTTTAGTTGTGCGCTTGCAGGTAGTGGTACGAATGCGGGTAAAGTATACTGTTGGGGAACTGGTACAAGTGGACAAATTGGTAATAGTGCAAATAGTAATGTCAATGTTCCTACATCAGTAACGATGCCCTCAGGAGTAACATCATTCTCACAAATATCAACTAATTCTAGTTTTAGTTGTGGGATAGCTGGTAGTGGGAGTAACACAGGTGGGATTTATTGCTGGGGAACTGGTGGCAGTGGTCAAATTGGTAATGGAGCTACCTCTAACGTGAATATTCCTACATCAGTTATTATGCCCTCAGGAGTAACAGCATTCTCGCAAATCTCAACTAATTCTAGTTTTAGTTGTGCAATAGCCAGCAGTGGTGAGAGTGCTGGTAGAGTTTATTGTTGGGGAGCTGGTGCTAGTGGTCAGATAGGTAATGGAACTAATGCTAACGTAAATGTCCCAACAGCTGTTGTAGCTATTGATGGTGTTAATAGCTTTAGTCAAGTATCAAGTAATACTACTGCTTTTAGCTGTGCAATAGCAAGTAGTGGTGCTAATGCAGGAAAAATATACTGTTGGGGTAATGATCTAGATGTTACAACGATGGGAAGTGCTGGTGCTCCGTCTCCTTTCTCGGCAACTTTGCCTCTAGGTGTTGGAGTGTATAATGAATTGTCTACTAATACCTCATTTAGCTGTGCGATAGCAGGGAGTGGTAGCAATGCTGGTAGAGCTTATTGTTGGGGAACTGGTTCTGGTGGTCAGATAGGTAATGGATTTAATGCTAATGTAAATACTCCTACATCAGTGATTATGCCCCCAGGAGTGACTGCGTTTAATCAAGTATCTACTAATACTAATTTTAGTTGTGCAATAGCCAGTAGTGGTGAGAGTGCTGGCAAGGTTTATTGTTGGGGTATTGGTAGTAGTGGGCAAATCGGTAATGGATCAACTAATAATGCAACTGTTCCAACATCTGTAATAATGCCTTCAGGAGTGACTGCATTTAATCAAGTATCTACTAATACTAATTTTAGTTGTGCAATAGCTAGTAGTGGTGAGAGTGCAGGTAGAGTTTATTGTTGGGGGGCTAATGGTCCTTCTGGAAGGATAGGTAATGGGACAGTAGTTAGTAATGTAAGTGTTCCAACATCTGTAACGATGCCCTCAGGAGTGACTACATTTAGTCAAGTATCTACTAATAATAGTTTTAGTTGTGCAATAGCCAGTAGTGGTGAGAGTGCTGGCAAGGTTTATTGTTGGGGAGCTAATGGTCCTTCTGGAAGGATAGGTAATGGATCAACTAATAATGCAACTGTTCCAACATCTGTAATAATGCCTTCAGGAGTGACTGCATTTAATCAAGTATCAACTAATTCTAATTTTAGTTGTGCAATAGCCAGTAGTGGTGAGAGTGCTGGCAAGGTTTATTGTTGGGGTATTGGTAGTAGTGGGCAAATCGGTAATGGATCAACTAATAATGCAACTGTTCCAACATCTGTAATAATGCCTTCAGGAGTGACTGCATTTAATCAAGTATCTACTAATACTAATTTTAGTTGTGCAATAGCTAGTAGTGGTAGTGGAGCTGGAAAGGTTTACTGTTGGGGAACTGGAACAAATGGACAAATTGGAAATGGAGCTAATACTAGCGTAAATGTCCCTACTCAGGTAATAATGCCACCGGGGGTAGATGCCTTTGGCAAGGTATGGGTTACTAACCTTTATGCTTGTGCAATAGCGGCGACAGGGGTCAATAAAGGAAGACGGTATTGTTGGGGTTCTAATTATGCCGGACAGTTAGGAACCGGTACTGGTATTAGTACAAATGTTCCAACATTATTGAATTGATAATTATGCGAAAGCAAGTTAAAAAATTTAAATCTGTTGTTCAGTTATTATTTTTGTTGAGCATTGTTTCGTGTAATGGTGGTGGAGGTAACACTTCACCAACGCCTACACCATCGCCAGATGTTAATGAACTTAATGAGTTTTTTAATATGCTGGATTATAGTCCTACTTTACCAAATCCAGATGTTAGTTGGCCAAAGCAGCTTTCTTTTGCTTTTAATTCGCAAAATCTGATTAATAAAATGGAAGTTTCATTTTATCAGTTACCAGAATGCAATGTATATTTGACCGAATACTCAATAAATGGTTCAGTTGATCCGTTAAAGGGATTCTATACAACTAATAACCAGTCAAGTTATTTTTTGTGCAGCAAGTTTAACTTTCAAGGAAGTGGCTGTGTCGCTCAATCAACATGGACGAGTAGTATAAAATTTAAATTTTATACTGCTCTTGGGTTTTTATCAGAATCGTGTATTTCCTCTAGTTCCAGTCAAAGTAATAATCTTGGACAAATAGCTGATTATATAAATGCATATTATTCACGCCAGTGTAATAGCAATGGAAGTTGTGGATTTTATAACTCTTTTATATTTAATGTAAACTAAGATGTTTTATAAGAAACCTTCATACTCTAGTTAGAAAGTTTTATAATGCTTATTTATGTTAGATTGGCTTTCTACTCCTGATCTGTTATAATATACCCTATATGGGTATATTGGAGATTAGCAAAATGTCAATTAGCGTAACGTATAATATCAGTAATGTCAAATGTGCTGGCTGTGTTGGTAAAATTGAGAGCCGACTTAAAGAGCTGTCTGGTGTATCCTCTGCACAGGTTAATCTGCTTGATAAAACTGTTCTGATTGAATATGCTAATGATAAGCATGAAGATTCAGTCCGTGAAGCCTTAGATAAGCTTGGGTTTCCTATTGAAATTACGCCAAAATCAGAATCAACTTTCTCGCGGGTCATTAATATAGCAATCCCGCTAATTTTGGGTGCGGTGCTGATGATTAGCGAAATGCTCCATGAGACGATGCCTGATTATAGTAATAGCAAAGGGTTTTTGACTGGACTCTTCTGTGCTTTAATTACGCTCCTGGTAGTTATATTTTGTGGTAAAACTCAAATCAAAAGTGGTATTTTGGCTATCCGTAACCTTAGTCCAAACATGTATAGTTTGATTGTTGTCGGAGTTTTTTCCGCATGGCTCTACTCTTTGTTTATTGTTATCTCTAGTCATAATGGAAACTATCTTCTTTCAAACCATGTCTATTTTGAATCTGCCCTGGTAATTATTGGCTTAGTAAATTTAGGTAGCCTTCTTGAAGAGAAAGCTAAAAATGCAGCAGTGGGTGCGATAAAGGGATTAAGTGCGCTTATTCCTGCCACTACTATTATGGTAACTGATGGTGAAGAAAAGGAAATTGCCAGTAATCTTTTACGCACAGGCTATATCATTAGGATCAAACCAGGAATGAAGTTACCAGCCGATGGTGAAATTATATCTGGCGATGGTTATCTTGAAGAAGCAATGTTAACTGGTGAACCTTTACCTATTCATAAAAAAGTAGGAGATAAGGTATTTGGTGGGACAATCAATACCAGCGGGGCTTTTGAGTTTTCAGTATCTCATGTAGGTGGGAAAACTTTACTTGGTGATATCATTGCTATGGTTAAAACAGCGCAGATGGCAAAGCCACCATTAGCAAGGCTTGCGGATAAAATCGCCAGAGTCTTTGTCCCTACTGTGATGCTATTGGCTTTATTTAGTGGTTTAGTTTGGTATATTTTTGCACCTGAGAATAACTTCTACTACGCACTAACAGTTTTTATGACGGTGCTAATTATTGCTTGTCCGTGTTCTGTTGGTTTAGCAATCCCTGTCTCACTAACGGTTGGTGTTGGTAGGGCAGCAAAGTCTGGGATTATAATTCGTGATCCTTCAGCTCTTGGTAATGCCGACAAAATCGATACTATCATCTTAGATAAAACTGGTACTCTTACGGTTGGTAAGCCGTTCGTTGTGAATTATGTTTGTAGTCCTAATGTAGATAATGATTATTCTCTACAAATTTTGAAAGCACTTGAGGCAAATTCTGGGCATCCCTTAGCTCATGCGATTTTAAATTATCGAACAGAGATAAGTTCTGCGGGCAATCTTAATCTGGCTGAGTATAAAACTATTTCTGGTAAAGGTATAAGTGGAGTAATTAATGGTATAGAATACTTTGCCGGGTCATTGGAATTTATCCATCAATATGTAACTGAAATTAATGATGATCTGGTAGCACAAAATCGTCATACCAATATTTATCTGGCAAATAATGACGGTATTATTGCACGAGTTGATGTCAGTGACGAATTAAAGCCAGATGCCAAAGAGGCTATTACTGCACTATCTAAGCAGGTGAATGAGATTATTTTATTGACTGGAGATAATCAAAATAATGCCCACGCAATAGCTAAAGAAGCTGGAATTACTAAAGTAGTTGCTAATTGTTTGCCACAAGATAAACTTGCCTTTATTAAAGTAGCACAGGATCAAGGCAAAAAAATTCTCTTTGTTGGTGATGGTATCAATGATGCACCAAGTTTAATGCAAGCTGATTTAGGTATCGCTGTTGCTGGTGGAACTGATATTGCTGCGAGTAGTGCAGCGATTTGTTTAACTGGTAGTTCATTATCTGGGATTTCAGCGGCATTAAAGATTACGAAAGCAATTAATCAGAATATGCGGCAGAATCTTTTTGGTTCATTTGTTTACAATAGTTTGGCAATTTTAATTGCAATGGGCGTTTTTTATCCATTTGGACATCATTTGTTAAATCCAATGCTAGCTAGTATTGCGATGAGTTTATCTTCGGTTACGGTAATTGTGAATGCACTAAGATTACGGAGTATTGGTAATTAATGAGATTAAAAGTAATCGTAATTCAATTTGCAAAAACGTATAGCTAGATTGCGTAGGTAGCTATATTCAGACTCTGGTAAGAATTGTTAATATAACGTCATGGGAAGCACAAAAGCTTCAAAACAAAAAACTAACATTCATTCCAAGGGGACTAAAATGAAAAAACGTCTATTAATCGCTTTGTTAGCAATCACTGGTACTAGCGCATTCGCCTACAATATGACAGTCACAAATAAAAGTGCAGTAACTGTTACCATAAAATCATCAAGTGGACCACAATGTACAATTAACCCAAATTCAACTACTTCATGCAGCCTTGATGTCTATACTGCATATCAGGCAACGTACGAGGGTAAATATGCTCCACAAGGTCTATTTACCATCCAGAAAAATACTGATACTATATTACAGACTACACCAAAAACTGCAAATCCAGCAATTGCTGATTTCATTATCGATATCAATACTAGCAGCGGCTACTCTGGCTCAGTAGATACTTTCCTGAATTCTAGTGGAAATATCAGTGCTAGTGGTAGTTGTCGCCCAGATAGTGGCGGTGTAACCTGTATGTTAGCTAATGGAGACAGATTAGAAAACATGAATGTTACATTAACGAGTGATTATAAACCGGGTGGTGGCGATACTCCAGTCGGTCCTACTCCGACTAAAACAGCCTCAGGAATCTATGTTAGCGGTGGTAATAACTGGGATACTGGAACAGCTTATGCACCAGCATGGAATAACTCAGTAAATGCAATGGTCTATCCAGAAGTTAACTATAATGGAAAAACTTATGTGGCATGCTACGGTGCCGATAAAGGTAGAGATCCTGCTACAGTAAAAGCAGCTCAACCTTGGGGTCCATGGTTTGAATTCAGTAATAGCCAATCAAACAACCCTTGTAATTAAACTAATCCCCTTGAAAGCCGCTACCTTCCTAATTTAGGCGGCTTTTTTGTAAGACATAGTCCTACATAGTTTATTTGATTTGTCTCGCAGAGTAGCAATGAAGGTAACTCTGGCTTCCCTGTAGCTAACCAATAAACTAAACCTTGGATATTTTAATTAATTTTATGCAGCCCTCGACAAGCAATACTTTTAATGGAACTTCTTTTTATTGCTTCAAAATGTATGACTTTATTGCATATGCAGCTGTATTCAAAGCCCATATTGGGCGTTTTAGTTAACACATTAATTTAATAAGTCTTTCTTTCTCTGTTGCCACTAACTGCCTAGTAGCAACTCTTTTTTCTAATCTAAATTTTATTGTTGCCAGCCCTTTATTACGGTTTCAATAAACTTTATAAATTCCCGTTCTGCCGGATTGCTACTAGAACCATAACGAATCAGATAAAGACTTAAGTCAGAGAAACTATACTCTGGTAGCACTTCAACCATTCTCCCGGCCAAAACCTCCTCATTGACAAACTCGGGAATCCCAAGAGAGATGTAATGCCCAGCCTGAGTAACCAGATTACCAAAAATTGTATCACGGATATATAGTGCGCCCGGAAAAGCAATAAGCTGCTCTTCAGTTGTTAAGTCTTCATGTTTTGCCATGTAGTATTCAACAGGAGTCCCGGCATCGGCAAAGTGCTTCAACAAATGATGCTCTTTCAGCTCTTCAAGGGTCTGCGGCTTGCCATAAGTTTTAATATAATCTTCCGAACAATATAGTTTGAGTTTAGTTTTAAAGATTACTTTAACTTTAGCTATTTCGGAATTAGGCAGCATCGGGCTAATTACTAGGTCAAATTTATCGCGAATCAAATCAACTGATTTATTGATAATACGAACAATTACTTTAACTTGTGGATGTTTATAAGTAAACTCATGAATATGCGGTAGTAAAACCTTATGCATAAATGCAGAAAAAATTGCAATATTAAGAGTGCCCTTTAGCTCTCGTTTGCTTGACAAAATATTGGATAGATCATTATGTAGTATCTTTCCTAAGCCTTCGAATTTGGCATATAATTCGTTTCCAGCCTGACTTAGGGTAAATCCACGAGAATTTCTGATTAATAGTTGCTGTTGAGTAGTTTCTTCTAAAGATTGAATCCGTCTAGAAATGGTTGCCTGAGTGGTATTTAGAGCAACGGCAGCCTTATTAAATGAGCCAGCTTTGACTACATCAACAAAAAATAACACATCATCACAGCTAATCATTATCTAAATCCTTACAATTATCAGCAAATAAGCTGAGAATAAAATCAACTACTTCCTGTTCCAGCTGGTTTATTAAATGTGGATTACGAATCAAATATAGATGACTTTCGCCAAACTCCCATTTTGGTAAAACTTCTATCAGATTGCCACGCTCGATTTCGTGTTTTGCGAAATAATCCGGTGCAAGTACAATTACCTGATTGGAAAGCGCCATTGATAAACTCTGAGATCCATTACTTAATAAAAATTGTGGTTGATAATTAATGACGGTTTGTTCACCAGTATTCAAATTATGTGCTGCAAAATTATTAACCACTCGGTTATCTGTTGTCTGCACAACCCAATTATGGTTCATAAGCTCATCTATATTTTTTGGTAAACCAAATTGTTGGCAGTACGCTGGTGTGGCTAGAGCTTGGTAGCTATGCGACTTAAAATGCTTACTTTATGATCAGTTGAAGCCGGTTCACGCCGACTTATCGCTAAATCAAGCCCGTCTTTTAATAGATTAATTGAAGTAGCCATATAGCTTATAATTAGTCTTGATTCAGGGAAGCGATCTTTAAACCAGCTAATTAATGATGGTAGAATCAATTCAGCAACTGAATGCGGTAAAGCTAGCCTGAGAGTGTCTCGAATTTTATCTTTATTTTGCATAAAGCTGTTAATTTCATTGATAAAATTCCGCTTATGAATCACAAAGTGATCATATATTTTTTGACCATCAGCAGTTAAGTCGAAGTGGTGTGCGTGTGCTTTAAATAGTTTTATATTTAATTCTGCTTCAAGTTTCTGAATACTTCTAGTTACAGTGGAATTTGAAATATCTAGGCTTTGAGCTGTTTCTTTTATACTTTTCGTCTCGGCAAGCTTTACAAACAGAAAAATTTCATCAAACATAGTATCCTCTTACTGAATTATTGACAATAAGAATTTGTACTCTATTATACCTGTTATCAACGTTAGATTATTTGAAAAGATTACCTTTAAATAAAAAAGCCACTTCACCTTTGCTGAAGTGGCTTTCAAGGGGGATTCTTTATCTTACCAGAATGCGACACCAGATTTAGCTAATGATGGTGTTGGGCTTTGCTTTTTGTAAGAGTGTACTGTGTAACCGCAGGTATTACCTAAGCTACCATTTACTTCTTTCCACACATCTGATTTACCTGGTATATCTTTGGCTGTAGTGTCGCTAGAACATGCTACATAGCCTTTACCGTTATAAGTTACAAACGGATGAATTTCTTTTGGTGAATATACTACCGGATATTCGCCTGCTTTCCACTCACCAAAATCATAAGTCCCTTTTGGTGCTGGAATCTTAACTACTACTGAAGCTTTTAGTGTAGTTTTTGCACCACATTGGCTTGGATTTCCAGTATATACTTGCCATGCCCAACCACCTGCGGGTATTTGTCCCACTGGAGCATCACCTCCACAAGCAATGTATTGTTGTCCTTGGTAATGTACTACCGGATAAACAACTGGCCACCAACTAACTTTATAAGTTTGACCAGAATTCCACTCACCAAAATCTTTAACTGCCGGAGCAGCTGGAGCTGGGCTTGGACTTGGTGTCGGGCTAGGAGTCGGGCTAGGAGTCGGGCTAGGAGTCGGACTTGGCGTTGGTGATGGCATATCTACATTTTCTCCAACTGTTAGAAAATTGCTATAGGTATGCCCTGATCCAGCAGCTACCCAGCAACGATCATTGTTAATTGAGTCACAATTACCTTCATCATAAGTCTGTACTGAGAAATAACCTAAACCACTATTTTTATTTTTTGGATCTATATCATCTGTCAGATAAATTTCTATTTTATAAGTGCTGTGAGATGAATTATTAAAATGAACAAGGTTAGGAGGCTGCAAACCAACATCCATAAATGGGCTAAATTCATTAGCTATTTTAAATTTAACTTTTTTACCAGTTCTTGGATTATTAGGATCTTGCTCTGTGATAGAGAAAAGCATCTCGTCATCGCGACCCCAAGTATAACTATCTTCAGTTACACCCACATCTGATTGCCATGGATTAATTACATGGTTTGTTTCATTAGTCATTTCATGAATTCCCTGTATAGAACCATGAGAACCATCCCAAGCGTATCTGCCCTCTTCATAGTTTACAGAAACTGCCTTACCAGTGCTATTTATAATTTTTACAAAAAATGTATTTGTCGCGAAAGCTGAAGTTGAAGCTACGCAGATACCTGCTGTGATCAATAATTTTTTAAGTATGTTTTTCATTTTAGTCCCCTTGAAATGAATGTTAGTTTTTTTGTTTTGAAGCTTTTGCCTCCCATGACGTTATATTAACAATTCATCACAAGTGCTGAATATAGCCATATCGGCAATCTAGCTATACGGATTTGCAAGTCATTATTACAAAGATCAGGACACAACAAAAACTGTTGCTTTCAAAAAAAAATTATTAAATTTATACTTCCGTCTGCAAAAATTAGTAAAAATGAAGTGGAAGGTCATTTATGAATAAAATAAAATTACTCTCGGTGTTTCTGTTGTCATTATCGTCATTGGCTGCTGCTGATGTCACGCTTTATGGTCGGGTTTCAGTAGCCGCTGAAGCTGATAATTTTCCCTCAAATACTGTAGTTCAGCCAAGAACTCTTTCAGTACAAGACTATGGCTCATATTTTGGTATCCGTGGCACGGATAATGTTTATGGTCAGACAGCAGCAATCTGGCAGGTCGAGCAATTTTTGGACATAGCATCAGGACAGGCCTATCAAAATAATACCGGAAGTAGCTGGGTAGCTACGCACCCTGGAGTAAGTGGATTTAGTGGACAGGGAACATCTTCAAGGAATACGCTGGCATCGTCTGATTCATATCTAGGGCTACAAGGTACTTGGGGACGAATTCGTATTGGTAATATATCAAATACATTCCGTACTAATACTGGTGCAGTAGATATCTATAATGGTAATAATGCCAATGCTTTCGGCACTTATGATCGAATGCTTAGAGTTTTACCAGAAACCGTCCGCTATGATTCTCCAGCATGGGGGAATTTGTCTTTTAGTGCAACTTTGAGCTTTAATCAGGATGGTAATTTAAATACCGCTGGTTATAATGGTAATGGCTTTTATGGTGCGGGTAATATGAATGGTTACAATAATTCACCAATCTACAACTTTGGGCTGTTTTATGTTCCTGGTAATTTCTCTGTTACTTGGAATAGTCAGATATGGACTAATGTTGGCTCATATCAGGAAATCGGAGGTAATGTTAATGGTTATGTCGGTGGACAACAAATTACCAGCCCATATAATGCGTATGTTAGTCGGTTAGAGATTGGTTATAATGATCCAGATAGTTTCTTCATCGGTGGCGGCTTTCAGATTACCAATGGGCTTGGCTGGCGTGCTGTTCCTGGTTTTGGTAACCAGAATAATTATTGGTTTCAGGGTGCTAATGCTAATGGCGTAAGTAATCAATATCTTAGTAGCTGTGGCAATGGAGGACAAGGTGGCGTAGGTGGTAATACCTGGTGCCCACTTAACGTATCACAAATTACTACCCAAGAAATGGGGGTTAGCTTTGGTTGGCACTTGGATAATTGGACACCAAAAATTGGTTATATGTTCGGTAATAACCTAATGGCTGGCGGATCAGCGTGGGATGTAATAAGTGGAAATAACCAAATCGGTGGCACAGGCTATCAGCAGCTTGTTGCTGAGCTGGATTGGAATATTACTCCACGCACGATAGCCTTTGTAAACGTAGGGCAAATTGTCTATGGTAATGCTAATCAAAATTCAATCATGATGGCAAATGCTTCTAATGGTGGAGCCAATACAGCTTCTGGTGCAGATGCATACTTACAAAGCAATGGTCCACGCTACATCAATAATAACACTATAGCAGCGGGGTTTAGTCATACTTTCTAATGTTGATTGTCTATAGTCAGGTTTCTTCCACAAATGGTCATCTACTTTTTAAGTGGAGGCCATTTTTCCGTTAATAAAATGCTACATTCTCGTACCTTTTAAACACAAGGATTCTAATCGTCTTCAAACTCCAATGCCTTCTAAAATGGCAAGAGAGCTTCTTAAGGGGCTAAAATACATTGTATAATTCTGATTGAAAATATATTTTTTATATTTAAAATTATAGGATTGAAAAGTGTTATCTGATTTAGAGCGTAATCAGTACGTGAAAGATTATATTATTCCCTCGTTTAATTATTTGGTAAATCATGATTCATTTTCAACTTTATTTGATATCTATGGAAAATGCATTATTTGTACTAGAAGAAATATGCTCGATCTTGGATTTACTTCTCAGAATGAAATGATTGGATTATCCTATGCTGAAATTAATGATGAAATGCTTAAGAAATTAGCAGGGGAAAACTATAGCCTCAATATGGATGAAATTAAAACTTCTTGTAATAAGATTCATGAGCTATTACTAACTTCAGTAAAGCATAAAAGAATTGTGAAATTTATTGACTTAATTCCATATAACCAACACTATCGCTCATTTCTTGAGACTTATACGCCGATTTTGCATCCATCTGGGGAGGTAGTCGCAGTACAAAGTATGTCGATTGAATTTAAAATGTTTGACTTACCATCCTTATTAGACCGCAATAAAGAAAAACCAAAATCATTTTCTATTCCTAAAGATAGCCCACCGCTGGATTTACCTCCACGCCAACACGAGATACTTTATCTTCTATTACAAGGGATTCCACAGGAGTACGCTGCCCAGATTTTGAATATAAAACGTGGAACTCTGGCGCGAATCGTAAGTGAGAATTTGTGTCCAAAATTTGGAATTCATGGCTCAAATACTAAACTTTTAATCAAAAAGGCACAAGAACTTGGACTTCAAGACTATATGCCTAGAAGTTTGTGGAAGCCTAGTGTTATTATTCTTGATAAAGAGTTGGGTAATTTAACAAATAGTCAGGATGATGTATAGTGGTCGACTTAGGTAATAATACAAATTTATTTAAATTTAAGATATAAAATCTAAACCTTTAAATTTTATTGATTTATCCCACAATAGATTTGATGTGGAACCCTGTAATTTAATGATTGGTACTTTCTCCTATAGTTGTAAAAATCCATAATTCCGTTATTGGTGTTTTGGTATCAGCCAGAGAGTTAAGCTCAAGTAAATAGATCTTTTCCTGTTTCAAACTGCGCCAGAATCGTTCTATAAAAATATTATCCAGTACACGACCACATCCATCCATACTGATACTTATCCGGTTATGGCGTAGAACATCAATAAATGCCTGTGCAGTGAAGCAGGAGCCTTGATTTGTATTGAAGATCTCTGGTTTTGGATAGATTCTGAATTACAGAAATCATAAATTCTATAGCGAATTTCCATTACGTCTACTAATTCCGCATAAAGTTGCTATTTATGTTGCTGATAAATCTGCAATAAAATACTTAACTATTTCCCTAAATTTAGCTTCTGAAATCTTTGAACTATTTATATACTTATTTTTATGAATCATGAAACTTCAGTTCAGCCCCGCTACAATGTATTAGCAGACCTTTAAATGTGTTTTGATTGTCTAGCCCCTAATGAAATTATAGACTCTACAATTGAATTTGGCATGGAATCAGTAATACCTCCGAAGAAGAATCACAAGATTTTACGTAAATACGATAATGGACCATACAAATTAAGGCATCTTGTGGAGAATACTTTTCTAGATTTAAAAGAGTGGCGCAGAATAGCCACTAGTATGCAAAAGGAGCCTCATCGTATTTAGCAGCAGTACAGATCAGATGTATTTTTTTGTGGAGTAGGATAATTTGACGGTATTATCTAGATTATAACCAGATAGGTAGTCTTATGATTAACAGATTCGCGGTAATTGCTCGCCGTTTAACCAATCAACCCTGCGTAATCCACCAAATAGAGTTTTCATACTTACTTTTACTTGATTCGCTGGGTTAACTTTGGCAATGATTCTGCTTTCTTGCCCCAAAGGATGGTTTTTCATAAGCGTACAAATTTCGTCTGCATAATCCTTAGCAACTACCAACATAACTTTACCTTCATTGGCTATGTGTAATGGGTCAAGACCAAGAATTTCACTAAGTCCGCGCACTGATTCATTTATTAGGAGCTTTTCTTCATCAATCTCGAAGCTACAATTATAAAATGTTGCCCATTCGTTTAAAACTGCTGAAACACCGCCTCTGGTTGGATCACGCATAACCTTTATATGTTTTTGATATGGAGCAAGGCTAGTAATAAGTGAATTTAGAGCCGCACAATCGCTACTAATATCAGAGGCAAAATTAAGCCCTTGGCGTTTAGACATAATCGCCATTCCATGATCGCCAATTGCACCATTTATGATAACTAGATCGTCATCTTGTGGGCTAGTTGCCACCCAGTCATTTTCAACTACTCCAATCCCACTGGTATTGATAAAAATTCCATCACCTTTGCCTTTTTCAACTACCTTGGTATCGCCAGTTACAATTTTGACATTTGCAGTTTTTGCCGCGTTCGCCATTGATTTGACGATTTCACGTAGCTGAGCTAAAGGAAAACCTTCTTCAATTATAAAGCCTGCAGCTATATAAAGCGGGATTGCGCCGCCAACTGCTAGATCATTGACAGTGCCATTTATTGCTAATGAACCAATATCACCACCATTAAAAAAGAGTGGGGAGACTACATAGCTATCGGTGGAAAACGCCAGTTTACCATTTGCTGGCGGCAAAATTGCCTGATCACCTTGTTGAGCGAGAAATTCATTATCAAATTCTGCTAGCATTAAATCATGAATTAGCTGATTCATTGCCCGACCACCAGCACCAATGGTTAGATCGATATTTCCTTTGTAGTTTATCTTCATTTGTCAAATTCTCTTTATCTAGCGGCTAATTAATGAATACTGAAATGCGGCAGCACATGCGCCTTCGGAAGAAACCATACATGCTCCCATTGGGTTTTCTGGAGTGCACGCCTTTCCAAAAAGCTTACAGTCTTTGGGTTCTTTGATTCCACGTAAAATTTGTGGACATTCACACGATTTTACATCATCACTCTGAAATTCTGGAAGATTATATTGAACCTCGGCATCAAAGCTAGCATATTCGTGCCGGATCTTTAGTCCACTCTTGGCGATTTGCCCAAGTCCACGCCAGCTAAATTGTTGACGTTTCTCAAGTACGCGAGCAATTATCTCTTGTGCTTTTAGGTTTCCTTCTGGATTTACTGCGCGGGTATATTGATTGATAATATCTGACTTATTTTTATTAATCAAATCTATCAGATACTCAATTGATTGCAGTACATCAAGTGGCTCAAATCCTGCGATTACTACCGGCTTTTGGTATTTCTGTGCTACTTCACGATATGCGTCACTACCAACAATAATACTTACATGGGAGGGTCCAATAAAGCCATCAATCTTTACCTCATTATCATCAAGGATTGCAGCCATAGCAACTGGAGTTAAAACATGATTACAGAATACCTTGAAATTATTTAACCCCATTTTTTCTGCTTCAAGAATTGCATGTGCAGTTGGCGGAGTTGTGGTTTCAAATCCGATAGCAAAAAATATTATCATCTTATCTGGCTGATTTTTCGCAATTTCGAGCGCATCAAGCACCGAATAAACTATTTGTATTTGTGCACCACGCGCTTTAGCTTTTAATAAACTATCTTGCTTATCACCAGGGACACGGAGCATATCCGCATAGGAGCATAAGATCACATCTGGCTGATTTGCAAGCCAGATTGCCTGATCGATTCTTGGTATCGGTAGGACACACACCGGGCACCCCGGACCATGAATAAGCTTGATATTTGCTGGTAATATTTGATTAATTCCATAACGGTGAATGGCATGGGTATGTCCACCACAAAATTCCATCAGATTATATTTTCGCTCCGGATTTATTTTTCGCTGGATATTTTCAATAAGTTTTTTGGCAACTTGCGAATTTCTAAATTCATCAATGTATTTCATTATAATTCTCTTCATTTAGTAATTCAGCAAAGTACTCAAGTGTTTTTTTTGCATCTTCCTCGTCTAGTCGATTTAGGGCATATCCTGCATGAACAATAACATAATCACCAATTTTAACTTCGTCCATCAGTAGGGCAAGAGATATTTCTTTTTTTACTCCAGATAGTGAGGTAATAGCCATTTGATTATCCAGAAGCTCAATAATTTGAGTTGGGATTGCTAGACACATAGTGAATCTTTTCCATTTAATAGTGTATATTTGGTACCATACCATGCCTGACCAAAACTAATACATTCGTCATTTAATGGCAAGTCTTTCGGGATTAATAATTCCAGTGTTGAATGCTGAAATTTATCACTAATCATGCTTAATAAATAAGGGCTTTGCCAGCAGCCACCGGATAATGCAATCTGATTAATCCGATGCAATGATGCGTGATATACGATCCATTTATCAAGAAGTGTAGTTAGACTGCCATAAAATAAATTTATCGCTTTTGGGCGATTGTTTTCAGTTACTCCAATAGTATAAACTTTTCTTATCAAAGTAGCTATATCCGGTTTCCCATCAGCGGTTAATCTGACTATGTCAAAATCTGTTTCGGGCATGCTTACCATGCTTTCAAGGAGCATTGCGGCATTTGCTTCATAATCATTGATAGTTATAACTCCCAGTAGGGCGGCAACTCCGGAAAAAATACGTCCCATAGCTGTAGTTTTGGGCGCATTGCCATCTTTTAGAATTTCCAGAATTATGTTAGCATTAGGCTGCTTTAAAAGATACTCTGGTATAGGCAAATCATACTGAACACACATCGCAAGCGCCAAGCGCCACGGTTCTTTCTCAGCCAGATCTCCACCTATCGACATTAATTCAGGTAATTGGGAGATAGTTTTAAACTTTAGAGTTTTAAAATCAAATTCGATTAATTCGCCACCTAACGCTTCACCATTATTACCGTAACCGTAACCATCAAGGATGCAGCCAAGGATTCGCTGCTCAAGAAGGTAACCATAGCTTTCGAATTCGCCAAGAACGGCAGCAAAGTGTGCATTATGATGTTGAAGCTTTAATACTGGTAGCCCAGATTCAATAGCAAATTGGCTGGTATAAAAATCAGGATGTAGATCGCAAACAATTAATTCTGGCTTAATGGTGTAAAGCTGGCAATAATACTGATAAATTTTCTGGTAATAGTTGATTACCGGAAGCTGTTTTAGATCACCAATATATTGCGAAATATGAATTTTATTATCTTTACTGAAGCTTAATGTCGCTTTTAAGCTAGCACCAACGCCTAAAACCTGAGGTAGCTCATAATTGAAGCTGTAATTTAGTGGGGTAAGTCCTCGAGCATGCCGAAGCGTTATTTTATGTTTACCTGCCATCCTCATCACACTATCATCAACGGGAACGGTTATTTCGCGATTATGGCTAATTATATAATCAGCAATCCCAGGCAACGCTTCTTCTGCTAGCATATCATCGGCAATGATCGCCTCACCAGATAGATTGGCACTAGTTACAATTAATAGTTTATCATTTGGCTTTTCTAGCCATTCATAACCACTAGGTTTTTCAAGAAGATAATAAAATAGCAAATAGTAAGCCGGGCTATGGGCAAGCATGATACCGAGAGTATCTAGTTCTGGAGCAATATTTGCCGGAAGTGAAGACTGCTTCTTTCGCTTTAATATGACAATTGGACTAGTATTAGTCTCAAGTAATGTTGCTTCCTGTGCATTTACTTCGGCATAGTTATAGCGAATCGAAGCTGTATTTAATGCCATGACTGCGAGCGGTTTTTTGGCACGCTTCTTTGCTGTTCTTAATCTGGGAATTACTTCGCAATTTTTTGCATCCCCGACAAGGACGTAACCACCACTTCCTTTTAGCGCAATTATTTTTCCATCTTGGATATAGTTTGCTACTTTCTCCAGCTCCATATTATAGCTGGGGCCACAGACTTTACAACAGCTAGTTTCAGCATGATAACGTCGGTTGGCTGGATTATTATAGTCATCATTACAGTTTCTGCAAAGTTCAAAATCTTTGTAGCTAGTATTGATTCTATCATAGGGTAGATTTTTGATTATCGTATAGCGTGGTCCGCAATTAGTACAACTGATGAAAGGATAAAGATAATAGCGACTCTCCGGATTAAATAATTCAATCAAACAGTCGCTACAGATTTTACAGTCTGGAGCAATTCTTGTCTGGCTAATATTGCCTGCGATACTGTCTAGGATGTGAAAGTCGGTAATTGCAGTTGATAAATGGTATTCTTCACAGCTAATTGAATCAATTATAGCTAATGGCGGTAGGGAATTACTTAATTCGCGAATAAAGTAACTTGCATCTAACGAAGAAATAACGATTTCAACACCATTTCCAGTATTTTTTATCCAACCTTTTAGCCCCAATCTATTTGCTAGATGATAAACGCTAGGGCGAAAACCGACTCCCTGCACCAATCCATTGATAATAAGCCGGGTTGCCAAATTCTGATTCACAATTATTCAGGCATAAAATTGCTGTGCTGTTGCCAACCAGTTAAACCAGTTAGTAAGGCTATTTGGATCATTGACCGATAGCGGAATTATTTTTGCTTTTGAGTTGATTTTTTGAATGTTTGTAATACATTGCTCTAGATCAAATTTCAGATATGGTAATAAATCTGTCTTGGTAATAATGACTAATTCCGCCCCAAGAAACATATCTGGATATTTTAGTGGTTTATCTTCGCCTTCAGTTACCGAAATAAGTACAACTTTGGCGTGTTCACCAAGATCAAATAGCGCCGGACAAATCAGATTACCCACATTTTCAATAAATACATAGCTATTGTTATCAATATCTAGATGTTCTAAAGCATGTCCTACCATATGACCATCAAGATGGCAGGCTTTGCCAGTATTTATCTGATAGGCATTTGCACCAGCCTTACGGATTCGGTCAGCATCAAGCTCAGTGTGCTGATCACCCTCGATGACATTGATTTTATGTTTTTTGCTTAGTTGCTTAATTGTTTCTTCAAGTAAGGTAGTTTTACCTGAGCCTGGACTTGAAACTAAATTTAGTGCCAATGCGTTTTTTGATTTGAAGAGTAGACGATTCTGGTTTGCAAATTGCTTATTTTCTGCAAGAATTTCTGCTTCAAGATTTACTGCATCTTTGTGCTGATGGTGTTCGTGATGGTGCGTATGATCATGATTATGATGGTGGTGATGAGTATTAGTATCATCACCACAGCCACAGGTTACACACATAATTTTTCCTTATTAGTTTATTATAATTAAATTGTATCATATAAGCATTATAAATAACAAGGTTATGCGCGTAATTAAGTTCGTTAACGATGTAATAAATCAAGTAGCCAGTAGCTATGCGGATCACTTGGGCATGAGTATATTCCACATTCAACGAAAGTACTAATGGTATTTGCAAATAAAGTTAAGAAAAGTAATGCTATGATTAATTTTAATATTAGTGTTGGCTTATTTTGATTGTTGCTTATATTGTTACTAATTAATCCAGCAATACAGCAATAAATAATAATTAGTACCGTAAAGATAAAATTCCAGCTATACATATGTAAACCAAATACTGGACTACCATAAGAACCACTGCCGGGGACAATATGGCGGACAATAAATTCCAGACTTATTGCCATTTGGATTAATCCTGCAATTATTACTAGAAGATAATTTTTCGTATTACGTGATAAAAGGAGATTAGCCAATAAGCCAAAGCTCATTGCATACACGCCCATTCGAGACATGACGCACATTGCACATGGCAGATCATTTACCGTAAATTGGTAAGAAAATGCAATTAGAAGTGTAGTACAAAGGGCTACAATGATTAGCATATCAAAAAAATTCAGTAATTTATTATAGTTCATGGTCTATTCCTAAAAATTTACATTGGCAATATAATGGATTGTATGCGGTATGAAAATTGCTAGCCACAGAATTAGGAATACTCCAAAAAGAGTATAAGAAAGGTATTTTGTTCTATTGTATAGAGTAAAAAATATTATATTCAATAAAATAAATAGTAATAGTGGCATGATAAATTCCTAACGAATTATTGTAATAAGAGTTATTTTAACGCCGTTAGGATGAATTTTGAAATAGAAGAAATCACTATTGTCTGTTAAATTCCCCTATCTAAAATCATATTTGCATATATGTGCAAATATGATATAATTGCGGGTAGTTACTTTAATAGGCAATATCATGTTACCAAATCATACTATAGATAATGTACTTGATCAGTTATTTTTTCATAGTCGGGAGATCCCCAAACATCCTCCTAAAGTATTATTTCTTTATGGCTCATTACGTGAACGCTCATATAGTAAGTTATTAGCTGAAGAAGCGGCTAGGATAATTGAGGCATTTGGTGCCGAAGTCCAATTTTATAACCCCGCTAACCTACCTTTAGCTGATATTAGTCTAACCCAAACAGCAGATTTTGAAAAGTTGCCTGCACCAGTTAAAGAGTTGCGCCGTTTGGTTGATTGGTGTGAGGCTATGGTATGGATTTCTCCTGAGGTACACGGTAACATATCATCTATACTAAAAAACCAGATAG
Source organism: Neisseriales bacterium (assembly GCA_008017155.1). GTDB lineage: Bacteria > Pseudomonadota > Gammaproteobacteria > Burkholderiales > UBA11063 > Aquella. The sequence goes on along the minus strand of SSGX01000002.1, from coordinate 136,368 downwards.
ATTGGATTCCTCTAAGCATAGGAGCAGTTAGACCTACACAAGGCAAATTGCTCGCAGTGATGCAGGTATGTGGCGGTTCACAATCTTTTAATGCAGTTAACAATTTACGTATTCTTGGGCGCTGGATGCGGATGTTTACTATTCCAAACCAATCTTCTGTAGCTAAGGCTTATGAGCAATTTAATGATGATGGGACTATGAAAGAGTCTTCTTATAAAGAACGGGTTGTCGATGTTATGGAGGAGTTATTTAAGTTCACGCTTTTATTGCGAGGAAATATGGACTATCTGGTACAGAGATATAGTGAATCAGAAGCATTTAGTTTGCCAAAAAATTTATAAGGATTGATATGGAAAAGATATTTAAAGCTTTAGGCGAAAAGAACAGACTTGAAATCTTATTAATCATTTCATTAAATCCTGATATTTGCCTTTGCCATATTGAAGACTGTTTTGAATTATCAAATTCCAATCTATCAAGACATCTAAAAGAACTTGAACAGTCAGGACTAGTTACTTCTCGTAAGGCAGCTAAGTGGAAACATTACCAATTAAGTAGTATTGGCAATGCTTTAGTCGATTTTATCATAAAAAATGATGAGCAAAATTTATTAGAGCAAATGAAAATTAAAAGTAAATCATTAAATGGAGGCACACAGTGCTAAATATCTTATTTTTATGTACAGGCAATTCTTGTCGTAGCCAAATGGCCGAAGCTATAGCTAGAAATTTATACCCCAAGCATAATTTTTATTCTGCGGGCATTGAAACACATGGAATGAACTCTTATGCTATAAAAGTATGTGAAGAGCTAGGGCTTGATATGTCTCAGCACAGTAGCAAACATGTCGAAACACTAAGCCATATCAAATTTGATGTTGTATTGACAGTCTGTGATCATGCCAATGAATCTTGCCCATTATTTACAGGTTTGGCTCAAAAATTACACCATTCATTTCAAGATCCACCTAAATTAGCGATGAGTCTCGTTGATGAAGAAGAAAAATTAGTAGTTTATCGCAAGGTACGTGATGAAATCAGCACTTATCTACAAAATGAATTGCCTCAATTAATAAAGAGATGGGAATGAAGAAACTTGCCTTTGTAGAACGCTTCTTAACGCTATGGATATTTTTGGCAATGTTTATCGGTTTAATGTTAGGTAAATTTATACCTTCATTACCCACATTTATAAATAGCTATAGTGTTGGTACGACCAATATACCAATCGCAATTGGCTTGATATTGATGATGTTCCCACCATTAGCCAAAGTTGATTATGCTGAAATGCCATTGGTATTTAAAGATGTTAAGGTACTGTGGGTATCATTACTTTTAAATTGGGTTGTTGGTCCAATATTAATGTTTAGTTTAGCACTGATATTTTTGCATAATGAACCGAATTATATGGTTGGGGTCATACTTATTGGACTAGCTAGATGTATTGCAATGGTAATTGTCTGGAATGACCTAGCTGGTGGTAATAGAGAGTATTGTGCTGGATTGATAGCCTTTAACAGTATTTTTCAGGTGCTACTATTTAGCATTTATGCTTATATTTTTATTTACTGGTTGCCTTCTAGATTAGGATTAAATGCCTATCAAGTTAATATCAGTATAGCTGAGATTGCAAAAAGTGTATTCATCTACTTAGGGATTCCATTTATTGCCGGGTTTTGTGCGCGTTTTATATTAACAAAAATAAAAGGACACACTTGGTATGAGAACGAATTTGTAAGCCGGATTGGTTATTTAACACTTGTAGCATTATTATTTACCATAATTGTAATGTTTAGCTTAAAAGGTGAGGTAATCCTTTCAATACCGCTGGATGTAATAAAAATAGCGATTCCATTAGTTATCTATTTTGCCATCATGTTTGTACTTGGGATGTTTATTAGTAAAAAGCTTGGTGCAGATTATTCACGTGCTACAACCTTAGCATTTACCGCGGCTGGGAATAATTTTGAACTGGCGATTGCGGTGGCTATTGCTACATTTGGCTTAAATTCACCAGAAGCCTTTACTGGTGTAGTAGGACCATTAGTGGAGGTTCCAGCCTTGATTATTTTAGTAAATGTGGCATTAAAACTCAAGGCTTTATTTGTAAAATGAAGAAAGCTTAACTTAAGTGCATAAAGATCTTGATTTAGATGGATTATCCAATAAATACTTAAATCCGATATGAGTTATTACTATATGGGATTAAATGTGGAATATTATTTATCGCTATTATTATTTTGTGTTTCAAGTTCGATAACCCCAGGACCTAATAATCTGATGATGTTGATGTCTGGGATTAATTTTGGGGTTAAACGTTCGTTACCACACTATTTTGGTATCTTATTTGGTTTTTCGGCAATGGTGTTTCTGGTTGGAATGGGACTTGCCGGGGTATTTGCCAAATTTCCAGTTTTACATCAGATTATCAAGTATATCGGGGCAATTTATATGTTATATCTTGCTTATCAAATAATCCGTTCTAGTAGCTCGCTAAAAGAAGTTAAATCTGCGCATCGTCCATTATCTTTTTTTAAGGCAGTTTTATTCCAATGGGTAAATCCTAAAGCATGGGTTATGGCAATTGGTGCTGTTTCTGCATTTACGGTAATAACTTTACCGATGGTGTCACAGGTTATTATTATCAGCCTTATTTATTTTCTAGTTGGTGTTCCTTGTATTGCTTTCTGGCTTTTTGGTGGTGTTGCAGTTAGGCGCTATCTGAATAACCCACGATACTTGCAGATATTTAATGTAACCATGGGTATTCTTTTGATTGCTTCAATTATTTTGATGCTCTTTGGTGAATGATCAAATTACCCAATCTTCAACCGACTTGGTAACTTTAGCAACCGGCGAACTAATCGTAACATTTCCAGCTACTTCTTGCATTACGATACTATTTGGTCCAATCTTGGCATTGGAGTGAATCTTGATATTGCCAAGAATTTTTGCGCCAGCGCCAATAATTACATTATCCGCAATTGTTGGGTGACGCTTGGTATTTGCAGTCGATGGAATACCAAGCCCACCAAGAGTTACGCCATGAAAGATTGTCACATTATTGCCAATCACAGTTGTTTCGCCAATAACAATTCCCATACCATGATCAATAAATAGATTTTTGCCAATTATTGCTCCCGGATGAATTTCTATCCCGGTTAAAAAGCGTGCTAAATGGGCAAAAATCCGCGAGCTTAGCCGAAATTTATGTTTCCATAGCCAGTGATTTAGCCTATGCCATAAAATAGCATGAAAACCTGGATAAACCAGAATTACTTCCAGTACGGATGGACGTACTGGATCTTGTTTCTGATAATGGCGAATAAGTTCCAGCATGTTATTGTTCGTCCGGGTTAATGAATAATGCCGTAGATAAATAGCGTTCAGCAAATGATGGAATAATCAGGACAATTTGTTTACCCGCATTTTCTTCCCGTGAAGCAACTTCAATTGCTGCTTTTAGTGCTGCACCAGATGAAATTCCGCCTGGGATTCCTTCTACACGTGCAAGTTCACGTCCTTTTTCTAATGCATCTTCATTACTAATCTGAATGATTTCATCAATGATTTTTGTATCCAAAATCGATGGAACGAATCCTGCTCCGATACCTTGTATCTTATGTGGTCCTGGCTTCCCACCTGATAAGACCGGGCTGGCACTTGGCTCTACGGCAATTGTTTTAAATGATGGTTTTCTTGATTTGATTACTTGGGAAATACCAGTAATTGTGCCACCCGTACCAACTCCAGCAATTAGAATATCCGCACCACCATTGGTATCAGCCCAAATTTCTTCAGCGGTTGTTTGACGATGTATCGCTGGGTTTGCTGGATTATCAAATTGTCCAACTAGGAAAGCTTTTTGCTCTTCGGCTATTTCTTTTGCTCTTCTGACTGCACCACTCATACCTTCGGCAGCAGGGGTTAGAACTAATTCAGCCCCTAGGTGGGAAATCATTTTACGGCGTTCAATCGATACACTTTCAGGCATGGTAAGTATCAGCCGATAACCTTTAGCTGCAGCAATAAAAGCTAATCCGATTCCGGTATTTCCTGAAGTTGGTTCTACTAGTAATGTTTCACCCGGAGTAATTTTTTTTTCTTTCTCCGCCGTCTCAATCATATTCAAGGCAATTCGATCTTTCACCGATGCTAGTGGATTAAAAAATTCAAGTTTTGCTAGTAGTTGGGCTTTTAGCTGATATTTTTTTTCTATTTGATGTAGGCGAACTATGGGAGTAGCGCCAATGGTTTCAGTAATACTATTATAAATACGGTTACGGAAAGTAGCTGTAGTCATGATCAATCCTTAGTATAGATTAAGTTAAATTTATTAAAATAAAAAATATTTATGCTACGAATAGCTATCGAATGATAAATGAATAGTTAGATTAGTTGCAACAGCAACAACAAGATAGAAGAAATGCTTGTAATAGAAAAGAATCGGCAAAGCAGACATTATGCTTATCTGCTACTGTAAATGATAAATGAATATTTGTTGCCATAATCTTGATTGATAAAACGTTTGTTTACGTAAGCTATTTTATTCTAGAGCTGTTTTAGCTGTCAACTATTTTTGCAGATTATTTTAGATACTAATAATGGGAAGTACAAATAGTAAATAGATTACTGGTTTGGTGGGTTAATAACCTTATAAATATTGTAGCTATTAATGGTTTATTTTGATATAATATTGAAATATCAAATCTACTTGGCGAAAATCCCATGAGTCATTATTACTTTATTCCACATACCAAAATTGATCAGATACTTAGCTACTTCGAAGGAAATGGCTATAAATGTCTAGCGCCGCGCCATCTCGAAGGAGGTATCAGTTATGCACCCATCCGTAAGGCAGAAGATCTGCCATGGGGCTATGTTGATGAACAAAAGCCGGGTCATTATCAAATTACGAAAACGGAGAATCCGCAGGCATTTGGCTTTACTGTACCGACAGCATCGGTTAAACCCATGCTATTTAAGGCAAAAGAAACGGTTTGGAAAGTGAAGCGTGATGATTCTGGCAAACTTGGTTTTGAGTCAGTTGTGGATGTCGAAAAAATAGCTGTATTTGGTGTCAGACCATGTGATTTACGCGGAATAGAGATTCAAGATCGCGTATTTCAACATAATTCATATAATGATATTCGTTATAGCAAACGGCGTGAAAATCAGTTTATCATTGCGATGAATTGTGGCACTTCACATTTTAACTGTTTTTGTGTGGCTTTAGGTGATTATCCACGAGCAGATAAGGGTTATGATTTGGCATTAACCGAGATTAATTCTGGATTTGTTGCTGAGATTGGTTCGGATAAAGGACGTGAATTATTATTATACCTTGAAGTTGATGCAGCAACTGGTGCGCAAGTGGAGCATGCACTTAATTTAATTGATAATGCCGCACAGATGCAGCATAAGCAATTGCCACCAATTAAAGAGGTGGAAGCTAAGCTTATGGCAAATCTTGAACATGAGGCGTGGGATGATGTTGCTAGCCGTTGTTTATCCTGTGGTAGCTGCACTAATTCCTGTCCAACCTGCTTTTGCCATACTGAACGAGATATTCCAAATGTATTGGGTACTGAAACCGAACATACACGGGAATGGGATTCATGCTTTAGCATCGATCATAGCTACACTCATGGCGAAACTTACCGCGAAAATCCTAAATATCGTTATCGTCAATGGCTAACCCATAAATTCTCAACTTGGCGTGACCAATTTAGAACCAAAGGCTGTGTTGGTTGTGGGCGTTGTGTAACATGGTGTCCAGTTAAAATTGACGTAGTTGATGAAATCAACACGATTTGCAAATAAGAGAGAAGATTATGCTATATACCAATGATGCCTATACCCCGCATGAAGCAGAAATTGTTGAATTTATAAAAGATCACCACGATATTTTTACTATTCGCTTAAAATTTATTGATCCTGAACTTGATAGCAAATATTCATTTCGCCCCGGACAATTTAACATGATTTACTTTTATGGTGTGGGCGAAGTTGCTATTTCGATTGTTAATGACCGCAATCACCAAAAAGGACGTTTCGAGCATACAATACAGGTTGTTGGACGAGTAACCAAGGGAATGATGAAACTCCAAACTGGCGATAAAGTTGGTGTCCGCGGGCCATTTGGTACCAGCTGGCCAATGGCTGAAGCTAAGGGTAAGGATGTGGTGATTGTGACTGGCGGGCTTGGCAATGCACCTTTGGTGGCAGCAACCGAGGAAGTTTTACAAAATCGCAATGAGTACGGTAAATTAAGAGTGATTCATGGTATCAAAAGTCAGGATTGGCTAATTTATCAGGATATGTATGAACGCTGGCATAACTCTCCAGATACTAAAGTAATGATGGCTACCAGTAATGAAGATCCTGTGGATAATGGTAAATGGGAATGGAAAAAAGGTTTTGTGACAGCCTATATCCCTGAGCTTGATATTGATTTTGCCAATAGTGTGGTAATGACAGTAGGTCCAGAGCCAATGATGTTGGCCGTTGCCAAGGAGTTTATCAAAGCTGGCGCGAAGCCAGATAATGTATTTTTAAGTCTTGAGCGGAGTATGAAATGCGCAATTGGGCACTGCGGGCATTGTCAGCTTGGTTCGCAATTTATTTGTAAGGATGGTGCTGTGTATCCATACCCAGCTTGTGAAAAACTCCTTGCAGTGAAAGGATTATAAGATGTCAACGCCTGATAAACTAATAAATTTTGCTAAGCGTCCCAAAATAGCAGTGCATAAGTTTAGCTCTTGTGATGGCTGTCAGCTAGCATTGATTAATGATGCTGTGTCCTTACTTGAATTGGCAACGATCGTTGATATTGTTCATTTTGCCGAAGCCGGGCCACTAGATGAGTTTGCTGAAGTTGATCTGGCGATAATCGAGGGTAGCGTAAATACCCACCATGATGTGCATAGAATTGAAATGGTGCGCGCTAAAGCTAAATATGTCCTCTCAGTTGGTGCCTGCGCCTTGACTGGTGGAATACAAGCTCTACGCAACTTTACCGATGAGAAAGAATTACGCCATTGGCAACATGATGTTTACCCAGAAGAGACTGAGGTAATTATTGAGGGTGATTTAGCAACCGCCAAGCCAATTAGTGCATATGTTAAGGTTGATTTTGAATTACCGGGTTGTCCAATTAATACCGGGCAAATTTTACGTGCGATTCGTCAGATACTTTTTGGTGTTGAACCAGAAAAAAATGTTGATCCAGTTTGTACGACCTGTAAGCATGCTGGAGTTACCTGTGTGATGGTTGCGAAGAATGAGTCATGTCTTGGTCCGGTGGTTGCTGATGGTTGTGATGCGATATGTCCAAAGCTTGGGCGTGGCTGTTATGGTTGTTATGGTCCAGCAAAATATGCCAATATGGATGCAATGATAGCCAAACTAAAAGAAATGGGACTAAGTGATGAACAAATTAAGCATAAATTTCATCATATTAATAGTCAAGCAATAACATTTCATGGAGTAACTGCTCGGACTATCTCGCAATAACTGCGTCGCAAGGCTCCTTATTATTGGCTTCATATTCCGATGCAGTCATAGTGGATATTTTATATAAATAATTATCATGGGTTAGGTAAAAGTTATGAACGTTGAAAATCGCACTACCAAAATTGAAGTTCCAATTCTTGCCCGGGTAGAAGGTGAGGGGGCACTTGATCTGGAAATTACGGCTGGTAAAATCACCAAGTGTGAATTGAGGATTTATGAGCCACCACGTTATTTTGAGAAATTTCTTGAAGGGCGTGAACCAAATGAAGTGATTGATGCGGTTGCCCGGATTTGCGGAATTTGCCCATTAGCTTATCAGGCTGGATTTTCGAATGCTTATGAAGCTGCATTTGGGGTTGAATTGACGCCTTGGATTTATGATATGCGTTTATTAATGTTTCTTGGTGAATGGATTGAATCACATTATTTGCATACTCATTTACTGGCTGCACCTGATTTTCTTAATTATCGTTCTGGGATTGAGATGGCAAAAGATTATCCAAATGAGGTACTCCGTGGCGTCCGATTACAACATTTGGGAAATGAAATTCTTAAACTTCTTGGTGGGCGCTCAGTTCATCCAAATGGCATGAAAGTCGGTGGATTTTATCGTGCACCGCGTGAAGAAGAAGTTGCGGCATTGATTCCGAAGCTTGAAGCAGCACTGAAAGATGCTAAGGATGTTGTTGAGTGGTTTAGTCAATTGCCATTCCCTGATGCTGAAGTTCCATTTAAAATGGTTAGTCTCCGTCATCCTACTGAGTATCCAGTTTTCGCGACAGAAGTTATTACTAGTGATGGTGAAACATTTAATATCAATGATTATGATGAGCATTTTCGTGAATTTCATGCGCGTCAGTCAACTGCGCTACATTCAACAACAATTGCTGGTGAGCCAATTTTGCTCGGTCCTTTATCGCGGATTAATCTTAATTTTGATCGCTTGCCTCCGCATATTCAGGAAATGGCGAATGCTACTGGAATCAAATGGCCAAGCCGCAATATGTTTCATTCTATAATTGCCCGCTCGATAGAGGGCTATTGGGCAATTGAACGCGCGCTTGAAATTTGCCGTAACTATACCTATACTGATAAACCTGCGCTAGAATATACTCCAAAAGCTGCCAATGCTTGGGGGGCTGTTGAAGCGCCACGTGGAATCCAGATTGATCATGTGCAGCTTGATGAACGCGGTTATGCTACAGCAATCAGGATTTCTGCACCAACTTCGCAGAATTTGCCATGTATCGAAGCAAATTTACGCTCTTCCTTGGAGACATTTGGCTTAGATAAACCAGATGATGAATTACGTCTCCATGCCGAGATGGTTATTCGGAATTATGATCCGTGTATTTCTTGCTCTGCTCATTTTTTAACGCTTAATATTACGCGCCAGTGATAAAAACTTTAATCCTTGGGATTGGTTCACCCTTTGGTGATGATAGGGCCGGTTGGCTGGTAGTGGAGGAGTTGGAGCAAGTTCCTGCAGTCAGAGAAATGGTTGCAAAAAATCTTCTGACCCTTGAAGTTGCTGATCGTCCCGGAATCAATCTGATAAACTGGCTACTTAGTGACTATCAAAAAATTATTTTAATTGACATGGTTAAGACGAATCTCGAGATCCCTGGTAGTATTTATAAATTACAGGCGAGCAAGATTATCGGTTTTAGTGGCATGTTATCTAGTCATAGTCTGGGTGTTTCGGCTTCATTGGCATTAGCTAAAGAGCTTGGAATTAATATTGCTAATGTTGAATTTTGGGGGGTTGAAGGTTCAGTGGCTTTACCTGAAAGTGAAGTTTCCCAAGCTATTCTAACTGGAGTTTCTCAAGTTTCTCAAAAAATCTTGGCTGATCCAGAGCTTCATTTATAAAGAATCAGACAAATGTCGGCAAAAAAACTACTCTTACTCCTTGGTATAATTACTTTAGCGGTATGGCTACTTAATTTAATGGTTACACTTGGCAATGTCAAGCTGTTATCACTGGTGTTTATTGCCTTTACCCTTGGGCTACGTCATGGATTTGATGCAGATCATATCGTCGCAATTGATAATATTACCCGGAAATTCAATTCAGAGAATCGAAAAAGCTATACGACAGGCTTATTTTTCGCTCTTGGGCATTCGACGATTGTTTTTGTGCTTACTTTATTAATAGTGCTTGGGGTTATTCAGTTTAAAGGTTCATTGGGAAATATTGGCGATTATGGCGGCATAATAGGTACTGTTGTTTCGGCTACTTTTCTATTTTTAACTGGATTCATGAATTTGAGGTCTTTATTTCATGCTTCAAGTCATTCACATAATCATCTACCAGCTGTTGGGATAATAAGTTTTCTTACGCGGAAAATTTTAAATCTTGTTGATCGCCCATTAAAAATGTACTTGGTTGGCTTTCTCTTTGGACTTGGCTTTGATACTGCTACCGAGATTGCCTTACTTGGTATTGCTGCTAGCTCAGCTTTAAGTGGTATTTCTGTTTGGAGCATCATGTTACTACCGATTTCTTTTGCTAGTGGCATGATACTTACCGATTCATTTGATAGCATCTTTATTTCCAAGCTATATGGAAGCTTTAATACTAATCAGCAAAGATTATTAGTCTATAACCGTATTATGCTTTTCTCAACTGGAATACTTGCATTTATTGTTGGTTTCTTTGAGTTAGCTGGTCTCATGGCTACTAATAGTTTCGGAGTTAGTGAGATTCTTGCCAAAGGCAGTGATTTTCTAGATACTTATTCGGAACAAATCGGCATTGCTATCGTTGTTTGGTGCTTTATTATCTGGGGCATCTCCAGATATAAAACGGCGTCTGCCAATTCCTAATCTCATAAATAGGCTATTTTATATTTGCCAGTGAAGTCAGATAGCAATATTTTTTACTTCTTTCCTTCGCTAATTTCCTATGTTAAAATGATGGACAAGTTTTAAACAGCGGATAGCTTATTTAGTTATCTTTGACCTAAGTTACCGTATAGTTCGGCTTTTTTTGTTTATCCACAAAAGTTGTGGATATCTCTGTGGATAACTATTTTTTATTTCGCTAAATACCTTGTTATAACTTGCATTTACCTGAATTGTGGATAACTGGTTTCTATGATCAAATTAAGTTAAATCAATAACTTAACAAAAGTCAAGCAAAAAAATAATTTAAAATATTTCTTGACATAATAGCGGTGGATAACTTGGTAGTAAAATCAATGCTTCATGAGAGTTTTTCAATAAAATAATGTCTAATAATATAATATTTTTTCAAAGTAGCGAACTTGGTGAAGAAAATAATTTTCCGGGTTTGTTTGATATTTTTCATGCCCATTTGAGTGAGTTACCGCATAGCAATATTTTTGAGAAATTACAGGTAATTGTACCTAATCATGCCTTCGCGAGTTATCTGCGGGATCGGGTAACGAGGGCAGATGGTATTTGCGCGAATCTTGATTTTGTGGTACTGCTTGGTACGGTATTGGAGAATATCTATCTGGCAAATAATCCAGAAGCAGAAATATTTGATTTTAATCAATCTAAGTTCATCATCTATGAGTATTTATTAAATGCTAGTTTTTCTGATGATGAAAATAATGAATTAAAAAATTATATCTTTATTGATGATGAGATTAATAAATTCCGCGTTTATCAGTTGGCAAAAGAACTGCAACAGATATTTCATGAATATCTTTATCTAAGAACCCATGAATTAATTAATCTTGAACGGGCAAAATTACCTGATTGGCAAAAACAGATTTTTCTTCATCTGCGGCAGATAATTGCTAAGCGGAAGATTTTTATTGATATTTATCAATATTTTGCCAATCTTGACATGGAGCAAGCAGATTTAAAATTACCAGGTCGATTATTTATTTTTGGGTTAACCTCGGTATATCCATCACAGTTAGAGATAATTGTTAAAATCAGTCAGAAAGTCCCAGTCTATTGGTATTACCAGCCGTGTTCATATGAATATTACGGTGATCTATTATCAACTAAGGCGCGGGCAAGTCTCGAGAAAAAGCGCTTGAAAAAGCCAGATTTGAGTCTCGATGATTTATACCTTCTAGATGGTAATCCATTATTAGCTAATCTAGGGCAACAGTCCAGAGAGTTTATTGAGCTTCTTCGCGCGAATGAAATTGAAGTATATAGTTTTAGGGCAGAATCAGCGGCTAAAGAAAAACCAACTACCATGCTTGGGATAATTCAGGATGATATTCGGCATTTAAAATATCGGGTACAAAACGAATATCGCCTTAGTCTAAATAGCTCTCTTTATGTAGATCCAGTTGAGCTAAAATCATCCGCAAGTGATGGCATCTATGATTTGCCAAATAAGCAATCAAGTGTGAAGATAAATGTTTGTCATAATCGGATGCGCGAAGTACAGGTTTTATTTAATGAGTTGGCGGCTATTTTCTCAAATGCGAATGGAGTAATTCCGGAAGATATATTAATTACTGCGCCAGATATTGATGATTATGCTGCCTATATCCGTGCTGTTTTTGATAATGAGAGTGTTTGCAGTCCCTCGGGTACTCATCTTAAATTACCTTATCACATTACCGGGCATCGCGAACAGCGAAACTATAAGATTCTTGAAACCCTTAAGCTATTATTAAATATGCCGTATCATCTGCCGGTTAATTATTTGCTTGAGCTATTGATGCAGTCAGAAATCAGGGTTAGTCTTGATTTGGACAATAATGATATTGAGACTATAAAAGCATGGCTTATAGATAATCGGGTTAATTTCGGCTTTGATGAGGCTGATTATGCACCCTATGGTTATCAAAATTATTCAGTGCATAGCTTTAAATCTTTATTGCAAAATGTTATTTTGGGTGCTTGTCTTAACGAAGAAGTTCTACTTGTTAATAATCAAGTTCCACTTTATCGGTCTAATCAGAATATAGTTGCTCCGTATGACAATATTGATAGTGGGCAAATTCACTTATGTAATAGACTGATTGAGCTAATTGATATATTATTTCAGATTCGCAAGTTTTTTTATCTGGAGCAGAACGTATATCGTGAGTTTACAATTGAGGAATTACATCAGTTTTTTACTTCATTGCAGACGCAGCTATTAAATGATTCTGAAGCAGAATTACTTTTAAATAATTTTATTGGTGCAATACTTGAGATTAATTCTGAATTGGCAATAAATCTATTGATTGTTAATCAGGTGATTGATGATTATATGTCGGAAATTAAAAGTAAAATTCGCTTTGAAAGTAGAATTACTTGCGCTTCAATGCAGTATATGCGAAATATTCCATACCGTGTGATTTATATTTTGGGGATTAGTTTTGGTGAATTTCCAGCAATTTATCAACCAAATCAGTTAAGTATTCTTGCTAAAGAATGGTATCTTGCTGATCGTAACTATAATATTGAAGATAAACAAGCTTTTCTCGATACTATATTATCTGCACGGGAAAGATTAATTATTAGCTATATTGGGCGTAAAGAGACGGATAATAGTGAAATTAAGCCATCTCCAGTGTTAAGCTTATTGATAAATACACTTGGGCAGAGTTTTAGCAATTTTTGGGATGAGAAAGACCCTTTAAAACCAGCCTATAATTATCAGAATATCATTTATCAGCATTCGCTGCATCCGTTTTATAATAACCATAGCTTTAATTATTCGGAGTTTTGGCAAAAGCTAGCTAGACTTACAACAGAAAAAGTAGAGAATCTACGCTGGGATTTTAATACTCCTTCGCCAATCAAGTTAACCGACGAACAGAAACAGACTTTTTATCAACCAACGTTAAAAGAATTAGTTAATACCTTTTGTTATACCAATCAAAATCTCTATCGGGTACTCGGACTTACTAGCTATACAAATGAAATTGAGCTTCAAGATCGCGAAAATATTAGTATTTTGGATCGGAACATTGCCAAAGATGTGTTTAAGTTTTTTGAGGCATATTCAACTAAAGCTACGCTAGCTGAATTAACAGAATACATGCAGCTAAAAGGAGTACTTGCCTATAACCATATCGGTGAGCTACAATTTAATCATTATAATGATGTGTATAAATGCTATAAAGAAAACCGCGGTAATAGTGAGTCTAAATTTTCACTTGAATACTCGGTAAATCGTAGTGATGAAACAATTAGTCTCTTAATTCAGAATAGTGTATTTATTGATGATAATGCGATAATAATTACTCCTCGCTTTGAACAGATAAATGATAAGGAGTTGCCTACTAAGCTAGAGGAAGTTGGCTATCAGCTAAAAATTCGCGCGCTGATTTGTTATCTTATTTTGCAAAATGGGGCTAGTTTTGAAAACGGTCTTGCTCCTGATCGGGTATTAATTAGATTAATTCGTAATAATGGCGAAGTTCGGGATTTTCGGGTTTACGTTAGAGAAGCTGCTAGTACTTTTGAGATGCTAATCAAATACTATTTAAGAAGTCTTAGTTATCCTATATTGATTCATAAAACAGCGATTACAGAATATGCCAAAAGGATTATCGAAACGGATAGAAAAGGTAATTTGAAAAATACCGAAGAAGATAGTCTTAGAATGGCAAAAAGTAAATATTTGGCTGATTTTAATAACTATGAGCTGGAACAATTAAATAGCGATATAGTATTTTCTGCGCTTGTTAATGATTATTTTGAGATTCCAGATAGTTCATGTTTTATCAATGATATAGCACGAATTGGTGAGTTACTGAGTCGCTTACATGGTTAATTGCGCTATTTTCTATCAAGTATATGAATGGGAATCCCATGCTAGATGATATTTTTCTTTATATAAAACTTGTCGATTGTGGTGGCTTTGCCGAAGTTGCCAAATATGTGAGCATGAACCAATCTACGGTTACTAGACGGATAAAACAGCTTGAAAAAAAATTGGAGATTATTCTTTTAAAGCGAAATACCAGAGAGTTTGAGCTTACATCTAAGGGTAAGCTACTTTATGATAATTTTAAGGGGCAGGAGCAATACGCTGAGAGTCAGTTAGCAAAACTTTATACTGATACTAAAAGTATGTCAGTAACCTTAAATGTCGCGTTGCCTGTTGCTTTTTCAAGTTATTCAATTACGCCCTATATTGGTGAATTTATCCGTAATAATCCTGAAATTAATCTTAATATCTATTATCGTTACTCTGAAATAAATATGGTTAAGGAATCGATTGACTTTGCGATAGTATCATTTTTGCCGCGTGTTTCATTAAAGCCGATTAAGATTCATACTAGCAAGGGGATTATTTGTTGCTCTAAAGAATACGCTAAGAAGTATGGTGCTTTGTCTGAGCTGAAAGAATTAAATCGAAATACTGCTAATGAGCTGACTAGAGAAGATAAACATATAATTGTTGCGCCAATTTTACAGGAAGATATCAAGCCAGAAACTATAGTCTTATATAATGAAAATACAGGTAGCGAAACAAGAGTGTTGATCCCACAACGATTGGCGGTTAATAATTTTATACAAGCTAAAATGCTGGCTCTATCAGGAGCTGCTATCGCTGGACTTCCTGATGATTTTGTCCGTGATGAATTAGAATCTGGTGAATTAATCAGGATTTTGCCTGATTATCATATCGGTTATGTAGATTATTACTTGATTAGCAATATTGATGAAAATGATCGGCGTTATCAGTTATTTTATAAGTTTATCATTGAATGTCTTGCTAGATTGACTAGTAGAGTGCAGCAAACAAAAGGTAACTCGTAAATGTATGATGATATTCTCATTTTTGTGAGTCTTGTAAAAAAAGGTGGATTTACCGAAGTTGCAAGACATCTAAATATAAATCAGTCAACAGTTAGCCGCAAAATCCAGCAACTTGAAGAGCGCTTAGCTTTACGCTTAGTTAAGCGAAATGTGCGTAATTTTGAGCTTACTCCTGATGGATGCAAACTCTACGAGCTATTCAAAGATTATGATCAGCGTGTTAATCAGATACTTAGCCTTATCAATAAAGAAGCGAAAACTATTAGCGGCAAACTTAATATTGCATTACCGATAACCTTTTCCCGTTATGCGATTAGCCCGCATCTTGACAAATTTACGGAAGCTAATCCAAGGCTAAAAGTTAAGCTGCTTTTTCATCATAATGAAGTAAATATGTTGAAAGAAGACTATGATATTGCAATAACTTCGCATGTGCCAAGACAGCAAACTCAGAAATTACGGATTATCCATAAAGTTAAAATCATTCTTTGTTGTACTACTAGCTATATCGAGAAATATGGTAAATTGAATGACTTGGCAGCAATAGGTGAGCATAATTTCTTATGTCAGACAGGAAATGAAAATTTTAATGAACTAAGTGCGTATAATGAGAATGATAATCTAAAATTAGCAGAGGTAAAAATTAAGAGTAATATTTTTGTTAGTAATTATATGCATGCCAAAATAATTGCTAAAAATGGGAAACATATTACCGCAATGCCAGAGGAATATATCCGCAATGAATTACAAACTGGTAAGTTAGTAAGAATTTTGCCAGAGTATTATTTTGGTTATATTAATTTCTATCTACTTAAAAATATTGAAGATAGTGATCCTAGGTTTATAAAATTTAAAGAGTTTATTGATGATTGTATGAAGAATCTGCCTCAATTAAAGATTATTGATATTTAATTTTAGAATAAAAAGTTAACTATACCGATATGAAAATCCATCCATTACAACAGATAAACTTTGATACCATAAATCAAGCGTATGTCATTGAGGCTAGTGCCGGGACAGGTAAGACCTGGACGATTGAGCGCTTATTTATCAAAGCATTACTTGAAGGAACGAAAGCTAACGATTATTCTTTGCCATTAGGTATTGAGAATATTTTGGTGGTTACTTTCACGAATGATGCTACCGATGAATTAAAAAGCCGGATAAGTGAGCAAATCCAATCCACAATGACACAGATGATTTATCTTCACAATAATAGCGCTGCTATCAAGAATTTATCGCTAGACCCATTTACTGAATATCTGATTAGAAGACGTGAACAATATGATTTTCATAAAGATATTATCATTCTTAATCGAGCAATCCAGAATTTTGATCAGGCAGCAATTTATACAATTCATGGATTCTGTAATAAAGTTTTACATGATTATCAGTTTGATTGTGGAGTAAATGCAGATTTTGAGCTAGTTAGTAGTAAATCTGAGCTGATTAGTGCTTTGGTTGAGGACTTTATTCGTAAATATATTACCACCGAAACCAAATTTTCTACTACTGTTGATACCATTATGGCGAATTTATCTGCAATGTTTATTGATAATCGTGGGAATCAATTAACTCTAGCTACGGCAATAGCGGCTAAACTTCCTAAGGATTTATTTGTAATTGCCAATAATAGCTATCAGATTAAATATAACCTAAATGGAACAAGTCCGGCTTTTGATTATCTAACTAATGGCGAATTATCAGATAATCCTGAAGAGTTTAGAATTGCCAAGGCTCAATTTATGGCGGCGGTTATTGAATATCTGGCACAAACATTTCCCGTATTACCAGTTAATGATTTTCAGGTTTCTTATGATGAGTTAATTCAGAAAGTTGCTGATGCAGTAATAAATAATCCGTCATTGGCTGATAAATTATATGAAAATTTTCCGGTGGCTTTTGTTGATGAATTTCAGGATACCGATAATATGCAGTGGCAGATATTTAGTAATATCTACCATCTTAATATTACACCGCGAGGTCATGTTGTCGTGGTTGGTGATCCTAAGCAGGCAATTTATCGTTTTCGTGGTGCTGATGTTGATACTTATCTTGAAGCAAAAAAACAGATTGGGGCTGAACTAGTGCTGGAGCATAATTTTCGCTCACACCCCAATATAATGAATTTTGTTAATCAGCTCTTTAATCTCGATAATCAAAAAATTACTGATCTTAATCAGAGCTTTTTGGGGCAGGGGATTAGTTACTATCCGGTAATCGCTGCAGCAAAAGAATCAGAGCTGGTGCTACCTACAGCAAGCGAGTTAAAGGCTTGTGTTGCCAGAAAAGGTGTTGATGCTGTTTTTTATGATAGTGAAGTGCAGTTAGTTGCAGTACGTGGACCGACTAAAGATGTCCGCCAGCAAAAGTTATTATTAAGTATTACCTTTGAAATTCTTGCTCTACTTAATGAAAATCCAGATTTATCCGGGAAAATTGCGATTCTTGTTACTAAAAATCGCGAAGCGAAGGAAATCGTGTCTTTCTTATCTCGTTATGGCATCCGTGCCAGTGAACTTAAATTAGGCAGTATTTATGCCACCGAAACTGCGGTTGATTTATTCTATCTTTTTAGTTCATTGATTGATTTATCGGATAGGCGAGCGTTTATAAAAGCTTTGAGTTCAGGGTTATTTAATTTGCCACTAACCTCCATCCAGCTTAAAACCGAAGTAGATAATCAGGTTTTAATGCTTTGGCAGCAGCGCTTTTTTAGCTATAAAGGGCTCTGGGAAAGCCGGGGGATAATTTCTCTGATCTATGCTCTATTAAAAGATATGGAGGCGGATAGTCATTTGGGAGTTACTAAGGCTATTAGTCGCCGAACAATAGCTAATTTATGGCAACTAGCAGAATTACTTAACCATGAAAGTCAGCGCCTTAAAAATAATGCAGAGTTGATTTTCTGGTTTAATAAGCGAATAAAATCAGCACAAGAGAATGTCGTTACGGATATTGATGGTAATAGTGAAGAACTAGTGCGGCTTGATAATGATGATGAGCAGATAATAATCACTACCCAGCATAAATCCAAAGGGCTAGAATATGAAGTGCTCTTCTGTCCATATTTTAAAAGTGGTATTCAGCTTGATGGAATATATGATTTTAACTATCGGCGTCCGTTTTTTAGTAATTACCGTATCGAAGACCAAATTACTTCTAGTCTGGTAATGGATACCGATACTGGTAGCAAGATTGTGAATAATGATAATAAAGAAGCGCATCGTCTTAACTATGTAGCATTAACTCGGGCAAAAAGCCGGATTTATATTTACCTTAAACAGCCAACAATTACCAAATCTACAGGTAAATATAATAGTTTGCAACGTCCAGATAAGTTAGTCGAATTATTTGGTTATGTAGCTAATGACCCACAAGATGTTAGCCATCCATTATTTAATTATCCACATTTCTTTGATGATAATCCTACTCTTGCGATAAAAGCTAATGCTAGTCTTCCCGGAGTGGTGGCGTATAATCGTGATGAATTGACTGAAAGAGACCTAAAGAAACTGGTTCTTAATAATAAAGAAAATAAGCTTAACATTTCTGAATTAAATTTATTTGCTGGAGCGGAAACAGATTTAGACGCTAGATATTTTCGCCAAAGTTATACCGCTTTAACTCGGCATGACAATAGTTCTGAGCCATCTACGGATTATTATGTTAGCGAACGGGGAGAATTAGCAAAGGAGCTTAACTACCGTTATTTAGTCTTGAATGATAAACAGCTAAGTGGAGCCAGTTTTGGAGTTTTATTCCATGAGTTATGTGAAAATTATCCGTTTAGTAATGAGCAGCTATCATTAATCTTGCATACCCACAATGTGACGAACCCTATTTATCAAGAAGAATTTAAACTGATGTTAGATGAAGCGTTTAATTACCCATTAATTAATAATCTTACGCTTAATAGCATAAAAAACGCTTCGCAGCATGAGCTTGAATTTAATCTTTTGATTAAGAATCCTGCTAGCTTCAAGGATGAGGTGGCAGAATTACTGGCTGATTATTTTGGAGCTGACCATCCCTTCTCGCTTGCCATCAAGTCGCTTGATAAGATAGAAGCAGGGTTTCTAAATGGTTTTATCGATTTATTTTTTATGCATGAAGATAAATATTGGGTACTTGATTATAAGACCAATAAACTTGCGGATTATTCTTTGGCAAATAGTCATGATTTAGAAAATAATGCTCTAATTGATTCAATGGCAGAGCATCATTATTATTTGCAATATCTACTTTATCTAGTTGCGATTAAACGCTATTTAGAGAAATTCTTTAATCTCCCAGATGCCAGTAATCTGATCGGTGGCGCAATCTATTTTTATGTTCGTGCAGTTTATCTGGATCATAACGAGCCTTATGCTGGGATTTATACCGATACTCGCTGTCAAGACTTGGTAAAGCACCTTGATGATATTCTAAAAGGGATAGGTTAATGGTGGCTAGCTTTAGTAGCGAATTAATAAAATTTGCCAATCCCGCGTTAAGTGATCAAGAAAAACAATTGCTGCTTAGTATTATTGACTGCATGCAGAATGATTTACTAGCTGGACATAGCTGTAGTAAGTTATCCCTAGTGGCAGATAAAATTTCATCATCATTGATTAATGTCAGAGAGCTACTCTTATCTTCTGGGCTTGTTGCTACTACTGCTTCTGGAAGTATTGATCTGGAGTTGGAAGGTTTACAGCCGATCCCGGCAAAACCGCTAATTCTTTATCATGAGCTATTGTATTTAAATCGCTATTACTATTATGAAACAAATGTAGCTAAAAAAATCTGGCAGTTAGACCAAGTTTATTCTAATGATAAAGAATCAGATACAGAAAAACTACTTGAAGGGCTGAAGGCTATCCAGAACATTCATAATTTGCCAAATCAGGAACAGTTCAATGCAATTAAAAATAGCATTTCAAGGAAGCTAAGTATTATCACTGGTGGACCCGGAACTGGTAAGACAACTACGGTTACGCTGCTTCTATGGGCATTAGCTAATTTATATCGTGGACAGAAGCTAAGTGTGAAAATTTGTGCGCCGACAGGAAAAGCTGCCAATCGGGTTAAAGAATCAATTATGAATTCGCTGAAGCTTTTCAAGGAACGTGAATTACCTATAAAATGCCAATTATTTGATGAACTCCTTAGTGATAGTAATAGCTTCACAACAATTCATAAATTATTGGGCTATCAGCAAAATAGTATTTATTTTCGTCATAATGAAAAGAATAGTCTTGCTATTGATATTCTCATCATTGACGAATCGTCGATGATAGGGCTCTCACTATTTAGTAAATTACTTGCAGCAATAAATCCAGAGCGTACACGGCATATAATATTTCTTGGTGATAAAAATCAGCTATCTTCTGTTGAAGAAGGTTATGTATTTGCTTCCTTGGTAAAACCAGCGCCTTTGATTAGCGGTATTAGCCGAACCGAAAGCCAGCAGTTATTACAACCTGATTTATTTAGCGTTGAGCCAGTTGATAATGGTAATTCTATGGTTAGTGAGTTAATCACTAGTAATCGTAGTAGTGGCGAAGTGGCACAAATATCTTCTGCAATTCTTACTGGTAATATTATGTCATTGGGTGATTTACTTGAAAAAGGACGTCAAGTACAGTTAAAACCATTAGAGATGAATCAGTTAATGGCAGAGTTATTTAAGGCTGATAGTTGTTGGAACCAATATACGGATTTCCTAAAAAGTTGTGATGAAATGACTGGCATCAGTGCATTATTTGCAGCATTTAATCAACAAGTGGTTTTATCCGCAATTAATAGTGGCTTCTTTGGGGTTAATAATCTGAATCTGATTATTGAAAAGCGGATTCGCCAGCAATTAATGACTACTAGTGAATGGTATTCTGGACGTCCAATAATGATATTAAGTAATGATTATGCATTGGGGTTATTTAATGGTGATATTGGCATTTGTCAGGTTTATGAAGAGCGATTTGTCATAGTATTTCAAGATGGTAGAAAATTCATCCCGGAAATTTTACCCAGATATCAGCTAGCATATGCTATTACGATACATAAATCGCAAGGTTCAGAATATAATAATGTGAATATTGTATTACCAGAAATTGAAAATCTTGAAGAAGTTTATAGCCGTGAGTTGATATATACTGCGATAACCAGGGCAAAAAAGACGGTGACTATTTTTAGTTCGTTTAGTAGCCTCAAAAAAATTATTTTAAATCAGCTGGAGCGTAATACTGGCTTACAAATTATGCTAAAATGATAGGCATATTACATAACTTACTTTATCAATAAATATACTCTTCATATAAAGAATAATCATGTTACGAAAATTTTTAGAATGGCGTAATAATCTCTTCTTGCATCTAGCCGTAATTTTTATTGTCTATATTTTGGTGCAAGTATTTGATCATTATCTAAAATTTGATTATGCTATGAGCTTAGGGTTAATTATATACTTGTTATTTGTATTATTAAGTTTCTTTATTAATTTTAGTAAGTATCTAGCAAGACGCAATCAACTTAAAAATCAACAAAGGTAAATTATCATGGATCAGAATTATATTAGTTATGGCAAAGTTGCGAAATTCTTACATTGGACAATGGCAATACTTCTTTTATTGAATTATTTTCTTGGTTTGACTCTTGAAAAGAGTAGTTTATATAATTTTCATAAACAAACAGGATTAACTATTCTACTTTTAGCGATAATTAGGATAATTTGGCGGATTATTGATCAATATCCAGCACCTATTAAGTCGTTATCGATGATGGAGCGCTCGGGGGCGAAACTCCGGCATTTATCACTATATTTATTCATGCTATCTGTGCCATTGTCTGGGATTTTAATGGTTAATGCTCATGGTTATGAGCTTAGCTTTTGGGGTGTTTATACGCTACCTACATTTATTGAGATGCAATCAGAGTCTGGTGGACACGTATTTGCTGAGATACACGAGATTTTAGCTAACTCTATGATGGCAATAATTGGTATTCATCTTTTGGCAGCTTTAAAACATCATCTGGTAGATAAAAATGAAGTATTATTAAGAATGATTCCATTTAGCCGGCGAGGAAAATAGGATTATCCCAGATTGATAAGGCTGCCTGGTTAAGAGGCAGCTTTTTTATTTGTAGTGTGGTATAAAACAACTATGAAATTATTAACGTTTACAGTGTTAGCATGGATATAAAGGATTTATTTTTAGTGTTTTGGTTTATGTTTGCAGTGCGATAAGGTAAAATTGAGGATTAACATTGTAAATTCAAAAATATTAATAATGATAGATAAAATTATAAAAATTATTAAGAATGTCCCGTGGATGCTAGTTCTGTTGATCATATTTTGGTTAGTAGTACTAGCAGTGATGGGCTATCGTTATTTCAATATAGACAAAAAATTACAAAATTACCTATATAATGATTATCACTCAGAATCAACTCAGGTAGATAGTATCACTGCAGGAACAGCCTATCAGATAATGCGCCAGCTAAACAATGGTTCACTAGGCGATAGGCAGTTGATTACATTAAGTAATAATGCGCGTCAGTTTATTAACCTTGAAGATGCTGTTTTATATACTAACCAAGGGGAGTTGCATGCGGCATATAACAATGGTAATGGGCTTTATACGCTATTTTTTAATCAGATTCCGATCAGTCAGATTGCTAATCCAAATATAATTTATGCCTTTAAGCTTAACAACAATAATCTGATTTTGATCTTTGATGCTGAAGTAGTTAATGGTGATCATATTTATGCAATGCTTGAGATAAGTGACTCTACTCGTCGTATATTACACGAGTTGGGTAATTCTGAAAGCATGATTGATGCTACACTTAGCCCGAATGGTAACTGTATTTTCCTTAAATTTGAAGATGCGCGTAAATATACTGAGGATGGCGATTTTCAGATTTATCAGTACTGTGGTGGAAATAGTGTTTTTAAAATCCTTGATGTTAAATCAGAAGCTTATTATCAGCAAAAATTTGCTAATTACTCGGCAAAACAAATTGTTAATTTAGCTAAAAACGACCGCTGTCTGGATAAGTCAAATAGTGGGTTCTATCTTAGCCGGGAATGTAATTATGGTATAAAATATTGTTACATGTTTAGACAGATAACAAAGCCAACTCAGGATAAATATTATAAGATGCTTGATAAAGCATGTAATAGTACTTCTGTTAGTACTGTTTATCAGGCAATTATTAGCCGATAAAAAAGCAGCGTTAAGGCTGCTTTTATTTGCTAAGAAGCCTTACCAGTAATCCGCCGGCTTCGCGTGTTGCTCCAGTCCCAATAGAAACTACCACTCCTTCGTTAGGTGCTTCATAGCGTTTTATGAGATCCCCAAATGGATTTTTCTGAATGGCAATCTCTTCACCTATTTTTACACTTGCTCCAATTTTAACCAGTACTTCGGCATAGCCACCAACTTCAGCTCTAATTGAGCTTAGTTTATTACCAATGATGGTCCCAAAGTCAGTAGCCTTCCGCCCTTTATAATCCGTAATCATTTGTTTATCCAGCATTAAATTATAGATACCTTCAATTGCTCTTGCTATATATTCTGGCTCAAAGATTCGTGGAGAGCCAAGTTCGAGGGTAATTGCTGGTATTCCTACACTATCAAATGTTCCTTCGACAGTCCCGGAAGCATCTTTATCATCATAAATATGATCTGCCGGAAATTGTAGCGCCATGCTTTTGACTTCAGGAATACTTAGGTCAGCATACATGAAGAAAGAGTAAACCGTATCGGTTGATTGAGTATGTAAGTCAATTACCATATCCACATTTTCATGCCATAAATCATTCCATAGTTTATATGCATGTCGTTCTGCTGTATTGCCTGTTACTTTCCCTGGAAATAGACGATTCATATCAGCATAATCGCTACCATCAGTAGTCATATACCAGTATCGGCTGGTATGCATCAACGAATTTGGAGATGCTTGGAGCGTTCCGATTACTACCCCGGCTAACTGATTTGGATCTAGGGTTGAAAAAATATCCTGAATAACCTTTATGCCATTCAATTCATCGCCGTGAATCCCGGTATTTAAAAGTAGTCTTTTTCCCGGCATTTTGCCGACTGCAACCATAACAGGTACATACCAGCTTTGTCCGATATTCATTTCAACGCTTTTAAACATAAAGCGGTAAATTTTACCTCTTTCAAGATGGCTAACGTCCAATTTTGTAATAACTGGTACACCATCAATAATATCACCGTTGTATATCATATTACATCCTATATAGTAAGCATTCCAGCCATTGATTATAGTATAGGCGTTTAATAAAAGGTAGGGTTTTTCCTTCTAGTATCAAAATACTGTTCTACACTCATCAAATATAATCTATTTAGCTAAAAATTTTAGTTCGGGCAATTTTGCAACTGTGATTTGCGGTTATGCAAGTAACTACCTATCTGAGTTTAAGTAAAATTCCGTTAGTAAAGTTAATCTTTTGCTATTTACTATATCTAACCATCATAGACAGGGAGGTTATCTATGAAAAAAATTAAATTAAAACAACTAAGCGTAATTCTGAGTTATGCAATAATCGCTCCTTTATTTTTAGTTGGCTGTAATTCAGGACAAAGCGCCGCATCAATCGGAGCAACTCCGGCGATAGCTTCAGCCATGTCAGCTACTACAACAATTACACCGGTTATTAGCATGGTTAATAATAGCCAGACTAATGCAAATTGTGCCTATTATATAACTAGACCAAATGGTGAGCCTTACGGTCAAATTATAAATCAACAGGCAAAGAATATTACTCCTAGTAGTAGTGTTACTTGGAATTATATTGACACAATCAAAGATTATCAAAATGGTAAATCCTTTCTCTCAAGTACTAGAACTGCTGTTTGTTCTTATAATCCTGGCTGGGGAGCACTGGGACCAAATAGTGAAGAAGGTGCATATTACATTAGCCACAATACTGAAAGTAATACACTGACATTTATTGGCTATGGTCTTGATAGTAGTAAAACGACAGTGAGTTGCTCAGATAGCTCGGGCAAGGTAGTAAGTAAAGTATTAGCTAACGATAATTATAGCTCATTTACCTGCGATCTAACTAAGTCTCCAGCTATTACCATCATTTTATCTGGAAATCTAAGTCAGGGTAAAAACCTTATGAATCAGCAGGTGTCTGAACAGGATAACCTATCTTTTAGCTCTGGAGTTGGTTCGGAAGCTAGCTGTATGCTTGATAACAATACTGGTTTAATGTGGATTAAAGATCTGAAAACTATAGCAGTAATCGGGGCTCAAACTACCTCCAGTGCTAGCTATCCATACGCTACCTCTTATCAAAATGCAATAGCTACAGTAGTAGAAATGAATAAAACAGGTTATTGTGGGCATAATGACTGGAGATTACCTTCAATTAACGAAATATCTAGTTTAATCAACTATACTGCCAAAAATCCGCAAACTTACCTGACAACTAAAGGTTTTGCTAATCTTGCACCTGGTGATGGTGATTATTGGACTAGTACTAGTTATGCTCCTACCCAAGAAGCTCCATGGGCAGGTTATAAATGGATTAGCATGATGTCAGAAACTGGTAAAGGTCGAACTGCCTTTTCAGTTGGAAAATATAGTTCAGAAGTAAAACAACCAGCTGCACTATATGTCTGGCCAGTTCGAACTACTTCCGCTAATACAACTGTAGCTAACCCTGTTCTAGCAACGACTAATAATGCTATTGATGGGAAAGTTTGGCCTACTATCCGTTTTATACCGGATGTTAGCGGACAATGTATGGTGGATAAATTAACAGGGCTTACTTGGATCAAAGATCAAGCTAACTTGCAAACTATCGGTGGCTCAAATGTATTGGCACTATATAAAGATGCTAAAGCTACTGTCGATCGCATGAATACAACTGGTTTTTGCGGAGTTAAAGACTGGCATTTACCATCGGTGAAAGAGCTCAGTACATTAGTAAATTATAACCAGCCTGATTTTGCCGCGTGGTTAAATACACAGGGGTTTAATATGCATAAAGCGGGTGATTACTGGAATAGTTTCTGGACTGGCAGCATTGTGGCAGAAACTGTTTCACCTGGTTTTCCTGGTCGTGTCTGGTATATGAATAGCGATGGTGAATTTACTTTCGGTATCCAAAGTAATATGTTGAATGTATTTCCGGTAACTTCGGCTAAAGTAAGTGAAGCTAAGCCACTACCTACACCAACACCGACTCCCGCACCAAGTCAACCGCAGAAATATCCTATTGGTCTAGGTAGATATGCTGTTGGCACAGTGGTACTTGGTCGGGATAGTAAACAGTATACCTGTCTAGTAGAGGCTGCATGTAATTATGCTTACTCGAGTGCATATTATGATCCAGTTGTTGGTCAATGGGCGAGCTTTGCTTGGGCAAAAGTAAACTAACTTTAAATATCTGATTTCTTCCCCAAAAGATCACTTAACGTTATTCACGCGATGTGATCTTTCTTTCTAATTTTTAGCCACGTTTGAATAGCAAGTTACTTGCATAACTACGAATCTAAGTTGTATAAATGCCGGCATACAGACATGAATATTTATTCAGCCACTTTAGCTAGTTATCCGCTATAATCTAAGTATTGTCTTAATGGGTTGGTTAGTTGATTATGATCAGGACTAAAGGTAATATTTTTCGAGATTTACAGATTTTTGCAGCAATTGCTGAATTTGGTAACTATTCTGATGCTGCTTTTAAGCTGGGTATTGATCCTACAAGTGTCAGGCGTCGAATTAGTGCTCTTGAAGAAAAATTAAACCATCTCTTGGTTATTAAAGAAGGGCGAAAAATAAGAATAACTCCTGAAGGAACATTGCTTTATCAGGAGTTTATTCGACAGGAGCGCTCATTTAGAGAAATGCTTAACGATTTTATAGCGACAAAACAAGTAACAGGCAATAGCTCGATTGATATTATTATTCCCAATGGAATAATTGAATATATACTTGCTGCCCAATTACCACAGTATCTTCAGAATAATCCCGATGTAACATTAAATCTAACTTGTGATAATTTAAGTGTGAGTGTGATTGCCGAGAAATATGACTTTGTAATATTACGAACTATTCCGCGACAAAACCATCTTGTTGTAAAAAAATTATATGATCCAAAGTTCTATCTTTATTGTACTCCTGAATATAAGCGGCTTTATGGACTTCCCGAAACGATAGAGGGTCTTTCGTCTCATATGCTAATTTATCGTACTTACGCCGGAATTAGAAAGCAGAAATATTTTTATGCCAGTAATGGCATTGAAACGATTACTTTTGTCAATAACTCTCGGTTTGGTACCAGTAGCTCTACTACCGATAAAAATATTGTCATGGGCAACCATGCTATAGTTAGTGGGACTGACATATTATATAAAACGGAATTGGAGCAAGGAACTATTATTAAAATCTTTCCTGAATATTATTTTTATGATGAATCTAATGGGTTTTATCTGATATATGATAAAAATCGTCCACCAAATAAGGTTGTACAAGATTTAATCAATTTCATTATTCAGGTTTTTGAGGAACAAACGATTTGATTTTAGTTAATATACAGCTCATGGAGAAACTAAATTTATGACTATGTTTAATGATATTATATTCCATGATCTACAAATTTTTTCTGCTGTTGTTGGGTTAAGGAGTTATAAGAAAACAGCCCAAAAGTTGGGGCTTGATTTATCTAATATTGGACGCAGAATTAAAGTTCTTGAAGAACAGCTTGGTTGCCAGCTAGTTAATAGAAACCATCATGATCTTGCAATTACTCCTGAAGGAGTACGTCTTTATCAAGCTTTTATAAAACATGAAACAGCATTTAATGAAATGTTGGATAAATTTCAGAATAGCACGGGAAATGAAGGTGGAGATATTGATATTGCCATTCCAAGTGGAATCATTGAATATATTCTAGCACGAAACATACCAAGATACCTAAGAGAACATCCGAATATTAATATTAATTTGATAAGTCAAACCCGGGAACTGAATCTAGTTGCAGAAAAGTATGATTGTGCAATCTTACGTCATATTCCGCAACAAAACGCTCTAAAGATAAGAAAAATTTATGAGATAAAAATCCAGCTATACTGCACAAGAGAATATAAAAAACGCTACGGAGCTCCAGAAAGTTTGTTTGATCTTGAGAAACATATGCTTTTAGGACGAATACAGGATGATTTAACTAAAATTAGGCAATACCATGTTTATAATAATGAAGAACGTATTGCTGTATTTCACGCTAATAACCGCTTTATGAGTAATAATACAGCACTAGATAAGCAAGCAGTAATGAGTGACGAAGTAATTGTTGGTGGAAATGATTATCTGTATCAAGAAGAATTAACTAGTGGAAAAATTATCAAAGTACTACCAGAATATTATTTCCATTCAGATTTTCAATCATTTTATCTCGTAAGTGATGGGAATAAACATCGGCGCAAGATTGTTCAGGATTTTATGGATTATCTGCTTGAGCTTTTTTCCAGCCTTGGTAGGCAACATTGAGTAAAGCTTATTAAGGATTAAGACTATTCAGATTTAACTACTGTCTTGGTTTCTGTATTTATAAAGGGTAAATCTAATAATATCTTTAATACGCCAACCAAAAACATAAAAATTCAAGACCTACAAATATCTAATCTAAAATCTGAGTGTTCAAATAGGTATCATTATGATACCTTTAGCATAAGATTTATTATAATAGGGGATTATTGAATTTTTCTGAGATTTTATGCAGCAGGAAATACTAACTAACCATCCATCTACACAAAAATATGTCTATAGTAAACTAAGTTATCTGCTTAAACAAAGTGATGTAGCCGAGGTAACTATAATGGTAGCCTTTATTACATTAGATGGTATATATCTTATTCTCAATGAATTAAAGGACTTACTGGATAAACAAGTTAAATTAACCATTGTTACCGGGTTCATGAATAATTTTAATAATCCGAAAATGTTTGAGTTTCTGGGACAATTTAACGATATTGAATTAAGAGTTACTAATATTACCAGCTTTCATTCGAAAGTTTATTTGTTTAGACATACTGATGGCAGAGTTTCCTTTATTCTTGGTAGCTCCAATCTTACCAATAGTGCTCTTCGTCGCAATCTCGAAGCTAATATATATCAAGAAGCTGAAGCGGCTAGTGAGATAGCAAAACAAGTTACTAATCTCTATCAGGAAATATATACTAATTCAGTAACACTCACTCCTGAATTATTAGAGAAGTATCGTTTTGATTATACGAATAGTCGTCAGAAACAATATATCATTGAGAAGCGTACTAGTATTCTATTACCACAACCTAATTCAATGCAGGAAAAAGCATTGAAAGCACTCGCAAAATTAAGAGATAATGGACAAAGTAAAGCCTTGGTTATTTCGGCAACCGGGAGCGGTAAAACTTTTCTAAGTGCTTTTGATGTTAAAGCTTTTGCTACTAAGCGATTACTCTTTGTTGTTCATCGCGAAACAATACTTAATTCCGCCATTGAGAGCTATCGGCATATTTTCCCGGATGCTGAATTTGGCAAATTTACCGGAGATAGCAAAGAGACAGGTCAGTCTTTCATTTTTGCAACTATCCAAAGTTTGCAAAAAGATGAATACCTGCGATTATTCAAAAAAGATTGTTTTGACTATATCATCATTGATGAAGTTCATCGTGCGGGTGCGCTTGGTTATCAAAAAATTCTTGAGTATTTTACCCCAAAATTTCTCCTAGGCATGACAGCAACCCCTGAAAGAAGTGATGGTTTTGATATTTACCGATTATTTGATAATAATATTGCTTATGAGATCAGGCTTAATGAAGCACTTGATGAAGAACTGGTTTGTCCATTTCATTACTTTGGTATTTCGGAATTAATGGTTAATAATGTTTGCCTTGATGACTATAGCAATTTTAATCTGATTAATTACAATGATCGGGTTCGACACATTCTTCAGAATCTTAAATCATATGGGCATGGTGGCAATGATAAGGTCCGTGGGCTGATCTTTGTCTCGCGGATCGAGGAGGCACAAGAATTATCACGCTTATTTAATCTGGCAGGATATAAGACTATAAGCTTGAGTGGGGCTAATAGCGATAGTGACCGCGAAAATGCACTTACATTATTGGCAAATGGAACTAGTGATAAATATGGTAAGCCACAGGAATATATTGATTATATTTTTACGGTCGATATTTTTAATGAAGGAGTTGATGTTCCTTGTGTAAATCAAATCGTTCTTTTACGTCCCACTCAGTCAGCAATTGTTTTTATTCAACAATTAGGGCGCGGGCTACGTAAGAGTATTAATAAAGATTATTGTGTCGTAATTGATTTTATCGGTAATTATAAGGGTAATTTCTTGATTGCTGTAGCGCTATCTGGGAATAATTCTTATGATAAGGAGGAGTTGCGTAGTTTTGTTAGCGAGGCTAACTCGCTGATTCCGTTTAATGCTACGGTTTCTTTTGATAAAGTAACTCGCGAACGGATTTATGCTTCAATCAATAATATCCAGATTAATCGTAAGTTTATCAGCCAAAACTATCTTGAATTAAAGAGAAAACTAAACCGGATACCAGAATTAATTGATTTTAAGGTCTATAACTCGATTGATCCCAAAATTATTTTTCGCTACCAAAGTAAGTCAAGTAGAGTTTTATTCAATAACTACTACGAATTATTAAAGTATCATGATGATATTTCAGAAGTATTTACGGTGAATCAACTTTACTATCTTGATTATATTACCCAAGAATTACTCTTTGCTGCGCGTCCGGATGAGCTATACGTGCTATTTCAGCTTGCCCATGGAAATACGGATGAGAATATAATTTATCAGAATCTTGTTCAAGAATATGGTGTTTTATATAGTGAAGAAAAGCGCGCAGCAATTCGTAAGATACTAACGCTTGAGACTAGTGCCGCACTTCAGAAAAAATATAAATTAGGTTTAATTGATTCTGGTGATTCTCTGCGATTAAGTACTGATTTTATAGAGAATCTTCAGGATTTAGCTTTCAAATCAATAGTGCTACAAACTTTAGCTCTCGGCTTAGCATATTTCACTGGCTATAAGGAATTAGAGAAAAATAATGATTTTATCCTTTATCGCAAATATTCGCGTAAAGAGTTGGTACGGCTTTTAAATGTAAGCTTATCAATGGAAACTTCAATCTATGGCTATCGGATTATTGCTGGCTGTATCCCGATTTTTATTACCTATAATAAGCTTTCTCCGAATCGGATGAATGCTAAGTATGATAATGTTTTTTTGAATAATCACGATCTAATCTGGTATTCGCGCCCCTATGGGAAAATTATTTCTACAGAGGTAGAGCGGATTATAAATTATCAGCAAAACAATCTTTCAATAATGATTTTTTTGAAAAAAAGCGACAATGAAGGTAGTGACTATTATTATCTTGGCAATGCGGATATCCATAATTTTTCTGAAGAAATAAAAGAAGGTAAGAATATTATGAAATTTACCCTTCGATTAATGACAGAGCTTTCAGATACTTATTTTGATTATTTTACCAATTAGGATATTCTAATTACGAAATAATTATGCTAAGATACCTTGGTTAATCAAATCTATTTTTATGGAAATTATTCATTATGAAAAGTAGAAATCTTCTAAGAAGTGGACTAATAGCTTTACTTGCAAGCTTAATTATCACCGGATGTGGTAGTGGTGGTAGTAATAGTTCTAGCTCTTCAGCAGGAGTTAGTTATAATCATTTTTATTGCCCAAATACAGTGAACGTTTCATTTCCTGGCGTCTCAGGAGTAAGGCAAGTTTATGGACAGGAATCATTAGTCTATGTTACTGGTGTCTATGTCCAATATGGAAGTAGCCATGCCTTTTTATATAAAGGCTCGGTACTGGGTGGTGGTAATTGTAGCGAATTTAATTTTCCTTCAGCTCCGGGACGTACCGTTACTAGTACTTCACTCTACGGGCCTGATAATAATGGATATGGTCAGGTTGTTGTAGTTGGAAGCTATACTACATTAGAAAGTGGACCAATAGCACAGCAAGGTTTACTCTATATCGGAGCTGCTGATGGTTCAACTCTTGATGGCTACAAAACGCTTTTTCCTACAAGTCTTACCACAGAGTCTATTATCAATACTCTAGGACATAGTACCATGGGCGGTATTGTTGTTGGAAACTATAATACTGCAAGAGAAAAGGGGAAAGCTTTTATCTATGATATTAATACTGATACCTATTATACTTTAGAACCAACTCCCGGAGATACAGGGACAATGACTGCCTATGGTATTTGGTATAACGGTGGCACTAGTTATACCATTGCTGGTGGCTATAGTGATGCTACAGCAGGTGGTACTAATATCGGTTTTATTACCGATTGGGATTCAATAAGCCATAAAGTAAGTAATTTTACTACCTTGAATTATAATGATCTGCCCGCAAATCAGGTTGGAACACATTTTGAAGGTATTACTGGAGATGGTAGTGGTGGGTATAATCTCGCTGCCGATTGGGAATACTTAGGGCAAAAAACCAGCCCGGCATTTGCAAACATAAAGCGTAAGCCGGATGGTAGTTTTGCTACTCCTACTTGGGTTGGCTATAATTATTTCCCCGGTTCGTCGTGGACTTCTGCCAATACGGTTTATGAGAATTATATCCTTGGACTTTATCAGGCTGGTGATCCAGTCGTGGATTATGGATATGTTGCAACTATTAACTATTAATCATCTGATGCTATAGGGGATTATAATGAAATTAAAAACGCTATTTTTATTATTAAATACAAGTATCCTGTTAATTGCTTGTGGGTCTGGTGGTAGCAGCTCAACCAGCACATCTTCAGGATGGAGCTGGGTTGGTGGTAGCAATCAGGTAAACTCATATGGTAATTATGGGTCTTTGGGGGTTTCAGCAAGTAGTAATCTTCCCGGTGCTCGTTATATTGCAGTTAGCTGGGTTGGTACTGATGGAAATTTTTGGCTATTTGGTGGTTCAGGTTATGCAGCTAGTGGTAATAGCGGAAATTTAAATGATCTTTGGGAGTATATTCCTACTACTAAAACTTGGACGTGGCAGGGAGGCTCAAATCAAACCAATGCCTATGGTGTTTATGGGGTTCAAGGTGTTGCTGCATCTACTAATATTCCCGGGGCAAGATTGGGCGCGGTTAGTTGGCGTGATTCACAAGGTAATTTCTGGCTATTTGGTGGTTTTGGCAATGGTGAAGCGGGTATTCCGGGTGCACTTAATGATCTGTGGCAATTTAATCCTACTACTAAATTATGGACATGGGTAAATGGTAGCAAAGAGCCCGGCGAAACTGGTATTTACGGAATACAAGGTGTTAGTAGTTCACTTAATTCTCCTGCCGCTAGGCTTGGACCTATCGGGTGGGCTGATAATGCTAATAATCTGTGGTTATTTGGTGGTTCAAATGATTTAACTACACTTAATGATTTTAATGATCTGTGGAAATATGACATTAATACTAATCAATGGACATGGATGAGTGGTGAAAGTACACTAAATAATCCAGGAATTTATAATATTCAGGGGGTTAGTAGTGCAAATAGTCAGCCGGGCTCTAGAATTGATGCGATTAGCTGGTATGAAAGTAATGGTACTATGTGGCTATTTGGTGGGTCTGGCTTTGATGGTATTGGTACCAGAGGTCTACTAAATGATTTATGGAAGTATGATCCGTTAACTAATCGCTGGACATGGATGAGTGGCAATAATATGGCAAATAGCTATGGAACATATGGAACGCTCGGTATTTCAACGCCAAATACGATTCCGGGTGCTCGTGAGCATCGGGTTCCAATTGCTTGGGCGACTAATAGTAGTAGTAAGCTATTGATGTTTGCTGCTGATGGTTATAGCTCGAATGATAAAGGCTTATTAAATGATTTATGGTCATATAACCCGAGTAATAATCAATGGACATGGCTAAGCGGAAGTAATGAAAGTAATGCTTATTCTACATATGGTTCTTTAGGTATGTCAGGTGCCACAAATTATCCCGGAGCGCGAATGGATTCGGTTGGCTGGGTTGATGCAAACGGTAATCTATGGGTGTTTGGCGGGCAGGGTAATGCAGAAAGTGCCAATGGTTATCTGAATGATTTATGGAAGTTTACTCTTCCAACTAATTGATTTTGGTCAAATTTTACAAAAGGTATTTGTCATGACAACTAAGCGAGTTGCTTCTATTTTATTTTTATCTTTGTTTGGATTATATGCTTGTAACTCAGGTACTAGCAATAGCTCGTCAGCTACTAGTAGTGAATCGGTAGCAATTGTAGAAACTGTTCCAGAGATGACTAATATTCAATTAAGTCCTGAGGCGACAAACCCAGCAGTAGCAATTGGGCAACTTATTAATTCAGCAACAAAGAGTATTGATATTGAAGCTTTTTACTTTAATAACCTTGCTGGAACTCCTTTTGAGCAAGACATCATGCAAAACTTGCTTAATAAGGCGAATCAGGGGATACCAATCCGGATTGTGGTTGAGTCTAGTATGGCTGCTTCATCTTTGGCTAATGGCTTAAATATCCTTGAGAGTTCGCCAAATGTACAGATTGTATTTAATAACTTCTTTGATAACTATAATGGTGGTGGTATTGTTCACGCCAAAATGGTTTTAGTCGATAATCAAAGCTTTTTTATTGGTAGTCAAAATTTTGACTGGATTGCCTTTGAGCTTAATCACGAAGTTGGTGGTATAACTACAAATAGCACTCTTGCAAGTCAGTTAGCGATGGTATTTAATACTGATTTCAATAATGGAGCGAATTATGATCCGGCTACCGCGGTTCCGGCAATGCCAAATGGTAATCTTTTTGTTGCAACTTCGCCAAACTATAATGGTGTACCATCAGAAATTGACAATATTGTCAACCTGATAGATAATGCTACAAGTTATGTGGATATTCAGGCAATGGAAATACAAAATTATAATCCTTATGGTAATCCACCCGGCTATTGGTTTACTCTTCAGGATGCTTTGACAAGAGCCGCAATGCGTGGAGTTCAAGTAAGAATGATGATGTCGAACTGGGAATTTCAAGAGGGGCAGATGATGAATTACGATAATGAGTTTCTATTAACAATGATGAAAATTCCAAATGTTACTATTCGTTATTCAACGTTTCCGCAAACCGTCGGTGGTGTATGTGTGCCATATTCAGCAGTTGATCATGCCAAATTTATGGTTGTAGATGGCAAAAATGTATGGATTGGGACTGGGAATCTTGCCCAAAGTTATTTTAACAATACCCGTGACTACTCGATTTTTGTAACTAATAATCCAGAGTTTGGGCTTAATGTTGATAATATCTTTCTGAAAATCTGGAATAGTTCATATATGACACAATTTTTTAGTAGTGTAGTTACACCAGTACAGCCTTGGTGCCCCGGAAACTAAATGAAAATACCAGTTCAATGAACTGGTATTTTTTATTTTAACTATTATTAGTCTTTTTCTGCGCGGTAAAAAACAGGCTTGCAATAAAGCTTAAACATAATATCGCTGTTAAGACTGATAGTCCATGAGCGTAATCATGCCATACATTTGCAACAACACCATTATTGATCCAGCCATTTCTTGAGCCAGAGATTACACTATAGACATTGTGCGGTACTACGGCATTATTTCCAACTAGTTTACCAACTAAAGGTTGTAAAAACATTCCACTAAATAGATAAGCAATTGTCAGCACCATTGAGTTAGCTAATGGGCGGATGCTTGCATCTGAGAATGTCATTTGTAACTCTTGAAATGCGAGCATCGCGCCACCACAGCCAACTCCAAATAAGACATGGAAAATAAGTGCATCATTAAAGCCGTAGTTAGCATTAGCGGGGAATTTGACATAAAGTAAGACTAGCATATTGGCAAGAGTTATAAAACTAAATACTATTGCGGTAAGTTTATTCGTTTTGAATTTTGATGATATAAAACCGGCAGTAACACCTCCTATAGCTAATCCAAGTGGTATCATTCCACTTAGCGTGATGGCTTTATATTGAGGCATATCAAAAGCAGCAACTTGGTATTTCACATCAAATAAATCTGCAAAAGTAAGGATAGTACCAAAAATTCCACTAAAATAAACAGTAGCAAGCCAGAATCCTTTTTTACTAAGAATTGATTTGATGTTGGTTATAAAACTTGTTTCTTGTACCTGATTGTGATCAAGTTTTGGTTTGCCCGGTAAGACAATAATCAAAAGCAGTGATGAAATAGTTAGTAATCCGCCTAAAACTGTAAAAACCAAGCTATACGCAAATTGACTAAGAAGTTTACTGCCAAATAATGTCATTGAACCAGCTGCTATATTAGCAATACTTTGGCTTAGTGAAGAGAAAAAAGCAAACTTTTCTTCTGGGAAACCAGATTGAACGATATAAAGTACACCAACAAAGGTACAACCTAAGCCAAGTCCAAGAATGACTCGTGCAATTATCAATAATAAAAATGAATCGGTGTGGCTAAATAATAAAGCTCCAGCTCCTGCGAGTAATGCCGATCCTCCCAAAAGGATTTTAGTTGAAAATTTATTAATTAAAAACCCAGATATTAATTGTGAGAATGCAAATACAGCAAAAAATGTCCCAGATAAAATTGTTAATTGGGTTGTATCTAGATGATTTATATTTTGAATTTGGGCTGCATAGGCACCAAAAAGTACTGCGGAAAAAATACTGACAGTAAAAAAGAATTCGGTACAAATCCAGCGGATATAATTTAAAGATTTCATGTTCTTCCCTTTATTTATTATCTGATGTTACGCAGATAAGCTCTTTCAGAGATATAAAATAAATTTTTCCTCATGGCGGACTGCTTCAAAACGACGAACCAGTCCGCAAAATCGTTAAAATTTATTTTATACCCCTGAAAATTACATAAGTGCATAACATCGGTTATTATGTTACTTTTATTTCTTGTTGGGGGTAACTAGTAAATTACCCCCTCCGAGTGATTACTTCATTTTTTTACCCATGATGTAAGTATGTTTGACCGCACGGTCATCGCCCATGATTTGGAGGGCAAATACCAGATCACTTATATTTTCACTTTGTTTACTACGAATCGCCATATCACTGGTAGCATTTGGATCAAGTACGATAAAATCTGCCTCCATTCCTGCTTTAAAACTACCAATATGATCATCTAGACTCATTGCCCGGGCAGCGCCAAGAGTCGTTAGGTAATAGTTTTCTAGTGGGCTTAATGGCGTGACTGATTTTGGATTATCTGCAAAAGCCTTTCTTAATTGCGTTACCTTATAGGCTTCGCCCATGGTTTTTAACATTGAGAGCGTAGTACCTGCTGCATAGTCAGTACCCATCCCAACTGTTGCATGATGGTTATTAGCTTTTTGTAAATTAAATAACCCGCTACCCAAAAATAGATTTGAGGTTGGCAAGAATGCACATGATGCACCACGTTTGGCAATTAATTCAAATTCATCATCATTTAACCAGATACAATGACCCATGATAGTTTTGGGTGTAATCAGTCCATAGTGATCATATACTTCGGTATAGGTGCTTATACCTGGGAAAAGTTCTTCAACCATGCCGCCTGATTCTTTATTTTCAGCTAAGTGCACTTGTATGTGTATATCTGGGTAATCGCGCAAAAGTTCTGCGGTTGCTTCCATTTCTGCTGGACTTAGCAGATATGCCGAACGTGGACTAACTGCATAATTCATACGCCCTTTACGATTCCAACGTTCAATCAAAGTTTTATTAAACTCATATACTTCTTCAGGTGGCAAACAAGCGTATTCTGGTGTATTTACATCCATATATGCGCTACCTGCGATGATCCGCATATTTCTTGCTTTCGCAGCTTCAAAAATTGCATCTGCAGATACAGGATTGATAGAAGCATAAATAGCCGCAGTTGTTGTACCATGTTTAATTAGTTCATCAAGGTACAAATTCGCAATTTCTCTGGCATAAACCGGATCATTAAGTTTGCGTTCTGTTGGAATAGTGTATTTTTGAAGCCATTGAACTAGCTGCTCACCGTATGAACCAACCATTTCCATTTGTGGGTAATGTACATGACTATCCATTAGTCCTGGTGTAATCAAGTAGCCACTATGATCAACTATGTTGGCATTCGTATATTTAGTTTTTAGTGTACTGTAATCGCCAGCTTCAACTACCTTACCATCTTGCACATAAAGAACACCGTCTTCATGGTATTTATATGCATTTTCAAAAAATGCTGGATTTTCAGTAAAATGAAGTACATTACCGCGATAGCCAGTAATTTGGTTTGTTGTTGTCATGGTTTTCCCCTTTGGAATTAAAAGTTAGATGATGTTTTTAACTAACGATATTCTATGGGTTTAACAAAAAAACTTAAATAGTACTTTTACACTATACCAATTTATGCCCTTAGACAAGAATCAAAGCATTTAAAAGTATTTGCAAAAATGGAATTTGAACTATCCCAAAATGCCACTAGTTTTTGAGTTACAAATAAATTAATATCCTACCTTACTTACAAAAAGGGAGAAATACTATGCGTAAGCCAAATGAGGATGGTGTACCAAATATAGACTTAATTTGCGATTATTTGAACGCAGAAACTTCATATTCCGAAATCCACCGCAAACTATTGAAGCTTATGTGCGTAAATGTGATTAGTGGTGGTCGGGTAATTCTTGATGAAGAGAAGATTAAATCCAGAAAGAAGCGCGTTTATGTCAGGCGCAAGTAGCCTTTTAGTCATTATAGAAATTCAGAGTGATTATAATTACATGAAATCTACTTTATTTATTGGAGAAACGATAAGTGTTATCTCGTGATATTTTATTGATTGCTGCGTTAGCCTTTCTTATTTTGATATTTCTTGAGTTTATCTATAGTAAGGTGGTATTAAAGAAAAATTATTATTCTTTAGCTGATGCCGTAACTAGTATTAATCAGGGTGTTCTTAGTCAAATCTTTGGTATAAATAGTTTATTAATGTTAATTATTTATACCTTTGTATATAATCATTTTCGGATTATTGATTTTCCTCTTGAGTCGGTTTGGGCTTGGGTTATTGCCTTACTAATATATGACTTTCTTTATTATTGGACACATCGCTTAGGGCATGAATTTACTCTTTTTTGGTCAAATCATGTAATTCATCATTCAAGTGAGTATTTTAATCTTACCACTGCTATCCGCCAGCCTGGAGTTATCGGAATACACATTTTATTTACCTATTTACCGTTAGCTATATTAGGGGTTAAGCCACAGGGGTTTATTATATTGGGGATAATTGATTTATATTATCAGTTTTGGGTACATACCGAATGTATCGGTCGGCTTGGGATACTTGATAAAATCTTGGTCACTCCACGGAATCATGCGATTCATCATGCAGTAAATCCATCTTGTATTAATATGAATTATGGCGGTATTCTAATTATTTGGGATAGGTTATTTGGTACTTATTCTGCAACGACTGAACAATTGAAGTTTGGTACTACTAAGCCGCTAAAGAGTTGGAATCCGATTCGTATCAATCTTGAAACATATTACCTATTAATTCGGGACATAGTTTATACCAAAGGTTTTTTAGCAAAACTAAAAATGTTAATGAGTAGGACAGGGGAGCGTTCTATATCAGCTAAATTACGTTTTCCAATTAAGGATTTTGATTTTATCAAGCATAGACAGTATATTGTTAGAAACAGATTATCTGTAAATATCTATGCCATTATAAATCTGATCATTTGCCTTTGCGGCTTTTTTATGTATTTAGTAAATTTTTCTCAAATTAGCCTTAGCCAGAGTTTTTTCTATCTGTTACTATTTTTATTACTGGCAATTAGTCGAGGCAAATTATTAGATCGCGATATAAGTCTTAATATGGCGCTAATGTTTGATATGGTAATTATTGCAAGTTTTGCTACTTCGTTAGCATATACTGTACCGGGAATGAGCTTTAACTTGTATAAGCTTATTAATATCATACCTATAGCTATTGGTTTTATTGGACTTATTACTAAAGAAAGAGTTAATTCTTATAATCGTTTCCTTTTTATTGGATTGGCTTTTTGTCTTGCAGGTGGAATATTGTCATTACTGCCATTACAGTATTCGATAGTTGGCTTTTTTTGTTATGCCTTAGGATATATTTCTTATGGAATACACTTTTTTCTAAGTGGTGGTAAATCATTCTCATCTAGTTTGAAATTCTTGTTTATTCCTATTTTATTTAGTAGTTTCATATTAATCATTATGCTTGAATACAGAGTTGCACTAGAGTATGTTTATGCTGCAATTTTTCTCTTGCTAATTGTCAGCTGGCTTGTAGCTGTTACACTACGACTAAGTTATAAACATGGGCATGGATTAGTTAATTTAATATCTAGTTCATATTTTCCCGTAGTTTTAGGGAGTATGTTTATTTTGTTACACGATGGAATGATATTTATAAATCTGACAATTATTAATAGTTCTTTATTTAGCGGTATAATTATGTTATTCTATGGAATTGGTCAATATTTTATAATTAACTATGCACCCAATGATTAATAAAGGATGATAATGGAGTTTGCTGGTAATCTAGAACAACAGCGTGAATTTTTTGATAGTGGAATTACGCATGATCTAAATTTTCGAAAAAAACAGCTGATGCAATTAAAAGCTGCAATTAAGAAATATGAATCAGAGATTCTTGATGCATTACATAAAGATTTAGGTAAGTTAGAATTTGAGGCATATAGTAGTGAAATTGGTTTAGCATATAAAGAAATTGACTACGCTTATAAAAATTTACATAAATGGCTAAAAGAAAAAAGAGTTTCGTCTCCATTAACAATTTTCTATTCGCGAAGCTCTATTCTTAGAGTTCCTTTGGGCTTAGTTCTTATCATTGCACCATGGAATTATCCTTTCCAATTATTGATTTCCCCATTAATTGGAGCAATTGCAGCGGGAAACTGTATTACGCTAAAACCATCCGAGATAAGTAGTAATACGACTAAAGTTATTAGCGCTATGATTGGTGAATTTTTTGCCGAGAATTATATCTGGATTGCAGAAGGTGATGGTGCGGTAGTAGTCCCGGAGCTGATAACACGGGGTAGTTTTAATCATGTGTTTTTTACTGGTTCGATAGTTGTTGGACAACAAATTGCCAGCTTATGTGCTAAGCGTCTGATTCCTTATACACTTGAATTGGGTGGTAAATCGCCAGCAATCATTGATAAAAGTGCAAATCTAAAAGTTGCAGCAAAGAGGCTTATTTGGGGCAAGCTATTTAACTCTGGACAGACCTGTATTGCTCCTGATTATGTGCTGATTGAGGCGGGTATTTATGCTGATTTTGTACAAGAATTGATTAATGCCGCAAAAGAGTTAGGTGCGGATGATTTTAATCGAGCTGGAAAGATAATCAATAAACGCCAATTTGAACGGCTGACTGCCTATTTACAGCATGGGAAGATAATTTTTGGTGGTACTAGCAATGAGGATAAATTACAAATAAGTTTAACCATTATTGAGAATCCAGATTTTGATTCAGCACTCATGCATGAGGAAATCTTTGGACCAATATTACCATTAGTAAAGTATACTAGTTATAATGAATTGATTGAGATACTAAATATTAACCGCTATCCATTGGCAGTTTATTTATTTAGTAATGATAGGAAGTTTAGGGAAAAAATTATTCATCAGCTTGAAAGTGGCGCTATCGGGATTAATAATTGTCTCTATCATTTCGTCAATCATAATTTACCTTTTGGTGGGGTAATGTATAGCGGAAATGGACACTATCATGGTAAATTTAGTTTTGATGTTTTTAGCCATCCAAAAGCATTAGTTAGAAGTAGTAATTTTCCGGATTTTTCAATGAAGTATCCACCATATGGTAAACTAAAACTAAAATTACTCAAGCTATTGGGCTAATCTATTAAAACAGATTGAAGCTCCTAGGGCGTTGTTTCGCTCCTTACTTACTATTTGTAGCTGCATTGCTCACGCCTCCTTGCTTCTTCAATCTGATCTAGTATATGCTATCTAGTGGCTAGCTACGCTGATTATATTCTTTAAAACAGTCCTCGATAAAGTCGGCAACAATGTTTATCTTATAATCATCTTCGACGCGTTTGATCAGGTAAAAATTAGCACTTTCAAAACTATAATTACTATCAAGTATATTTAGATACTTACCTGAACTGATCTCATCGTGAATTACTGATGTGTAAGCAACACCAACATATTCCCCTGTATCAACTAGCTTCAATGCATTATAGAAACTATTTATTGATAGCCTAGAATCAACTTTTACCGATTCAACTTTTCCTGTTAGCTTATTTATTAGATTTATCCGGTTTACTATTTCTCCATGATCACGTAATACTGTAAGGATTTTATGATTAGCAAGATTTTCTAAATTATTAATCATTCCGTATTTGATAATATATTCGGGAGTGCTGAATGCAATAGCTTCTGCTTTATGTACTAACTTTATCTTTTGTGACTGTTGTTCTGGAAATCCGTATATGACAGCAAGATCAATAGCGTTTTTATGTAAATTAACATCATCATTCTTATAGTAAATCCTTAACTTTAATTTAGGGTATTTATCAATAAATCTAGGCAGTTTTGGAGTGATGATATTTAATGGTATTGTATGCGGTAGCATAATCTTAACTTCACCGATAACTATATCTTCTTCATTTAAGGCTTTATGGATTTTATTTTGTATCGTTATTTCATCTTCCTTAAGTAGTTCAAATAGTTTTTGACCATGTTTAGTTAATTCAAAATGATTCGCTGTTCTATTTATTAGTTTGACTCCTAGAGTACTTTCTAGATTAATTATTCTTCTACTTATTGTTGATTGGTAAAGCTGCAACTCCTTAGATGCTTTAGTGAAGCTACCAAAGCCAGCTAATTTTATAAATAGAAATAGATCATCATACATATTGACTCCTGACTCCTATTTAAAGATAAAGTAATGGGCTATGAAAGAGTTTCTATTTTTTAATGAATTTTATCATGTCTATGGCATTTAGGGATAGTGGATTATCCCTAAATGCCACTGGTACAATTTTCTTTAACTAATTATAATTCGTTCTGCAAGCATCAAGAATATTTGATTTTAGAGCTTGATAATTGGATATAGAAATGTTAAAAAATATTTGTTATGAATGATGGTGTTTTATGTCAGAAAAACTAAGAACTTAGCTGATTTATTTAAAAAGTCTTCCTCCTGGTAATGTAATATGATTTCTGCCTACATATTACTAATTCCATCGGCATGATTATTTGATCATGCCATTTTTTATAATAAATCAATAATTGCTGTTGCTTCCATAAGTGTAGGTGAGATTACATGATCGGCACCATTCCGTCTTGCGGCTTCCAGATTTTCTTCATAAAGTACCCGGGCGAGTATTTTAAATTTTGCCCCATACTCTTCTCGTAGTTTATTAGCATTGATTGCTGCAAGTATATTTTCACTATCGAGTGATGAGGTTGCGATTACTGCCTTACAAAATTCTATATTTGCTTTTATTAAACTTTCCATGCGGTTTGGTACATTTACAAACATAAAGTTTTCTTCATTTAATAATTCTGGATGTGGTCTATTATCAAGAATAATAAATTTTATGTGGCTTTTACTATATTTGCTGATTAATAGTTCGGTAAGAACACTATAACCACACAGGATGACATGATCTTTCATATGTAGCTTTCCTCCATGAAGTTTATTTAGCACTTTTTGGATACGGTTTACAACTTGATAAAAAACTACCGAGACAAACATGGCAAAATTACCAAAGCCTAGTACTACCATGGTAATTACTAGATACTTAGCTTTTTCGGTGATCGGATAAATATTCCCATCACCAAGAGTGCTATAGGTAACTACCGTATAATAAAATGAATCATTGAGGCTTTTAATCCCCCTAAATTCATCGCGCATTAGGTAGCTACCAATTGTGCCATACGCTAATACCGCTATAAACGAGATAATAACGATCAGGCTATATAGATTAACCCCAGCTATAATCCATTTATAGAGTTTACGATAATATCTTTTCTTTTGCGGCATTAGAAGTATTGAACTCCGATAGCTCGTCTAACTTCACTAAGGGTAGTCGCGGCAACTTCCTTAGCCTTCAGTGAACCTTCTTTAAGCATTGCCATAATCGCAGCTTTATCTTTAGCCAATTCTGCACGTTTCTCACGAATCGGTGCGAATTTAGCTTCTAATATTTCCAGTAAATAACGTTTTACTTTTACATCTCCCAAACCACCACGCTGATAGTGTGCTTTAAGTTCGACTATCTGTTCTTTATCTTCACCAAATACATCTAGATAGGCAAATACCATATTTCCTTCAACCTTGCCCGGGTCTTCTACGCGTAAGTGATCTGGATCAGTAAACATCGACATTACTTTTTTCTTGAGTGTATCAGCATCATCCGCAAGATAAATCGCATTACCTAATGATTTACTCATTTTGGCTTTACCATCAAGTCCCGCAAGACGAGTAGTAGTTGATAATAAACCTTCAGCCTCAACTAGAACTTCACCGTAAATACTATTAAACTTCCGCACTATTTCATTGGTCTGTTCAATTACTGGTAATTGGTCTTCACCAACGGGCACGATTTTTGCCTTAAATGCAGTAATGTCAGCTGCTTGGCTAACTGGATA
Source organism: Neisseriales bacterium (assembly GCA_008017155.1). Classification (GTDB taxonomy): domain Bacteria; phylum Pseudomonadota; class Gammaproteobacteria; order Burkholderiales; family UBA11063; genus Aquella. Next base: position 91,449 of record SSGX01000002.1, on the reverse strand, counting down.
CATCAAAAATCCCGCAGGCACATCAGCCCCAAAACCTTTTTGTTGCATTTCATTTTTAACGGTTGGGTTACGTTGTAAGCGAGCAACCGTAACCAGATTCAGATAATACATGGTTAATTCGGACAATTCGGTGATTGCCGATTGGATAAACATAGTGGTTTTGGCTGGATCAAGCCCAACAGCAAGGTAATCAAGCGCAACTTCCACTACATTACTCCGGACTTTTTCGGGATTATCTGCGTTATCGGTTAGCGCTTGCATATCAGCAATCATGATAAATTGCTGATGGTTATCTTGGAGCTTAACTCGGTTTTCGAGTGAACCAACATAATGCCCCATATGTAGTTGTCCGGTTGGGCGATCACCAGTTAGTATAATTTGTTTTTCCATCTGTATTTTCCTAATGTCTAAATCTCTTTATTTGATTAAATAATTGATAGTTATGAATAATAGTGGCTCTATACTTATATCCTTTATTTCTTTCCGCTTGTCCGATTAGGTCGTGTAGTTTTTTGCTCTTCTTCATTGTATTCATATTCTGGACGAGTATGCATTTCCTCTTCGGCGGTAGATTGCTCCTCTTCTTCAACAAATTCGCTAATCCACTTATCCCATAATTCAGGGGTTTCCAAACTAATTTTACCGATTTTGCCATCACGAAAATCTTGGATAACTATTTCACTGATTTTTTGACGATCTATCACGCCACCAGACATGATACAGCCTCGTTTATTAGCTAACACGTCAAGCAATTTATCATAATGTAACTCAAGCTGTTCTGGCTTTAATTTATAGCGTTCAGCAAAAGAATCGCGATAAATGCTTTGTTGTAAAAACTCAACTAAGTAGAGAGCTACCAATTCTTCATCTAAAGCATTACGCCCGATACTATTACAGATTGCCAGATTATAACCAATTTGCGGATAGCGAATTTTCTGCCACATCATGCCTGGGGTATCAAAAATTACAAACGTATCACTGACATAAAGTCGCTGATTCGCTTTGGTAACCGCAGGGACATCGCCAGTTTTAGCGGCTTTTTTGCCGACCAGTTGATTGATTAGGGTTGATTTGCCGACATTGGGTATCCCAGTAATCATTACCCGTAAAGGCTTTTCAAAGCTAGTACCACGTGCAGGCGCAAGCTCTTTGCATAAACGAATTATTTTATCCCGTTGCTTCTTATTGTCTTTATCGCCTAAAATAGCTATGGTATTTTCTTGCTTGCTAAAATAATCTAGCCATATATTACTAATTTCGGGATCCGCCAGATCACTTTTATTAAGAATCCTGATTTTACGCTTGAAGCGGATTATATTTTGAATTAGCGGGTTGCAGCTAGAAAACGGTGCACGCGCGTCAAGTAGCTCAATGACAATATCAATTTCTTCATTTAATTCCTGTAGTGCTTTTTTCGCACGATTCATGTGTCCGGGAAACCATTGGATGGTCATTCAATTTCCTTCTAATATAAGTTGTGATTTTATCACAATATATTAAAGTGGACTTATGGCAATAAACATCTTTCCTAATCTGCTTTTTAACTCTTATACCTTGTCATAAAGACTTTTGTGATACCTTTACTTTTACTTGTACACTACGTTTCTCAAAGTCTTTATTCCCTAGTCTAAGACCGAAATGATTGCTTATGAAATGTATCTAATGAGTTAGGTATAGGGTACTACAGTTTATCTATTTTTTACCATGAATAACTATATTTTATTGCATAAACTTGCTGGCTACTACTTAATTCGCTAATATTAAATCCACCTTTACTATATGGCTCAGCTGCAATGGTATCTGGGTTATTGCTGTTATAGACAAATTGCATATATGGGATAATTGCCTGATGTGGCGTAATCTTATAGGCAAAACCTAGTTCGGTAGTAAGTTGATATTGCTGAACACTGCCATTCATGGTTTGATTTGGGGTTGGTCCTTCTGTTAGATTTCCGGTCAGTGAGACTTGTGATAATCCACCATAGATGTCTATATATGGTGCAAATTTATCACTTAACTTAAAAGTCTGTTTAAAGCCGGGTAAAATTGCATAATTTGTTGAATTAATATAATTTCCCTGAGTATCCGCATACACCAGACTCATATTTTTACCAGCTTCTAGCCGTAAATATGGTGTAATATCATAATCATCGGTTATATGAAAGTTGTAGCCAAGTTTAAATACTGCTTTATAACCTTCAGGATTGTTTTCTGATGAAGCTGGAACATCTGGGAAAGCTGGGTTTTGGCTTTGCATATTATATTTTGTATATAAACGACCTTCATAGTATAAACCATTTGCTAGAGTTTGGCTAAAAAAGGCAAATACCTGTGGACCTGAAGGTGTTTCTTCTAAAGCAGCTCCGGTTGAGCTAATTGTTTTATCTATTGGTGCAGTTCCTAGATCTCCTGAATAGGATTCAATTTTTTGCTGTTCAGCAAGTTTTTTTAATGCTCTAATTTCTTCTTTAGTTAAGATAATGTCTGATTCTGATGAATTAGTTATTGTGCTAGGTGAAAGGTTGGTATTGACAGCATAAGTTTTTCCGATAAAAAATATAGCGATTAAATATAGTAATTTCTTCATTAAGTACTCCAATAAATTAAACATGTCGGGATTATAATGAGAGATTATTTTTTTATCCTTATTCAAATTTATAAAATAAATAAATTTATGAATATTATTTAAAATCAGAGTGTTATCGGTAGTGTATGGGGTTAAATTTGTTGCATTGCAAAATATTATTATCTCCGCTGGCAGATTTAGTTTGAATATCCACATGAATGCTAGGGTTTGCGCTAAAATAATGATTTCAGATCAAGATGCGTGGGAGTAAAAGAATGCTAGTAATGAAATTTGGTGGGACGTCAGTAACTAATCCTTTAAGTGTTGCTGCAATTGCAAAACAGGTGAGAAACAATCTAGAGCAAAAGCCAATTATTGTTGTATCAGCCCTAAGTGGTGTAACCGACTTACTGGTAAAATTGAGTAATGCAAGTAATAAAGGTGAGATACAGGATATCTTGGGTGAAATACGCTTGAAGCATCAGCAATGGATTGATAATATTTTTAGTCAAAATTCTCCGTGTAATCAAAATGCCAGTGCACAAATTGACTTTTATCTTGAAGAGCTTGAAGATATTATGCAAGCTCATGATTTCATTTCTTCTCTTGCACGACATGATAGCATTGTTGCTTTTGGTGAGAAAATGTCATCTTATTTGATCAGTCGTTATCTTGTAAATAATAAAATTCAGGCAGAAAGACTTCTTGCCACCAAATGCATAATTACTAATAATAACTTTGGTGGTGCTGATTTTCTCTCAGGTGAGACAATTTTACATTCAAAGAAAAATATCCTGCCATTAGTTGAAAATGAAATAGTTCCGGTGATCACTGGTTTTATTGGCGCAACGGTTAATGGTGAAACTACTATTCTTGGTCGTGGTGGCTCGGATTATTCGGCTGCAATAATTGGTTATGCGATTGGTGCTAAAGAAATTCAAATTTGGACTGATGTTGATGGAGTATTTTCTGCGGATCCAAGAAAAGTAACAAATGCCCGATTAATAAATCAGCTTTCTTATCAGGAAGCAGCTGAGCTTGCCATGTTTGGTGCAAAAGTTCTTCATCCTCGAACGATTCAGCCTGCAGTTAAGGCTGATATTCCGGTACGGGTCTTAAATACTTTTAATCTGGATAATCACGGTACCTTAATTAATCATGATGCAGATAATACCCATCATGTCAAAGCTGTTACTTGGCGGAAGGATGTTCCACTGATTAATATCAGTTCTCCAGACATGTTTTTATCTAAAGGATTTCTGCAGCGAGTTTTTGCTATATTAAGTGAAAATAATATTTCAGTAAATATGCTAAGTGCTTCGGAAGTTAGTGTTTCAGTTACGCTTGATAATGTCGGAAATCTTGAAGATGCATTAAAACAATTAAATGAATTTGCAGTTGCAGAATATCGTAGTGGATTAGGTAGTATTTCGCTAGTTGGTGAAAAAATTATGGATACTCCCTCACTGATGCAAAACGTCTTTAACCTTCTTGAAGATCAAGGTTTAAAAGCTGAAATGCTGTCTTATAGTGCGAGTAATATTAATCTAAGTATGGTTATCGCGAGTGAGAGTATTGAGAAAATTGTTCCTAAGCTCCATGATCAGTTTATTATAAGCTAGCTAATTACATATTATTTAATTAAAAGGGGAAATTAAATGTCTATCACCAAACCAAGGATAAACAAGCAGTTTAAAGATATTGTTATTAGTAAGCCAGAAAAGGTTAAGTTATCCAAACATCCAAGTGACTATCGTCAAGAAGATGTAAAAAAAGCTGGGAAAAAGAAAGCACATGATTTAGCTTTTCAGGTATTGGAAAAAAGCCGTGAAGAGCTGATTGCTGCTCATGAAAAATTATGGGCATGTAAGAAATATGGGGTTTTGATAATTTTGCAGGGGATGGATACTTCGGGTAAAGATGGAACTATCCGCCACATCATGAGTGGAGTAAATCCACAAGGGTGTAAGGTACAGGGATTTAAAGTTCCAACCGCAGAAGAACATTCGCATAATTTTTTATGGCGCTATCAGAAAGCCGTTCCGGCACGCGGTGAGATTGTTATTTTCAATCGTTCGCATTATGAAGATGTCCTAGCAGTTAAAGTCCATCCTGAATATATGGAGCAACTACCTGAGGAATTGGGTCCAGAAGCGAATAAAGATTTCTGGCAATCGCGTTATGAGGATATTAATGCCTTTGAAAAGCATTTGGCACGGAATGGGATTGTTGTGTTGAAATTTTTCCTGCATATATCCAAAACTGAACAAAAAAACCGCTTACTTGATCGTTTGACTAATGAGGCTAAATACTGGAAAGTTTCACCAGCTGATCTTAAAGAACGCAAATTCTGGGATAAATACGTAGAAGCTTATGAAGATTTATTATCTAATACTGGACATTCTTATGCGCCATGGGTGATAGTCCCAGCAAATGATAAGAAAATTGCCCGGGCGATAATTGCTGATATTATTGCTGATTCAATCAATGGACTAGATATTGATTTTCCTAAATTAAGTAAAGCAGAAATAGATGCCTTGAAGCATGCTAAACTTGATTTGGAAAGTGAGGAGGATTAAATGGCTACTCACTACATGAGTTCAATCTTAGCAGAAGATAAGGAGATTTGTCTAGTTGATGAGGGTAATTCATATAATGCAATAACTCCACCAATTGTACAAAGTTCATTATTTTCATTCAAATGCTTTGAAGATTATCGTAATTATCATCTGCATAAGCATCATCAGTACGTTTATACTCGTGGCAATAATCCAACCACTAATGTACTAGAAGATAAACTAGCTCGTCTAGAGCAAGGCGAAGCTTGCCGGGTATTTTCATCGGGAATGGCGGCAATTAGTGCGGCAATAATTGGACATCTGAAAACTGGTGATCACATTATATTTTTTAATACCATCTATGCGCCAACAATGATATATGCCGGATTTCTTGAGCGCTTTGGCATTACACATAGTTATCTGCGGACGAATAATCTTGATGAATTAAGTTCTGCGATTAAGACTAATACTAGAATGATTTATGTTGAATCTCCGGGAAGTTTGGATATTCAAGTGGTAGATTTACGTAAATTAGTTAAAATTGCCCATGAGCATGATCTTCTATCGGTGATAGATAATACTTTTGCGACACCGCTTTATCAAAAGCCACTAAGCTTAGGTGTTGATATTGTGGTTCATTCCTGTACCAAATATATAGGTGGGCATGCCGATGTAATGGCTGGTGCGGTTATTACTTCGCGGAAGCTAATGCATGATATTGATATCTATGCGTTCAAATTACATGGTGCGGTATTATCTCCACATGATTCGTTTTTGCTGATACGCGGATTAAGAACTACGCCTTCAAGACTTGAAGCTCTCCAGTTACCGACGGCTAAAGTAGTTGAATTTTTGCTTGCTCTTCCTAAGGTAGTTAAAGTAAACCATCCTTTAGCATATAGTGAAGAAGAAAAAGCACTCTACTGGTCGCAAGCGAATGGCTATACTGGGCTTATCAGTTTTGAACTTGATATTTCAGATTATGCTGGTTTGGCAAGATTTATTGATAGCCTGACTACCTTTCATCTTGGATTTAGCTGGGGTGGTTATGAGAACCTAGTTATGGCACCATATGTGGCAGATGATTATGAAAAAATTCAGGCAAAGGGATTGAAACCGAATTTGGTGCGAATTTCTTTAGGACTATTGGCAGCACAAACAATCATCGCTGATCTAGAGCAGGCATTGGCAAAAATATGAGCTATCAGATAAAAGCTTTGCGTGCACTAGAGGATAATTATATCTGGGTTATTTATAACCAAAAATCTGCAATTGTGGTTGATCCGACTCTTGCTGATCCAGTGGATGAGTTTTTGCAGCAAAATAATCTCCAATTAAGCTGTGTTTTATTAACCCATGGGCATAGTGATCATATCGGTGGTGTAGCTGGGCTAGTTAATAAATATTCGCCACAGATTGTTGATAACTTCTCAAACCAATTAGCTGATGCTAGTAATGTTCAGATTGATGGTTTTCCTCTGATTCAGGTTATTCTAACACCTGGGCATATGTATGAGCACGTTTGTTATTTATTTGATAATAAGCATCTTTTTTGTGGTGATACTTTATTTTCACTAGGTTGTGGCAGGGTTTTTACTAATGATTATCAGCTTATGTATGATTCACTAACTAAATTGAAAAAGCTTGAAAATAATGTACTTTGCTATCCGGCTCATGAATATACCTTAAATAATCTGCGTTTTACTCTTGAATTGGATGATGAAAATCAGGAGCATTATGCTGACTTTATAAATAAGATTGACAGCAAACTATTCGAAAAGCAAAATAGTCTGCCAACTGTGCTAAGCGATGAGTCAAAATATAATCTGTTTTTGCGTGATAATGATGCTAGATTATGGTCCGTTGTTGGTAAAAAATCAGAATCAGTAATTACTAATGGTTTTGAATATTTTAAACAGCTAAGAATGATACGAAATAATTTTTAAAAGATAAGGAATGCGAATGAGAATTTTACATACGATGTTGCGTGTTGGTAATTTGGATAAGAGTATTGATTTTTATACTAAAGCTTTCGGAATGAAGTTACTTCGCCGGAATGATTATCCGGAAGGTAAGTTTACCCTTGCTTTTATCGGTTATGGCAATGAAAAAGAAAATACAGTGATTGAGCTAACTCATAATTGGGATACTGATTCCTATGATTTAGGAACTGGCTTTGGGCACATAGCTCTTGGTACTGATGATATTTATCAGGCTTGCCAAATTGCAAAAGCTAATGGTGGAGTGATTACGCGTGAACCAGGACCAATGAAGCATGGTACTACTGTAATAGCATTTGTAGCCGATCCTGATGGGTATAAGATAGAATTAATCCAGCAATAGTTAGGCTCTTTTTTTGAGTATTCTTTTTTTAAATGCCTCTTTTTATGAGGCATTTTTTCATTTTTAGCACGTAAATTTTCCTAAAAGATGTATTTTTTCTCATGAAAATATCAAGTTTTTAGCATGTTAATATATGTGTTGTTTGTTTTAGGTTTTAAATTTTTGCTTTTTGTTTATTCTTAATTGTTGTCAATATTTTAAATTTATAGTTATTTGTTGTAAAATGCATCTATTGTTTTTGTTAATTGCTTATTTAATATATTGATTTGCTTATTGTAAAATGATAAATTTATAAAATAGGTGTTTATTGTGCGTTGCAGTATTATTTTTATATCAAAATGTATAAACTGAATACGTAATTTGCTATAAAATAGGAGCTGGTTTTAATATTTTTTTACAGGGTATGTGAAATGAAAATCCTAGCGACTAACGTATATGTTGGGCCAAATATTTATGCAAATTTTCCGGTAATTCGTCATGTGGTTGATATAGGTGTTTTGGAAAAATATCCGTCTGTCAAGCTAGGACAAAACTTCATTGAGAAGTTAATTGCTGCAGTTCCTTCATTACAAGAACATCATTGTTCACATGGTGAAGAGGGTGGGTTTATTCGTAGGTTAAAAGAAGACGAAGGTACTTGGATAGGTCATATCTGGGAGCATGTGACTCTTGAGATTCAAACTTTAGCTGGTACGCCTGTCAGTTTTGGTCGTACACGTACTACTGGCAAGGATGGCGAATATAATCTTGTGTTTGAGTATAAACAAGAAGATGTTGGTATTCGAGCTTGTGAACTAGCTCGAGATTTATTGATTTCGATTATGCCTGATGAAGTTAAAGCTCAGGTTGAACATAAAGTTTCAGAAGATTTTGATTTTGAGTCTGAAAAAGTTCGCTTTATCCGCTTTGCACAAAAAATGAACTTTGGTCCAAGTACACAATCAATTATTGATGCTGCTATTGAGCGTAATATTCCATATTTACGCCTAAATGAAGCTTCATTAGTTCAACTTGGTTATGGTAAGTATCAAAAACGTATTCAGGCGACAATTACCAGTGAAACACGCCATATTGCACTAGAGTTAGCATGTAATAAGGGTGCTTGTGCTAATCTATTAGATAGCCTTGGTTTACCTGTACCACGCCAGAAAATTGTTACTTCAGCGCGCGAAGCTGTACGTGCTGCTAATGCTATTGGATTCCCGGTTGTTGTTAAGCCTTTAGATGGTAATCATGGTCGTGCGATCTCAATTAATTTAACTACAGATGAACAAATTGTTGAAGCATTTAGTGTTGCGGCAGAAGTTTCACGTCAGGTAATTGTTGAATCATTCATTCAGGGTGAAGACCACCGTATGTTGGTGGTTGATGGTAAATTGGTGGCAGTTGCAAAACGTGTACCTGGGCATGTAATTGGTGATGGTAAGAAAACTATTGCTGAATTAGTAGAAATTGTTAATCAAGATCCACGTCGTGGGGTTGGTCATGAAAAAGTTTTGACTAAACTATTCCTTGATTATCAAGCAATTCAAATGCTTGATAAAAAAGGCTATACCGCAGAAACAGTATTAGCAGATGGTGAAGTATGTTATCTACGTGCTACAGCTAACCTGTCAACTGGCGGTACTGCAATTGATTTGACAGATCAAGTGCATCCAGACAATAAAGAAATGGCTGAGCGTGCTGTTCGTGCAATTGGTCTTGATGTTGGTGGTGTTGATTTCCTAATTACTGATATTAGTAAGTCATATCACGAAATTGGTGGCGGTATTTGTGAAGTAAATGCAGCCCCTGGTTTCCGTATGCACGTTGCACCAACTGAAGGTAAACCTCGTGATGTTGCTGGAGCTGTAATGGATATGTTATACCAAAAGACAAAAAAAGCGCGTATTCCTACGGTTGCAATTACTGGTACTAATGGTAAAACCACGACTTCTCGGATGGTGGCACATTTATGGAAACAAGCTGGTAAAGTAGTTGGTCTGACTACTACTGATGGTATTTATATCAATGGTAAATTAACAGTTAAGGGTGATACAACTGGTCCAGTATCTGCACAAATGGTATTGCAAGATCCAAATACTGAAATCGCAGTACTTGAAACAGCTCGTGGTGGATTAATTCGTAGTGGTCTTGGTTATGAGTTTTGTGATGTTGGTGCATGTTTGAATGTATCTGCAGATCATATCGATATCAAGGCTGGAAATAGTCTGGCTGAATTGGCGAAAGTTAAACGTATTGTAACTGATGCCGCGCGTAAAACTGCGGTATTGAATGCCGATGATATTGAGTGTCTGAAAATGGCAGCGACAACCGAAGCAGAGCATATTTTCTATGTAACAATGAATCCTCAACATCAATTAGTTCGTGAGCACATCCGTCTTGGTGGTAAAGCAGTTATTATCGAAAAAGGTGTAAATGGCGATATGATTACCATTTTTGATAATGGTGTTCATGTACCAGTATTATGGACGCATTTAATTCCTGCCACACTAGAAGGTAAGGCTATCCATAATGTACAAAATGCAATGTTTGCTATTGCTTTAGCTTATAGCATGGGTATGAGCCTTGATGATTTACGTAATGGTATGCGTACATTTGTTAATAGTTATCACCAAACTCCAGGTCGTATGAACTTCTATGATGAGCATCCATTTAAAGTCTTGCTTGACTATGGGCATAACCCAGCTGCAATCAATATGATCTGTAAATTTGTTGACCAAATGAATGTTCCAGGTAAGAAAGTTGCGGTAATTACTTTCCCTGGTGATCGTACTAATGAATTGATTGAAGAAAGTGTTAAATTATTACCTGCTCACTTCACTCATTATGTCTTGAAACAAGATGATAATCGCCGTGGTCGTAAAGATGGTGAGATTCCTGCTTTGATCAAAGAATTGCTTGTGAAATATGGTGCTAAGTCTGAAAATATTCAGATTATTCACGATGAACAGGAAGCGGTAAATAATGCATTAAGTAATGCTCGTGAAGGTGACTTTGTTGTAGTATTTGCTGATAAAGTGAACCGTTGCTGGAAACAAATTACTTCGTTCAAATCTGAAAGCAATACTCGAGTTAAAGAAGTTGAGATGCGTGCAGAAGACCATTTACTAGATAAAGTTGAACTTGATCTGGTATCTGATGCAATTAGTAACGCAACTATCCGTTCTGATAGTCGTGGTGTAATAATTGAAGTTGAAGAAGAGCTTAACGACTAAGGAAATTAGCATGTTTCAAAAAGATGCACAAGCGATTCGGGTGCTAGCTGGTGCAAATGTGTTCTTCAAAGATGTGGGTGCGATCATGGAGATCGTTACCCGCGATGAGCAGAAGGCTGCATTTGTTACTGCGTACGAAACTGAGTTGCGTAAAGTTCTTGATGCTTTGGGTTGGGACGATGTCCCAATTCACAAGCGTGTGTACAGTAAAGGGTTTATTTTTGCAATCCCAACTGAATACGATTATAGTTATGCTGGATGTAAAATATTAGGTATAACATTGGATATGGTGACAGCCGTATTTGATGGACTTGAATTACCTGACTTTAATGAAGAAGTTAGTTACCTAGAGTATGTTTTATCTCGCGAACGCTATATTACTGTTCGTAACATCTATAAAGAAGCAAGAGAGCGTTCTTTGAATGTCTTTATTGATGAAGGAACCATCAGTATTGGTAGCGGTAAGGGTGCATTTATTGCTAAGCTTGATGAAATTGGCTTCGGTGATGTACCATGGGATAAAATCTATGAAGTGCCTAGCGTAATGGTGACAGGTACTAATGGTAAGACTACTACTGTTCGCCTAACTAGTTTTATAAATAAGCACGCGGGTAAAGTTGTTGGTTACTGTTCAACCGATTGGGTAATGGTTGATGGACAAATTGTTAGTGAAGGCGACCTTTCTGGTCCACGGGGTAATCAGACAGTGCTTACCGATCCTCGAGTCGAAGTTGCAGTTCTTGAAGTTGCTCGTGGTGGTCTTATTAAGCGTGGGATTGTTACTTCAAGTGTTAATGGTGCAGCGGTAATGAATGTTGGTGCTGATCATCTTGGAGTAAATGGTATTGATACAGTTGAAGATTTAGCGGAAGCAAAATTCTTGGTTCATGATGGTGTCAAGCCAGGCGGACATAGTATTATCAATCTAGACGATCAGTTAACTCATCAATTTATGCTAAAGATAGATAATCTTAAAGCTTACGTTAGTCAGAAGCTACCAGAAGCTGAGATTCTCAGCTATCTAAAAGATGGTGATTATGCTGCTTATGTTGATAATGGTGCATTTTACGTTCATCGTGATGGGCAAAAGCATTTCATTGCTAATATTAACGATGTAGACCTAACCTACAAAGGTTTGGCGAAGCATAACATTGAGAATGTCTTGGTTGCTATTTGTTTGAGTCTTGAGCTTGGGCGTACCTATCAGGAAATCCATGATGGTTTAGTAGCATTTGTTAATGATGAGAATAATCAGGGACGATTTAACTTCTTTGAAATTAATAAAAGCCGCTTCATCGTTGACTATGGGCATAACCATGCTGCAGTGGCGACTATATTCAAGTTTGCCAGACAGATTGCTGGTCCTGAGACTAAATTGACGGCACTACTTGGTTTTTCTGGTGATCGTAAGTTTATGATTAAAGACATTGCAAAAAGTGTAATTGAACATAAGATTGATAATATCATCATTAAACAATTCCATAATTATGCTCGTGGAGCAGAACGTGGTGAGTTAGCAGAAATGCTAAGAAAAAGTCTTATCAAGAATGGTTTTGATGAAAATAACATTATTGCTACAGTAGATACTGAGATTGAAGCAGCTGAAATAGCACTTTCAAAAAGCAATGAAGATCAAATTTTTATCATGCTATGTCAGGAGGATATACCCGGAGTGATTGCTAAATTAAAAAGTGTTAATGTTGCATCTTAGATGCATAAATGTAAGAACTTTTTATAAAAATTTGGTAGAATAACGGGATTAGATATCTTTTTTATGGCTGTGCAAATTCTTATTTGTTACAGCCATTGAATTATAATGGCTTATCTGTTATTAACTTTTATGTTCATGAGCTAAAGGAAATAAATGAGTATGGAACATAAGCCGCAGCGAGGCTTTATTATCCCTATTGGCGGGCGCGAAGAAAAAGAAGTCAATCCGAGAGTACTTGAAAGATTTGTTGAATTGAGTGGTGGTAAGGATGCAGTAATTTCTGTAATTCCAACAGCCTCTAATCTTGAAGATACTGGTGACCGTTATGTTGAAATTTTTACACGTCTAGGTGTTACAAAAATTTATAATAATAATATTGTAAATCGTCAAGATGCAAATAACGAGATATTCGTAAAGCAGTTAACTGAATCTACTGGTATATTTATGACTGGTGGGAACCAGTTATTATTATCCACAGTACTGGGTGGAACTACTGTTGCACGAATGATTCGTAAACGTAACGCCGAGGGAGTTCCTGTTGCTGGTACATCAGCTGGTGCAGCTTTTATTCCCGAGCATATGATTGCTTCTGGTGATTCAGGATTAATTCCACGTGTGGGTGGTGTTACGATTGCTCCAGGTCTAGGACTAACTAATAAGGTGATGATTGACCAGCACTTTTCTCAACGGAATCGTTTGGGTAGGCTATTGACAGCATTATCATATAATCCCTACAAAACTGGAATTGGCGTTGACGAAGATACAGCTGCAATTATTGGTCCTAATGGTGAGATTGAAGCAGTAGGTAGTGGTGCATTAACGATTATTGATATGTCTAAAGTTGAATATTCTTCTGTTGCTAGTACTGCTCCTGGTGATGCAATCAGTTTGGTTGGTGTTAAAATTCACACCTTGCTTGATGGAGATCGCTACGATCCTAAAATGCACGAAGTCCTTCATAAAAAGCAAAACTCATGAAGAGAGTGATTATTCATGGTGGATGTGGAGCTCGTGAGGCTCCTAGTACACCATTTGTTGACTATCATAATCATTTGCTTCCTATTGTAAAGGAAGCTTATTCATTTCTTGAGACTAGTAATGATGCTGTAGCTACTGCACTATTGGCAGCAAAAATGCTTGAGGATGATCCGATATTTAACGCTGGAACTGGTTCACGTGTGCAACAAGATGCTCAAATAAGAATGTCAGCATCTTTTATGGATAGCATCAATAACAAATTTTCTGCAGTTATTAATATCCAGAATGTTCGTTATCCATCAGAAGTTGCTTACGAGCTGCAAAAACAACATCATAGTATCTTAGCTGCGGAGCATGCTACTAACCATGCCTATCAAAAGTTGAAGATGATGCCTTATAGCCCAATGACCCAAAAGCGTTGGGATGAATACCTTGAATTAAAGAAGGGGCTTACTGGTACAATTGGTGTTGTAGTATTGGATGGTGAAGGTAGAGTTTGTGCTATCACCTCCACAGGAGGTGCGGGGTTTGAGGTTCCAGGGCGGGTTGGTGATAGTCCTACTGTTGCTGGTAACTTTGCTTCTTCTTTAATGGGAGTTTCCTGTACCGGGATTGGTGAACAAATTGTAAATAAAGCGGTTGCTGCAAAAGTTCACACCCGTGTTAAAGATGGTATGTCCTTAGCTGAAGCAGTGAGGCGTTCTATTGCTGAGAGCGATGCTGATGGTGATTATGTTGGTTTAATTGCTATTGATAAAGATGGTAATGTAGAAACTGGAACAACTAGTGTTGCTCAAACACTTTATGCATACTATGATGGGATTGAGTTTAAATCTTTTTATGATAAAATGCAATCTGACAAATAAAAAGCACCTAAAAGGTGCTTTTTATTATTGTTGCAACATCTTTTGCTGACTAATCTTTTTGGCATAGTTTTGAATTATCTCGTTATCATAAATGTCGATACTTGATTCTATGTTATTTATAAATATCTCTTCATGTGATCCTGAAATTTCCATATAATCAATGTTATGTCTGCTACCATGAGCAGAGAGCGGAATTTTTTTCGCAAGTTGACTATAATTAGGCAATTCATCTGGGTAAATATGTATAACTATCAGCTGTCCATTATTATCCAATTGCGCAATTGCATATTTAATATGATAATTATAAAAATCTGGGTAATTGTTTTTATTGTTACTACATACTGTGTATATTCTATTTGAGTTGCATTGATCATAGCCAATCTGTTTGATTTTTTCTAGTGACATTCCAAGTGTTAATCCATCATAATTCATAATGTAATGATTTGGCTTTTCTACTCTTGCACGATGAATTTCATCAATTTGATCTATTAATTTTTGCGGACTTTGTCGGCTAAGCTCCCAGCTATTATCGTCAGCCAAAAATGTTTTATAAATACTTGTAGCTGCTCCTAGTATAAACATAAATGAAACAGTTTTTGCTAGGTAGAGCAGTGTTTTTGGGTATTTATTTTTAAATATGTTTAGGCTAGCCGCAGCTTCGGCATTTGGATTAATGTCAGCCAAAATTTCCACGGCTAATAGATTATTATAGCGACCAATTTGATAAGGTAACATTATAAGATCAATAATTGATAATAATGTAGGAATTAATGTCCAACAAAAAAGCAGGTAGCCTATTCCGCTACCTGTTTTTCGCATGTAAAATTTGTGTCCGCCAATAAAGCCAGTAAAACAGCACAACAGAATTGCAATTCCGAGACTTTTTCTATATTTATTATAGCGTTCGGTAAATAGTAATAGTTGACTTGCGGTTAACTGCTGTTCCATGAATATACTGTTTATAGTGGGATTACAGCAATGGCTTCGACTTCAACAAGGACATCTCTTGGTAGTCTTGCCACTTCAACACATGAGCGAGCTGGAAAACTGCGATCAAAAAATCGGCTATAAACTTCATTGAAACCAGCAAAATTATTCATATCTGAAAGAAAGCAGGTTGTCTTAATCACCCGGTTTAAATCGGTGCCTGAATGAATTAGAATGGCTTCAAGATTTTTCATGACTTGTTCGGTTTGCGCCTTAATCTCATCCCCAACCAGAATCCCGTTTTTATCTAATGGAATTTGTCCAGATGTGTAAACAAGATTTCCTAATTGTACTGCCTGCACATATGGTCCAATAGCTTGTGGTGCATTTGGTGTATTTATTGCTTTCAATTTGTCTCCTCCTATTGTAGAATCAGTATTTAATAAATAAGCGTTTACCAAAATTTTTAATAAAGAAATAGATTATATCATTTTAGTGTCAATCATTTTACACTATGCGTTTATACCTAGATCTCTTAATAAAGTTATCAATTTTTGTGCATGTAAGTTAGCTCTTTCTTCAACTTCTTCTTTTATGTTGTAAACTCCGGGAATATATATCATTCTGTGAGTAAAAATAGGTGGAAGATAATTCATCTGACATAAATATGCTGTTTGCTCAAATGGTTTTATCAGGTCACTTACCGGAAAATGATTATAACCAAGAGGTGTGTACGATTCTGCTGGGCCACCGATAGTAAAAGATAAAATCAGGTTTTTGCCTTTTAATTTATCACCTTCTGGACCATAGGCGAAATTAAAAGTAAGTACTTGATCAATCCAGTTTTTGAGAGATGCAGGACATGAATACCAGTAGAAGGGAAATTGAAGTATTATATTGTCAGCATTGCTTAGTTCTAGTTGTTCTTTATTGACATCTATTTTGTATGAGTCATATAAAGTATCTAAATGGCGTATTTTAAAGTTTAGATTACTAGCTTTTAGATTTTCGATAATCTTGCTATTTGCTGTAGAAGTTGTAAGATTTGGATGGGCGAAAATAATTAAGTTATTCATGGTGTAGTTCGTAATAAAAATTAGTTAATTACATTTAAAAATTCGCGTATAATAATTGCCATAATTTTGTCATTCATTTATTCTTGGTGGGGAATGGTGTGCCACATTTAATTTTAGAATGCTCGGATAATATTGCTGAGAAAAATCCTCAATTACTAAATATTTTACACGATTGTCAGCAAATACTGGTAGAGAATTTGCCAACTAATCTAGAGACATGTAAAAGTAGGTTAATCAGACATCAAGACTATTTACTTGGTAACGGAGAAGTTACAAATGCTTTTGTTCATCTTGAGGTTAGGGTTTTAGTTGGCAGAAGTGTTGGGCTATTAACAGAGCTGGCAAAAAGATTAAAGGCGCATATTTTAAGCCAGTTATCTGAGTCACAGTGTAGCAATCTAAAGCTTAAAATTAGTGTTGAGATTATTGAATTAAGTAATATTTATGTAAATTGATTTTAAAGGACGAATTTGATAGTGAGAATGCTATTTCTAAATATATTTGCATTAATGATTTTTGTAGGTAATCTTTATGCAAAAGATATTCTGGCTGAAAGTAGTCCTGTAACTCCAGTCGCGATCAAAAATTTTGATCCAACTGTTATTTCCGGTAAATGGTATGAAATATCAAGATTGCCAACATATTTTGCTAGGCATTGTTTAGCACCAGTGACTTCTGAGTTTTTTGTAGAAAGTGGCGAAATTGAGCTTAAAAACACTTGCGCAACTGTCTCGGGAGATAAAGAAGATTTTAATGCAATCATTTATTTGTCTAAAGAGAATTATGCTGGTGACGGTAGACTTACTGCAACATCAATGCCTATTTGGTTACGTTGGACACATCTTGGGCGCAATGATTACTGGGTCCTTTATCTTGATAAAGATTATTTTTTAGCTGGAACTCCTGATTCTAAATATCTTTGGTTATTTGCAAGAGCTGAATCACCACCTTTAAAAGATGTTCAGCGAATTTTAGGGATAGCAAAGAAGCAAGGCTTTGATCTTAGTCAAATGGTGTTTAATTATCCTTCCTATTATGTTGAATAGTCAAAGTTTGAGCAAATTTTGTCTGGGATAATTATTCTTGATGGTTATAGTTATTGTGCTATAATAATAGTTTAATTTAAGTATTTGTTATTTTAAGGAAATTTAGATGTCAGTAGAAGTGGTTAGCACTTTAGAGCGTAAAGTCAGTTTTAATATAAATAAATCGCTTGTGAATAATGAAGTCGCAAATGAATTAAAAAAATATGCAAAACAAGCAAAAGTTCAAGGGTTTCGTCCTGGTAAAGCTCCTAAACATATAGTAGAACAAATGTATGGTGGTAAAGCTTACGAAGATGCGTTAAATGCACAGATTAATAAAAAATTTGTTGATCAATTAGTTGAGAATAAATTAAATATCGTTGGTTACCCTAAATTTGATCTTACTTCAAGTGAGGGTGAAGAGTTTGTTTTTGCGGCTACATTTGAAGTAATGCCTGAAGTTACTTTAGGTGATCTTGCAGATAAAGAAGTTGAAAAGCCAGTTTGTAATTTGACAGATGCGGATGTTGCTACGACTATTGATATTTTACGTAAGCAGCGTGCTACCCACGTTGATAGCGATGCAGCGGCTTCTACTGGAGATAAAGTTACTATTGACTTTTTAGGAAAAGTTGATGGTGAAGAATTTGAAGGTGGTAAAGCGGAAGATTATCCTTTTGTTTTAGGTCAAGGGTGGATGTTGCCTGATTTTGAAGCTGGAATAGATGGAATGAAAGCTGGTGAGAGTAAGGATGTAAATGTTAATTTCCCTGAAACTTATCATGCTGAAAACCTAAAAGGTAAAACTGCAGTATTCACTATTGCTGTTAAATCGGTTGCAAAACAGGAATTGCCTGAGTTGACACCAGAATTTATCAAAACTCTTGGTGTTGAAGATGGTACGGAAGAAAGCCTACGTAGTGAGATTAAAGAAAATCTTGAACGTGAAGTTGAGCGTCGTCTAAGAATCAAGTCACGTGATAATGCTCTTCAAGCTTTAGCTGAAGTTTCTCCTCTTGAAGTACCGGGTGCTTTGGTTCATGAAGAAATTCATAATATGATGAAAAATGCTGAAGAAAATATGAAACGTCAGGGATATAAGCCTGATCAGATGAAGTTCACACATGAAATGTTTGAAAATGATGCCAAGAAAATGGTTACCCTTCGTTTGCTAGTTCAAGAATTTATCAAAGTAAATTCAATTAGTGCGACAGATGATGAAGTTAAAAAAATTATTGAAGAAATGGCAACCATGTATGAAGATCCAACTGATTATGTAAGCTGGTACTATCAGGATGATCAACGCGTTAATAATGCGCGTGCGATGGCAATTGAACAGAAAGTAACCGATACGATATATGCCAAAGCTAAAACTAAAGATGTTACGTTGAGCTACGAAGACATCATGAAAATGCAGGTTCAATATTAATAAACTACCCAAGATTAACTCTTGGGTTTTTAATTTCTATATATAAATTAGGGGATATTTATGATTAAACATATAGTTCTGCTAGCATTTTCACCAACTGTTGAAGAATCTAAGATAAAAAAAAGTATTGAAAAGTTAGGAGCTTTAAGAAATAAGGAAGTTCCTGAAATTCTGTCTTTTAGTTATGGCAAAAACTGTAGTCCAGAATCTCTTGATCAAGGGTTTAATTACGCCTTTGTTATGGAGTTTGCCAACGAAAAAACTAGAGATATTTATCTTAAAAGTGTTGCTCACAAAGCAATTGCCCAAAACGAAATTCTTCCTTTACTTGTAAATGGTATTCAGTCAGCGATTGTGCTTGATTATAAGTGTTAGATAAATTAAAATCAAATGTTACATCAAAAAATAATAATTGCTGGTGGAGGTCCGGTTGGGCTTACATTGGCACTTTACCTTGCTAGACAAAATAAAGAGGTGATGGTGATTGATCAAAAATTTGATTATCATCAAGACGGGCGAGTTCTTGCTCTTTCTTATGCTAGTATGCAGATATTAGCACGAGTTAATGGTTGGTTATCTACTAAAATAAGCCCAATTCGCTGTGTTCAAATATCCCATGCGGGTCTTGGTATTAGTAATATTGACGCTAAATCAGTTGGTTTACCTGAGCTTGGTTATACTATCGCTTATTCTGGCTTATGTGATCATTTATTTAATCAGGCTAAGTCTCATGGCAATATTCAGTTATTAAATGCTAAAATCAATAATGTCAATGACTCTTCTAATTATGCGCTTGTAGATTGTGTTGATTTAGCGGGGAATTCATTAACTTATACTAGTGACTTGTTGATTATGGCAGAAGGTGGCAAATTACTTGCAAGTGATAAAAAAAGAATTGAACATGATTATCAGCAAAAAGCTGTGATTGCTAAGATAAGAGTAAAAGCTCCAGTCGGTGATGTAGCTTTTGAGCGCTTTACTGGAATTGGTCCTTTAGTCTTATTACCTCATGATAGTTATTATGTGGTGGTTTGGGCACTTGATAATGAGCTTGCTGAGAAGGTGCTAATTGATAATGATCTATTCATAAAGATGCTTGATGAGCATTATACCACTCGATTAGGGGGAGCATCTTTATCCGGAAGTATATCTTCGTTTCCATTAAAATTGACTCAGGCACAAACACGTTTGAAAAAAAGATTGATTCTCCTTGGTAATTCAGCGCAGACCGTTCATCCAATATCAGCGCAGGGCTTAAATCTGGGGTTACGTGATGTTGCAACTCTTGCCCATTTGCTTGAGGCTAATCAAGAGATTAATCCTGATAATATACAGCGCTTTGATGAGTTTAGGTCGAATGATGCCAATAGTGTAATTGGGTTTACCCATTTTTTGGCAAGCTTTGTCGAGAAGCCTGGACGATTATTTCAGCATTTACGTGGGGCTGGAATAATTGGATTAAGCAACCTTCCATTTATCCAGAATAAAATTGCAAAGAGACTAATCTATGGCAGTAAATAAAGAATTTGATATTGTTATTGTTGGTGGAGGGCTCGTTGGAAGTGCTTTTGCTGCTGATGTTTTAATTCATAGTCCAAATACCAGAGTTCTCATCATTGAGGCTAAAAAGCCTGAATTTATTGAGAATCCTCCATTAGACAGTAAAATTTACGCAGTATCGCCCAAAAATTTTGAGCAATTCACAAAGATTGGCGTTTTTCCTGATTTGTCACGAGTTGGTAAAATAGAAAAAATGAAGGTTTTTGGTGATACCAATGGCTCAATCGATTTTGACTCAGGTGGTACTTATGATGTGTATCTTGCAAGACTGGTTGAATATACTAATTTACAGAAAGCTATATTAGACAAGCTAGAAGAATATCCTAATTTGGAAATGTGTTATGGGCAAATTGCTACGATAGATAATCAGATCTCGCAAGTTCATGTGGTGATGGCGGATAAGAGTATTTATACTGGAAGCTTGCTAGTCGCTGCAGATGGAGGTAACTCATTTGTCAGAAAAGTAGTTGGCTTCAATAGTCAGCAGATTGATTATGAGCAATCAGGTGTAGTTGCTAATTTTAGTTGTGAAAAAAATCATGCTAATACCGCTTATCAATGGTTTTTGGGGGATAGTATCCTAGCTTTCTTACCCTTAGCAGAAAATAAGATTTCAATTGTCTGGTCAACATCCAATCCTAAATCTCTTCTAGATTTATCTTGTGATGGTTTTGTAAGTGTAGTAGAAGCAGCTTCACAAAATAAACTTGGTAAGTTGAAATTAATCACTGAGCCTCAAGCGTTTCCACTAAAACTTAATTTAATCGAGAAGTGCTATAAAGATAGAGTAATTTTGATTGGTGATGCTTTTCATACTATCCACCCACTTGCTGGGCAGGGTGTTAATCTTGGCTTTGGCGATGCTTGGGAACTCTCGGCTTTAATGGCGCAGGTAGGTATTTCCCAATTATCGCAAGCTGATTTGGCACGATATAATTATGACCGTCTATTTGAGGTAAGAAAAATGCAGTTAACTTGCCATTCGCTACAGCGCTTATTCAATAATCGTTCGTTAGTGGCTAACTATGCTAGAAATTTTGGGTTGAATCTGGTTAACTCTATCAAACCATTGAAAAAAATATTAATTAATAACGCAATAAATTATTAGATTTTTTTATGCAGCTGCTGCTATAATACAACACTTGAATTAAAATATTATTTTATGACAGAAAGAATTAAATGAAGAAAATATTGGTTGGTTTGATGTTAGTTGCTGGTTTGGCAGCATGTAATAATAATGGTGGTGGAAGTGCTTCTGTGTCGCCTGATAAAATCAAGGCTGATTTAGTTAAGCAGGTTCCTGGTTTGACTCAAGTAGATCAGGTAAATCCAACAAAAATTAATGGTTTATATGAGGTTGTTGTTGGGCGTAAGATTTTTTACGTATCAACAGATGGAAAATTTGCTGTGTTTGGTAATATTGTTGATTTAGCGACTAAACAGAGTGTTACTGAGCAAAGAATGCAAGATTTAGCTAAAGTTGATTTTAGTAAACTACCTCTGGATTTAGCAATTAAGCAAGTGAATGGTGATGGTAGTCGTAAGATTGCAGTGTTTACAGATCCAGATTGTCCTTATTGCAAAATGTTTGAGAAACAAGTTGTTCCACAACTGCAGAACGTAACAATTTATAGTTTCTTATTCCCATTGCCAATTCATCCGAATGCAGCAACTCATGCAAAACAAATTTGGTGTAGTAAAGATCGCTCTGCGACTTGGGCTGCTTGGATGCAAAAAGATACAGCATTACCAACAAATACTAGCTGCGATACTTCAGATTTAGACAAAGTTATGAAAATTGGTACTGACACAGTACAAGTTGATGGTACACCGACAATTGTACTATCAAACGGTCAAATATTGCCAGGAATGGTTCCTGCTGATCAGTTAAATGCTAAATTAGATGAAATTTCTGGTAAGGCACCAGCTGCTGCATCTGCACCTAGTGCTTCTGCTGCTAAATAATTTTTGTAATTATTGATTGACGGGCTTGTATTATGCAAGCCTGTTTTAATTTCTGGATAACTTGCTAGTACTATTTAGTAATAGCTGTGTTGCAAGGCTCTTCGTTTACCTCTTATTTGAACCACGGGACACGCGTGTCCGCCTTCCGCCTTGCTCTTGCTAGATATTTGGGCAGTTACTTGGGCTATATATGAGTGATTACATTTCTGGGATATATCAAATGCGTTCATTTCTTTCTAATGTACTATTATGTGGTTTGATGGTTACGTTAGTTGCAAAATCATTTGCAGCTGATGTAACAATTCCTCCTACAATAGCTAAAAATTTGCAAAGTAACTTACCAAGTTTGACAATCGATCGGATAATTCCAACACAAGTACCTGGTGTTTACGAAGTGGATTCGGGGCGTAAAGTATTTTATGTTGATTCTACTGGTAATTATGCTTTTGTGGGTAATTTATTAGATTTGACAACTAAAACAAACTATACTGAAGCCAGAACCGAAGCTTTAAATCGCATAGATTTTAATAAGCTACCACTTAATGTGGCTATGAGAAAGACAATCGGCAATGGTCAGAATAAAATAGCAGTTTTTACTGATCCGGACTGTCCATTTTGTAAGCGCCTCGAAGGTGAAACTATCCCAAAACTAAAAAATGTAACGATTTATTATTTTTTATATCCACTTCCAATCCACCCTGATGCGGTAAATGATTCAAAGCGAATTTTATGTTCTGAGAATCCTGAAAGTGCCATGTTTGCTATGATGGTAAAAGGTTCTACAATTACCAAATATAATAGCTGTGAAAATGCTGGGCGGTTAACTAAAATGCAGGATGCCGCAAATAATCTGGTGCAGGTAACTGGAACCCCAACAATAGTTTTACCAAATGGTAAGATTGTTTCTGGTTTAATCCCAGCTGACTACCTAACTAAGCTGATTGATGATAATAGTCTTGAGTCTGCTGTTACTAAGAAATAATATTTTAAAGGCGATATTATACACATGAAAACGATTCTGGTAACTGGTGGTGCAGGCTATATTGGTTCTCATACCGTAGTCGAATTACTTAATTCTGGTTATGAAGTGGTAATTGTTGATAACTTAATTAATTCAAATATTAAAGTTCTAGATAGAATTCAGTCAATATGCCAGAAAAGTCCAATTTTTTATAATTGTGATATTCTTGATAAAGTATCCTTGGAACAAGTTTTTCAAAAACATGACTTTTCGGCAGTGATTCATTTCGCAGCATTAAAAGCTGTTGGCGAATCAGTTAGGGAACCTCAACGTTATTATATGAATAACGTTAGTGGAAGTCTGATACTTTTTGAGCTTATGGCTAAATATAAAGTTAAGAAGATTGTATTTAGTTCCTCCGCTACGGTATATGGTGATCCATTGAGTGTACCAATAACGGAAGATTTTCCGTTATTTGCGACTAATCCATATGGGCAGACTAAACTAATGATGGAGCAAATTTTACGTGATATTTATGCTGCCGATCGTGAATGGTCGATTGGAATACTCCGCTATTTTAATCCGGTTGGAGCACATTCCTCTGGTTTAATCGGTGAAGATCCAAATGGTATTCCGAATAATCTTATGCCATATATTAGTCAGGTTGCTGTTGGCAAACTTGAGTGTTTAAGCGTATTTGGTAATGACTATCCAACACATGATGGTACAGGTGTTCGTGATTATATTCATGTGGTTGATCTAGCACTTGGGCATCTTAAAGCACTTGAATATCTTGAAGCAAATGGTGGTGAATTGATCGTTAATCTTGGCACTGGAACAGGTTATTCTGTCTTAGATGTAATCAAAGCTTTTGCCGCAGCCAGTGGTAGAGAAATCAATTATCAGATCAAGCCGCGCCGTTCTGGTGATGTTGCTAAGTGTTTTGCTAATCCGACAAAAGCTTTGGAGCTATTAGGTTGGCAAACTTCTTATGATTTGGAGCAAATGTGTCGCGATACTTGGAATTGGCAACAGAAAAATCCAAATGGATATTAGTTTTTTATTAGTTGTAGGACTCTTACTAATTACTGGTGAGTCCTACATCTTGTTAATAATTAATTGCTAATTCTTTAATACTGAAATATTACCAAGCTTACTAGAGAAGTCTTTGGGTAGCTTGCTAAGTTCTTCTATTGTTTTTTGCGCTAGGTTAAGATAGATATCTGCAATTGAATTATTAGCCGTTGCTATCGGGCTTCCTTTATCACTTTCTTCGCAAATATTAATGTTTAATGGGAGCTTTGCTAATAATTCAAGGGCGTAGATTTCTTTTAGTTTCTGGCTCCCTTTTGCACCAAAAATATCACTTTGATGTCCACAGCTTTCACAGATATGTGTGCTCATGTTTTCAACTACTCCCAGACATGGAAGACCTAATTTGTTAAACATGGCAATACTTTTGCCAACGTCAAGTAGTGCTATATCTTGTGGAGTTGTAACTACTATTGTTGCAGTGATGGGCATTTTTTGTGCCATAGTTAGGTGAATGTCCCCAGTTCCGGGTGGCATATCAACTATCAGAAAATCAAGTTCACCCCATTCACTATCATTTAGCATTTGCTCAATTGCCTTATTGACAATTGCCCCTCTCCAGATAGCTGCTTGTGTTGGGTCAATCAAAAATCCAAATGACATTATTTTTATGCCAAATTTATCAAGTGGCACAAAATTATTGTTGCTAACCTCGGGTTTAAAATCAGTTGCACCAACGAGGATAGGTTGTGATGGTCCATAAATATCGGCATCCAGAAGCCCTGTTGATGCTCCAAGTTTGGCAAGGCTGATTGCCAGATTAACTGCAGTAGTGGATTTACCAACTCCCCCCTTACCAGAGGTTACGGCTATAATGTTTTTTATGTTCTTAATGCGACTTAGTCCGGTTTTAATACGGTGTGCTATAATATTAGGTTTGTTAGTCATTGTTTCCATTGCTATTTAAGATTTCAATCAAGTATTTGTGGAAGCATTATTTTAACATAAAAAGTTTACTGTTTTACTAAGACAATTATAAATTATACTGAGGTGTGCTTTGACTAAAAATACTATTGTAACCTGTGCTTTACCGTATGCCAATGCAAGCTTGCATCTTGGGCATGTTCTTGAACATATTCAAGCTGATATTTGGGTTCGCTTTCAAAAAATGAAAGGTGAGAAATGCTATTTCATTTGTGCAACAGATACACATGGCACGCCAATTATGCTAAAAGCAGAGGAGCAGGGGATTACTCCTGAAGAATTAATTGCGCGTTTTCATAAAGAACATACTGCAGATCTCGCCGCATTCGGGATAGGTCATGATCATTTTTATACTACCAACTCAATAGAAAACAAACAGTGCGCTTATGATATTTACAATAAGCTAAAAGCAAATAACAAAATTGCGACTAGGACTATTAGCCAGCTTTTTGATGAAGAAAAAGAGATGTTTTTACCGGATAGGTTTGTTAAGGGAACCTGTCCAAAATGTAAGGCGATAGATCAATATGGTGATAGCTGTGAAAAATGTGGTGCTACCTATTCACCAACCGAATTGATTGATCCATATTCAGCCATCTCGGGATCAAAGCCTATACTACGAGAGTCAGAGCATTATTTTTACCGCCTGAGTGAAGCTGGAGAGTTTTTGGCTACTTGGCTAAATACTGATGGACGCTTACAGATTGAAGCTAAAAATAAAATGCAGGAATGGCTTGAAGGCGGCTTACAAGATTGGGATATATCCCGTGATAAACCTTACTTTGGTTTTGAAATTCCAGATGCTCCTGGAAAATACTTCTATGTTTGGCTTGATGCACCAGTTGGTTATTTAAGTAGTTTTATGCATTTTTGCGAACAACAAGGGCTTGATTTTAATCAATTGTGGAATAGTCCAGATACTGAAATATACCATTTTATTGGTAAGGATATTCTTTATTTCCACGCATTATTCTGGCCAGCTGTTCTTTATGATGCTGGTTATCGGACGCCAAGTGGGCTTTTTGTTCATGGCTTTCTGACGGTAAATGGTGAAAAGATGTCTAAATCCCGCGGGACATTTATTACTGCCAAAACTTATCTTGAGAGTGGACTCAATCCAGAATTTTTCCGCTACTATATTGCAAGCAAATTAAATAATCGAATCGAAGATTTTGATTTATCGCTGGATGATTTTGTTGCTAAGATAAATTCGGAGTTAGTTGGAAAGTATATTAATATCGCTGCCCGTTCTGCTGGTTTTATAACCAAACGTTTTGCCAACAAGCTTGCGGATAAAATTGATGATGAGTCGCTGTTAATTCATGTATTATCAATTAGAAATGAAGTGGCAGAGTTATTTCAGGCGCGTGAGTTTGCCAAAGCAGTACGCCTGATCATGAAAGTAGTTGATGATGTAAATCAATATGTTGATCAGGCAAAACCTTGGATTTTAGCTAAAGAAGCCGGGAAAGATCAAGAGTTACAGCAGGTATGTACGCTTTTGATTAATGCATTTAGGATTATATCTGTGTATCTTAAACCTATATTGCCTGAACTTATAGGTAATGTAGAGAAATTTCTGAATATTTCTCCATTAATCTGGGCTAGCCTTGAAGAATACATTCTTGGAGTTGATATAAATACATATAATCATTTAATTAATAGAGTTGAGCCAACCATGATAGAAAAACTTGTTACAGTAAACGAATCTAATCCAGTAGCTAAGGCTGATAATATAAACTATGAACCAGTGGCAGAAACAATAACAATTGATGATTTTTCAAAAATTGATTTACGCATTGCCAAAATTGTTGCAGCAAGTCACGTTGAAGGTGCCGACAAATTAGTTCAATTGACACTTGATATCGGTAATGAAACTAGAAATGTATTTGCCGGAATAAAATCAGCCTATGATCCTGCTGATTTGGTTGGTAAACATACTGTTATGGTTGCGAATTTAGCGCCACGTAAGATGAAATTTGGGATGAGCGAAGGTATGGTTTTAGCGGCTAGTTTTGAAGATAAAAATGGTGGTTTATACATATTAGAACCGCATGACGGAGCTAAGCCGGGGATGAGAGTTCGCTAGAAAAGATCAATTTTAGATTAAAAAGCTACCCAAAATAACTGGTTAAGTTTATAATATAAATTATTTTATATTTGCTCTAAGCAAATTTTTTTGGGTAGTTTTATGAAAATTAAGGAAAAATTATCGATACTGTCTTCAATCATAATAAGCTCTTTAACAGTGGCTTGTAATGGTGGTGGTTACTCTGGACCAAATAATACTACTAATTATGGTGATGTGATATCAATCTCTAAACAACAATTAGGTAGTATATCTGTACCTAATATTGGTAGTATATCTTATGCAAGTCCACTAGCGGTTGGTTATGCTACTACACAGCCGCAATTAGGTTATTATTTTGAAAGTGATTTGTCTGTATTGGATTACGAAGCTGCCAATCAGGCGAATACTAAAACTCTATATAACTATGATGTGGCATCCAATCTTATTGAGAAAAATATTGATAACACAAATATGATTGAGTCAGTTTCAGCATATGCTATTCAATATAAAACTCAAGGACAAAATTATCAAACTGATCCAGCTCAGGTTGTCCGAACTGCGTCAGGGTTAATAATTGTTCCAAATATGAAAAATGGTGCGCCAATTCGTGGAGTCGTTGTTTACTTTCACCCAACCACTTTTGGTAAAAATCAAGTCCCTTCATGTCTTGGTCCTTTCTTTGCAGGGGCGGGTAATGTCTCATTGAATATTCCTGATTATTGTAACGTAACCGCACTTGATAATACCGGCGATGGTTTTTATGCTTCATTGTCAGCTATTTATGCAGCCCGTGGTTTTGTGGTTATAGCTCCGGATTACGTTGGGCAGGGGATAGACTATGATAATGTTCATCCGTACGTTGCTTATCCAGATAACAATGTTTACGCTGCGTTTAATATGTTCCCAGCGCTAAGACAGATACTTGCTAGTGATTACGGGATTAGTGCTAGCCAACAACTACCTCTATTTATCACAGGCTATTCAGAGGGGGGCGGGTATGCACTTAAAGCTTCTCAAATGGCACAAGGTAGTCAGAGTGGGTTTTTAAATAAGAATGGATTGCAGCTAAAAATTACTTCTCCTCAGGAAGGTGCTTACTCTCTTGCTGATCAGATGAATTTTGCCTTCAATGATAATAATGATGGGGTTTTTAATTGTTCAAGTAATCCTACTTATGACTGTGGTAACGCTAATGTCATGACTTCAGCTAATAGTCCATTACGAACAGAATCTGTAATTCAAATGAATAGTTGGAATGTTGTAACTGCAGCCGCAGCTGCAACCTATAAGCCAGCTTTGACTAGCTATGTATTGGCTGCTGCTATGTACTATAGTTTTCATAACTTAACTAATGCATATAACTTTGCAATGAATACGCAATTTTGGTCTGATATTCCTATGTCACCAACAGAAATTGCGACACTATACGAGTTATATTCAGGAATATTAGGTACAACTTATACAGGTGGGCAGATTTCTAGTGCAATAGTAAACAATACTTTCAATATTAATAACTATGATCCTAAAACGCCACTTAATTTGACTTTCTATTTACCGAATGGGGGAACGCTTCCAATAAGTGAGTCTCCTAACCATTATGGTACCAATAATGCTGGAACTGCATTTATCAACGCTGCAGTATCTTCAAATGATCAATTTGAGTTAATCTTAACGAACGGATCAACCTATAATTGGACTAGTAATTCGCCAATTAACTTTATTCATATGGTTTTTGATTCAGCAGTGACTGTATTAAATACTCATGAAGCGTATTCGTGTATGAAGTATGGCGTAAGTTTTGCTGGGGGTAATGGTTTAGTTCCTTCTGCGGCTCCATGTTCAGTAGTTGCTAGTGGGGGCTTGATTGAATCAACGGTTATTCCTAATTTCCAAATGACAAATAACTATACTCAGTTATCGCCAATGGGAATAGCTGATCCTACTAAGCCTAATCCATTAGCCAATTCAAAATTCTGGATATCGAATAATCTAGTTCCTACTTTAGGTACTCCTTTTGATCATCCAAATATGTTTGTTGTGGGTAATATTATTGCTCTTTGTACTTTTGAAAATTCATTGCAAAATGGTAGTAATTCAGGAGTATGTCCTAATTTTTAAGATAATCTTATTGTTATGCCACGAGATTTTTCTCGTGGTTTTTTAATGCCTGCGTTATAGGCAATAAGTGCTAAAATAGTGGGGTCAATTTTTAGTTCACTGGAAAGAAAATGATTGTTTTTGAGGTTATTGGTGGATTAATCCTGTTTGCTTTTTTGAGTCTGATGAGTTTTATCATCTTGCCAAGTCTTTTAGGGTGCTTTGGTTTTATCCTTTTCCTAATTGTATTCATCGCATTAATGGTAGCTTTTAGCGCTAGCATTGGTTGGTTTATTGTTTTTGTTCTTGCCTGTTATGCTATTGTTGCAGTTGTCAGAATTATCCGTTATTCACAATTGCCAGATTATGATAAATATCTTAGTCAAAATATGAATGTCTATAATGATGGTCAATTGCATTGCTGTAACTGTGGTTCAAGTCAATTAATGCACGTTGGCTTATTTGGGCTTAGAAGCAAATTGCGTTATTATGTATGCATGAATTGTCGTAAACATTTATATCGATTTAAGGTATTATAGACATGAGGCAGTTATTGCTTGATACAGAGACTACTGGCTTTGAGCCGGGTGAAGGGCATCGGATTATCGAATTTGCTGCACTTGAAATGATAGATCGTAAGCTTACCGGAAATTCGCTACACTTATACTTTAATCCTGAACGTGATATTCCCCAAGAAGCAACTAATGTTCATGGTATAACTATGGAACAAGTTGCAAATGAAGCACCATTTCGTGAACGAGTAGATGAGATTTTAAATTATATTGATGGTGCTGAATTAATCATCCATAATGCAAAATTTGACTTAAAATTCCTTGATCATCATTTTCTTGAGCTTGGCAAAAAAAATACTCTTCAATATGCAGCAAATGCAATTGATACATTAACGATGGCACGCAAAAAATTTCCGGGTGCTAAAAATAGTCTTGATGCATTATGTGATAGGTTTAATATTGATCGCACTAATCGAACCTATCATGGCGCTTTAATTGATTGTGAGCTGCTTGGTTTTGTATATATTGAGCTTACCAAAGAACAAATAAGCTTACTTGGTGATGACTCTGAAACTAAGAAGGCAAAGCAAAATAAAGGTTTTAAGCATATTGAAGCTAAAAATGATATTGTTGCCAAAGTTTCCGAAACTGAATTAAATGAGCATCTACACTATCTTAAAGCTTTGGATAAAGCGAGTAATGGTAATTGTAGTTGGTTTAATCAGGTAAAAGATTTCATTGAGTCATAATAAAATGATGAGAAATATTGTAATTATTCCATGTGCTGGTAGTGGTAGTAGGTTTAATTCAGTGATACCCAAACAGTATCTTCCCTTATTAGATAAAACTGTTCTTGACTGGACATTACAGGCTTTTTTACGAGTAAAACAGATTAGTGCTATTTATGTTGTCTGTCAGGCTGATGATAGTTATATCGAGGATTATAAGCTAAAGTATTCTACAGTTTCATTTTTAGCCTATGGTGGTGAAACACGAGCTGCAACTGTAACTAATGCTCTGGATATTATTAATGCTAACAATGACGACTGGATATTAGTTCACGATGCTGCTAGATGTTGTGTTGATCCATCTGATATTGAAAAAATGATAGTTTCGTTGGAGGGGGCGGCTATTGGTGGAATTCTAGCATCTAAAGCAACTGATACCCTAAAACAGGTTGATATTGATGGTAATATTATTGCTACTATTGATCGATCCTCTACATATCAGGCACAGACACCACAAATGTTCCGCTATGGGTTACTAAAAAGTGCACTGGTAAAATGTCGGAATGCAAATATGAATGTTACTGATGAAGCTAGTGCGGTAGAGTTTCTTGGTAAGACAGTAAAGATAGTAGAATCTGATAATTGTAATCTTAAAGTTACTTATCCACAAGATTTATTAATGGCTGAATGTATAATTAAAAATCGCAATAAGGAAGAATGATGTTTAGAATTGGACAAGGATTTGATTTACATACTTTTGTGGATGGACGTCCGTTAATAATTGGCGGAATTGAAATACCATATCATCTTGGACTTGCTGGTCACTCAGATGCTGATGTGCTACTGCATGCGATAATTGATGCACTAATTGGTGCTGCTGCATTGGGCGATATTGGTAAATTATTCCCTGATAATGATGAAAAATATAAAGGTATTGACAGTAAAATTTTATTAAAGCAAGTTTATGAAAAAATTACTGATGCTGGCTATAAGATCAATAATATTGATTCAACCGTTATAATTGAAGCGCCTAAATTAAGAGATCATATTGATCGAATGAGAGTTACTATTGCTTCAATACTTGATTTGCGTGAAGAACAGGTAAGTATTAAAGCTAAAACCAGTGAAAAAGTTGGAATTGTTGGACGTGGAGAGGCGGCTATTGCTGAGGCAGTAGTACTATTAATTAAGTAAATTTTAAGTAGCGTTCGTACTATTTCCGCAGTTATTGAGCTTACATAGTATGAGCAATTATATTTTAAGAGAACTAATATGACACAAGATGAATTAAAAAAACTCGCTGGTAATTATGCACTCAAATATATTGATCAGGATGATATGATTGTTGGTGTTGGAACTGGCTCTACAGTAAGGTACTTTATTGAAGGACTTGCAACTATCAAAAGTAGAATCCAGGGCTGTGTTTCAAGTTCTGAGCAATCTACCAAATTACTTAAAGAGTTTGGTATTCCAGTGTATGAGCTTAATAGTGTTGGAACTTTGGATATCTATGTGGATGGAGCAGATGAGATCAATCATCAATTAAAAATGATTAAAGGTGGTGGTGCAGCGCTTACTCGTGAAAAAATTATTGCCGCTGCTTCTACCCGATTTATCTGTATTGCGGATGAGAGTAAGTATGTTGATTTACTTGGCTCATTTCCGTTGCCAGTAGAAGTTATTCCAATGGCAAGAAGTTATGTGGCTAGAGAAATGGTTAAATTAGGCGGTAATCCAGTTTGGCGTGAAGGCGTAGTTACGGATAATGGTAACTGGATTTTGGATATTCATAATTTACAAATTTTAAATCCAGTAGAGTTAGAACAAAAAATAAATAATATTGTTGGTGTAGTTACTAATGGTTTATTTGCTATGCGTGGGGCAAATGAATTGGTACTTGCTAGATCTTCTGGAAATATTGAAGTAGTTAAATAATTCTAATCTTTTAGGGTAAATTACATGACTGAGAACTTTCTTGCAACTGTAGATTTAGGTTCAAATAGCTTTCGTTTATTGATTGGTAAAATTAATGAAGATGGAACGATTGTTCCAATTGATCAGATAAAAGAAACAGTACGTTTGGCTAGCGGACTTGATGCGAATAATAATCTTACTAAAGATTCCCAAATGCTGGCATTGGAAGTATTATCCAGATTTCATGAGCGATTGAGTAATTTTCGCAAATCACAGGTGCGGGTAGTAGGAACCAGTACATTGCGTGTAGCAAATAATTCAGCCCAATTCATTGTAATTGCAAATAAAGCATTAGGTTTTCCGATTGAAGTTATCTCGGGAAAAGAGGAAGCTCGTTTAATTTATATTGGAGCAATGCATTCACTTGCATATACTGAAGAGAAGAGATTAGTTATTGATATTGGTGGTGGCTCAACTGAATTTATCATCGGTACTGGTTATGAACCGCAGATAATGGAAAGTGTCACCATGGGCTGTGTTTCTTATTCAGTACGCTATTTTTCTGATGGACAATTAAACGAAGCTAACTTCAATAATGCAATTTTGGCAGCTAGAAGTAAGATTCAGGCAATGGAGCATTTATTTGCTAAGCATGACTGGCAGTTAGCTATTGGTACATCAGGAACTGCTAGAACCCTTTATGATATGTGTCTTGAAAATGGATTAGCCAGTGAGATTACTTATGAGGGTATGCTACAGCTTAAAAAAATGTTGATTCGAAATAAAAGTATAAAGAATATCAGTATCTCAGGAATTAAAGATGATCGTAAACCTGTGATTGCGGGTGGACTATCAATAATGCTTGCAATATTTGAAGAGCTTGGCATTCAAACCATGACTATTGCCGATGGTTCATTGCGCGAAGGTGTAATGTATGATCTAATGGGACGTAAAAGTAATGCTGATTTACGTGAGGTAACTGTTTCAGAATTAAAGAAGCGTTATAAATTGGATAAGGCGCAGGGAGATAGAGTTTCTTCCTTAGCTCTTTATTTGCAGCGTCAGTTGGTACCTGCTGAGAAATCTAAGAAAGAGCGGCTAAAACTATTATTGTGGGGATGTGAGCTGTATGAAGTAGGATTAAGTATTTCGCATAATGACTATCATAAACATGGTGCTTATATCTTGCAAAATGCTGATCTTGCAGGATTCTCAAAGCCAGAGCAAACGATGATTGCTGAATTGGTAAAGGCGCATCGCGGTAGTGTCTCAAAAGTATATGATAAATTATGTAAGATGTATCAAAATAAGCCTAAAATTCGCGTGGTCTGGGCACTAATTGCCTTTAGACTATCGGTGATCTTTAATCGTAGTCGTAAAAATCTTGATTTTGGGCAGTTGATTCGGATTGAAAATGTTAGTAAAAATGGTTTTGACCTCTGCATTGATAATAATTGGATCGCGAATAATCCATTAACCTTATTCTCGCTTAATGAGGAGCTAGCAGGCTGGAACCAGTTTGGTTATAACATTAAATTGGTAAATAAATAAAAAAGACGCTTAAAGCGTCTTTTTTATTTTAATTGTTCAAGGATCTGCGGATTTTCTAGGGTTGAAACATCCTGAGTGATGGCTTCTCCTTTAGCTAGACTACGCAATAATCTGCGCATTATTTTGCCTGAACGCGTTTTTGGTAAATTTTCACCAAAGCGGATCTCATCAGGTTTAGCTAATGCACCAATTTCTTTGGCAACCCATTCACGTAATTCACTAACTAGAAAATCTTTTTCACTACCAGTTGGTAGGTGTCCCTTACAAACTACAAAGGCTACGATTGCTTCACCTTTGATGTCATGTGGACGACCAACAACTGCAGCTTCTGCAACTCCTGGATGAGCTACTAATGCAGACTCAATTTCCATTGTTCCCAAGCGGTGACCAGAAACATTTAACACATCATCAATCCGACCTAAAATATGATAGTAGCCCAAAGTATCACGAGAAGCAGAATCACCTGCAACATAATATTTACCATTAGCAATATCTTCTGGATAGTAGGCTTTTATAAAGCGTTCCGGATTATTCCAGATAGTACGGATTTGTGAAGGGAATGGTTTTTTGATAACCAAATAGCCGCCATTATTATCCGTAACCAGATTTCCAGCTTCATCAACTATGTCAACAAATATTCCAGGAACTGAGCGGGTACATGATCCAGGTGTAAGTGGTGTGATGCCTGGCATTGGTGCTAATATATTGCAGCCAGTTTCGGTTTGCCACCACGTGTCTACGATCGGGCACTTACCTTTACCAATTGTTTCATGATACCACATCCATGCTTCTGGGTTAATTGGTTCTCCGACTGAACCAAGTAGACGGAGTGAACTTAAATCAAAATTATTTGGTAAATCAGCACCGGCCTTAATTAATGCGCGGATTGCTGTTGGGGCGGTATAAAATATAGTGACTTTATGGGTTTCAATCATGCGCCAAAAGCGATCAGCAGCTGGAAAGGTTGGGACACCTTCAAAAACAATCTGTGTTGCGCCAACCGCAAGCGGTCCATAGCATAAGTATGTATGTCCTGTAATCCAGCCAACATCTGCGGTAGACCAATAGATATCGTTATCTTTTATGTCAAACACCCATTTCATGGTTGTGATCGCACCTAGGAGATAACCACCACTAGCATGTTGAACTCCTTTAGGCGTGCCTGTTGAACCCGATGTGTAAAGAATAAACAATGGATGTTCTGCTTCTATCCATTCTGGTTCACACTCATCAGATTGGTTTTTTATTAAATCATGCCACCAGATATCGCGAGAATTATCCCATTCAACTTTTTCACCAGTTCGGCGGTGAATAACTACTTTTTCCACTGATTCACATCCTGGTAGTGATAGTGCTTCTTTGACATCCTGATTAAGTGGGAAAATTTTACCACCTCGTTTTTGTGCATCGGAAGTAATAACTACTTTAGCACCAGCATCATGGATGCGTTCATGAATAGCTTTTGCAGAGAATCCACCAAATACTACTGAGTGAATTGCCCCAATTCGGGCACAGGCTTGCATTGCGACAATTGCTTCAATGCTATTTGGCATATAAATAATTACTCGATCACCTTTTGCGACACCGATTGATTTTAAACCATTAGCAAATCTGGATACTTTGGCTAATAATTCTTTATAGCTGATTGTTTCAATGTGACCTGCATCTGATTCAAAAATAATTGCAGTTTTATGTGGGTTTTTTGCTACATGCCTATCTAGGCAGTTATAGGAAACATTTAATTTTCCATCCTCAAACCAAGTATAAAAAGGAGGGTTACTATCATTTAGTGATTTTGTAAAGGGTACTTTCCAATCAATATGTTGCCTAGCTAAGTTTGCCCAGTAGCCAGAATAATTATTACTAGCATCAGCAACCATTTGCTGATATTCTTGTTCGCTTTTTATATTTGCCTCTTTGGCAAACTCCGGGTTGACAGGGAATACCCGAGTTTCAGAAAGTACCGACTGAATATTTGACATAAAGCCTCCAAAATTTATTTTTCAAAACAATGTTACTCAGCATAAAATACAGATTTCTCCCCCATCTATAAGCATTTTATGCTTGTGCTAGAGTATAACAGAATTGAAAAAAAATATTTTTTGCACTGCATTAGTCAGATATTGCTATTTTCCTGAGATTTGCAAACAACCAGATTCAATTAACATTGAGCCACAAATTAGACTTCCTGGTGAGCTATCACTAGCTATATGGACTATATTATTATAAATATCGCGCATATTCCCAGAAATAGTTAAGTTATCGGTAAAGTGACTAATCTCACCATTAATTACCACCAAGGCTGATGCACCTACAGAGTAATCGCCAGTTACTGAGTTAAGTCCATGTCCAATAGTTTCGATGATGATTAATCCAGAATACATCTCTTTTGCCAAATCCGCTAAATTGCCTGCAAAATTAGAGCTTACTTCAAGATTATGTGCTCCTCCAGCATTACCTGTTGGTGCCATTCCTAACTTTCTTGCGGTATAGGCTGATAGTAGATAGCCTGAAACAACTCCATTATCAATTAATTTTCTTTGATAAACTCGTCCACCCTCATTATCAAAGTAGCAGCTAGATAATCCCTCGCTAATATATGGATTTTCAATAATATCTAGCCATTTGGGAAGGATTTTATTACCAAGGCTATCGTTTAAAAAACTCAATTTTCTGTATTGCGAGTTACCGCTAAGTGCACCAATTAACGCACCAATAATAGATTTGGCAACATTGGTTTCAAAAATTACTTTGCAACTGGATTCTTTGAAAGAACCTTTATTTAGTCTTCGGAGTAAACGACTACTGGCTTCCTTAGCAAGTTCTTTTGGCAATAGCAAATTAGCATAATTTCGTGCCGAACTATACCAGTAATCAGTTTGCATCCCATCCTGGGTATTTCCAATCAGACTCACAGAATTGGAGTAGCGACTAGTCTGGTATCCCAAATTGAATTGATTGCTGTTAGCAGTCACAAAATTATAAGTGGTTAGTGAAACTGATGCACCATCTGATGCCGAAATCCGGTTATCTGACTGAAGTGCTCTTTGTTCAATCTCAATTGCTGTAGCAATTAATAAACTATTATCTTCAGCGTGTGGGCTAAAGAGGTTTAGCTGAGGAAAATCTTTTTGCGCTAAATATTTTTCTTCGAGTATCCCATTTGCCGGATCGGGCTGAGTATATTTAGCTATCTCAAGAGCCTGTGTTATGGTGCTATCAAGATTTTTAATATCAATATTACTAATCCCGATATGACCTTTTTGCTGCCCAATATAGACAGTTAATAGCATTTGGCTTTCGTGACTAGTTTCAAAATTTTCAATTTTTTCTTCTAAAACCTCGATGTCAGTAGAAATACTTTCACTTAACTCTACCTGTGCTGCACTTGCTCCTAGTTTTATTGAACGTGTAATAATATCATTTGCAAATTGGGATAATTCTGACTGAGTATAAAGGAATTTTAATTGGCTCATAAAGATTACTTATAAATAAATTAGCGATTATTGTACCGTAATTTGTATTAAATGTAGCAGAATATCATTATATCTATATTCAAAGTATTTGAGATTGCTAGATTATTTCTCTGCTTTTTATCGCTTAATTTTAGCTTAGATCGCTTCTATCCATCGTGAATCCTCAAGTTTGGCTAGTAGATAATTTTAATCAAATTTAAAAGGCTTTCTATGCCAAATTATTGTTTTTATAGAATTTTACATATGATTAAGCTGCTAAAATATAGTAATATAATGGTTGAAATTTAAATAATTGTAGACTATATGAATGATCAAGAGCTAAAATTAAATGAGGAAGAAATCCTCGATGCACCCAGTAAAACTAGACGAAAAATTCAGATGGAGCAGTTGCAGGATTTGGGAATTGAACTGGTTAAACTGCCAAAAGATAAATTAAAACAATTGGAATTACCACAGAATTTGTTAG
The DNA here is from genome assembly GCA_008017155.1 of Neisseriales bacterium. Lineage (GTDB taxonomy): Bacteria > Pseudomonadota > Gammaproteobacteria > Burkholderiales > UBA11063 > Aquella. The sequence continues at coordinate 53,435 of SSGX01000002.1, read as the reverse complement.
ATGCTATTAAGCTAGCGCAACAGATTAATTCAAATGGAGCAATTCGTCGTCAGTATCAATATATTGGTAAATTGATGCGTAGCGTTGATGCAGAATCTATTGCAAGTAAGCTTGCCGATTTGAATGGTGAATCATTAAAATCAACGCAGATATTCCATTTAAGCGAGTCATGGCGCGATAAATTACTTGCCGATGATGCTAATCTAACCCAATTTGCCGATGAGTATCCTATTCCAGATTTGGCAGAATTACGGAATCTAATCCGGCAGGTACGCAAAGAACATCAATTAAATCAAAACCGAAACTATACCAAATTATTTCGACTAATCAGAAGTATAATTGAAGGAAAAATTAATGAATGAAGTGCAACTTAGTATTGTAGTAATTATTGCAGTAATTGTACTAGCTATCATAGTCTATTATATTTACCAAGAACATAAGTTTAAAAAGATTATTGAAGCAAATTTCAATCAGGCAGCAGACGATGTGATAAAACATGATCAAGGTTTAGTATTTGAGAATCAGGCTGATGAAATTTCTGCATTTGCCAGTTCTTACGAGGATAAAGCTACCCGCGAGCAAAATCGACTGGAACAGGCTGAAATGGCATTTGACCCATTATTAAATGATAGCGAAGTCCTTAGTCAACCCAAAGATAGCAACTTTAATGATTATGACAAACAAGAATTTCCTTATGCTAATATAGTTGATCGGGAGCTTGATCATGTAATTGATATAGCTTTTCCTAAAGCTGCCAAAATCAAGATGTTACCAGATATTAGCCAATATATAACCAAAAGCTATGTTTTTTTTATTCTTGATAAAAATGGTAGCTGGCAAATTTACCAAGCCGGCAATAAATATATCATTAAAGGACTGAAGCTAGTCTTGACTTTAGTTGATAATGAAGGTGTAGTCAATGATTTACAGCTAAATAACATTTATAATGAATTAGCAAAATTTGCTCTTCATCATGAAGCGCATATTCGTCAGACTGACTCTGAACTACAAATTAGAAAGCTACAACAACAGTTGAAAAGTTTGAATAATGTTGAACTTGAGCTTGGTTTATATATGGTAAATAAAGACAAACTTGAATTTCGTCATTTACAGAAATACTTCGATAGTAAGGGCTTTAGCTTTAGTCATGGTTATTTTGAGAAAGTGGAGAATGGTAAAACTCTATTTAGAATTGGTGATGAGTTTGATAAACCACTTCAGACAAAGAGCACTTATCAGCTTCTTTCAATTAACGCTAAATTGCAACATCTTGAAAATCCAATGACGGCGGTTGAAAGCCTATTTGATTTTGCCGAAGATTATATGCAGGTCTTTGAATCAAGGCTACTTACTAACAATAAACTGGTACTTGCCGAGAAGGATTACAATACCTTGGTTAAACAAGTAACTAGCTACATTAATAGTATGAATCGGCAAAATGTGCAATTGGGATCTGCATTAATTATGCGTGTATTCCCATAATATTTATGATGTTACACACTTATGCAATTTTCAGCGATATAAATGAATTTTGAAGATTTTGTGGACTAGTTTGTCGAGTTCGTCATGAGGGAAAATTTGTTTTATCGCTCTGAAATCGCTTATCTGTATAACAAGCGATATAAATTTGTTTTATATCTACCTCATCAATTTGGTGAGGTTTTTTATTGGTGAAATATGGATTTATTTACTACAAATACGGCAGATGCATCTGTTGAAATGAGAATAAAACACTTAACTGCAGAGCTAAACCGATTTAATCTATATTATCATACTTATGATCAATCACTAATTAGCGATGAAGAGTATGATAAATTATTTAAAGAGTTGCAGCAGTTAGAGTCTGAATATCCAAATTTTATTCAGCTAGATACGCCAACTCAGCGGGTAGGCGGGAAGATTTTGGCTGGATTTAGCCAGATCACGCATCAATTACCGATGCTTTCATTATCAAATGTGTTTTCTGATATGAGTGTATCTGATCTTAATCTTAGACATAAAGAGTTACTTCAGTTTGCGGAAAGAATTGATAAGGAGCTAGCTGTTGGGTTAGATAAAATAGAGTTTGTGGCTATGCCAAAATTCGATGGAGTTGCGATCAGTCTTACCTATGAAAATGGGATCTTAACTAAAGCAGCAACTCGTGGAGATGGTTATACTGGTGAAGATGTTACTCAAAACATTAAAACGATACGTAATATTCCTCTTTCTATTAATATTGGAGGGAGAGCAACAGAATTACTTGAAGTGCGTGGTGAAATATTGATTCTAACTGAAGATTTTGCTGAGCTTAATCTTCTTCAGCAGAAAAAAGGTGATAAGATTTATGCTAATCCACGTAATCTTGCCGCAGGGACAATACGTCAGCTTGATAGTAGTATAACAGCATCGCGACCATTACGCTTTTTTGCCTATTCGATTGCTAGACATAGTGACAGCATCAATTATGCTACTTTTAATGCCGAGTTACAATTATTAAAAGATCTTGGTTTTACCGTCGATGAAAATTGTCGCTTGCTAACTGGGGTAGCTGAGCTAGTTGATTATTATGAACAAATGCTAACTAGAAGAAATCAGCTTGAATTTGGGATTGATGGCGTAGTCTATAAAGTTAATCAAATAGACTTACAACAGAAGCTTGGCTTTGTTTCTCGAGCACCTAGGTTTGCGGTTGCCCATAAATTTCCAGCAGAGGAAGTTGAATCAGAAATTATTAATATTGAAGTTCAAGTGGGGCGGACTGGAGCACTTACTCCGGTTGCCAGAATCAAGCCAGTAAATGTAGCAGGGGTAATTGTAACTAATGCGACATTACATAATCAAGAAGAAATTCACCGTAAGGATATCCGGGTTGGTGATAAAGTTATTGTCAGGCGAGCAGGGGATGTAATTCCTGAAATTGTTCGAAGTATTCCAGAAGCAAGAACTAGAGAGCTTGAAGTGTTTCATATGCCACCAAGCTGTCCGGCATGTGGTTCACATTTGATTCAGGAGTCTGGCGAAACAATTATTCGCTGTTCGGCTGGATTATATTGTATAGCTCAAAAAAAACAAGCGATAACTCATTTTGCCAGTAAGTTAGCATTTAATATTGATGGGCTGGGTGAAAAAATTGTTGAGCAACTAGTTGATGCCGGATTAATTAATTCTATTCCTGATGTTTTTCGTCTAACTGAGGCGCAATTAGTTAATCTAGAGCGCTTTGCTGAGAAAAGTGCAAAGAATCTTATCGAGTCTATCGGGAATAGCAAAAACACTACCCTACCAAGATTTATTTACGCTCTTGGGATTCGCCACGTTGGTGAAGCTTCTGCCAAAGATCTGGCAAAGGCATTTGGTTCAATTGAGAAGCTGCAAACTGCAACTAAAGAGGAACTGATGCAGGTGAATGATATTGGTGAAGTAGTTGCCGAATCAATTTTGAATTTCTTTGTAGAAGAGCATAACTGTATTGTTATTAATGAATTAAAACAGCTTGGGGTTAGTTATCCGCAACTAATAGCTAGAAATTTATTTAATCCTCGAGTGACAGCAAAAACCTTTGTTATTACTGGTAGCTTTATTAATTATAAGCGCGATGAAATCAAGGCTAGGCTAGAGGAGTTTGGTGCTAAGGTTGCGGGTAGTGTTTCTAAGAAAACTGACTACGTGATCGTAGGTGAAGATGCGGGTAGTAAGCTTGAGAAAGCACAGGAGCTAGGGATTCCACTTATCGATGAATTACAGTTGGCAGATCTTATCACGGAGTTAGTAATTGAGAAATAAATTAATTGGGATACTTACTGCATATACATTGCTAAACAACATCTATTCTTATGCAGATGATAGCTATATTACAATAGTTAATGAACGTCCTAGGGATATTATTGATGTAAAAGAAATTATTCCTGAAGTTCAGGTTGATATGCGATATTATGGTAGCTATAATTTTATTGGTAAACGAGTAGTTGGATATGATAAACCAGTATGCCTTTTGACCAAAAAAGCTGCAACAGCATTAAAGAGCGCTGAAAATAAGCTTTTAGCCATGGGGCTAACATTTAAGGTTTATGATTGTTATCGCCCACAAGATGCCGTTGATAGTTTTGTTGTTTGGGCTGAGTCGGTCAATGATATAAAAATGAAACAAGCATTTTATCCAAAAGTTGATAAAAAGAATCTTTTTAAGGAAAATTATATTGCCTATCAGTCAGGACATAGTCGTGGTAGCACAGTTGATCTTACTATCGTACCAGTAAATAGCCAAATTCCATCTTACCCGACAAATTTGAAGCTTAATAATTGTAGTTTGGTTGTAAAAAACCGTCCGATTGATAATAGTCTTGATTTTGGTAGTGGGTTTGACTGTTTGGGGGAAGTATCTCATCCTGACTATAAGGGAATATCACCACAAGCAAGAGCAAATCGGCTACTATTGAGGAATTTGATGAATGAAGCTGGTTTTCGTGGCTTGGATAGTGAATGGTGGCACTTTACCCTACGTGAGGAGCCGTATCCAGATACTTTTTTTAATTTTCCAGTTGATGATTAATTTTCTGCATCCTGATTTTTAGTAACCAATTTGCCGGTTAATTCCCTGACAAACATAATTATATTGTAATTCAGCTATTGATCCACCACTGATTGTTATTGCTTGAGTGCTGCTAAAATTATAATTTTTAAGTAGCTTACCATAATCGTCATAAATAGCAGTATTATTTATATAATATTGTTTGTTTGAGCAATCCATATTCCACCAAGATAAACTATATTTATAATTGCCAATCGTTCCACTGGTGGAATTTTTTTGTGTATTAGTAAGAGTTTTACGATCTTGGAACTTTACACTATTTGCGGTTTTACTGATACTTGATTCACTAATTTCAACAGCAATCTGTCCATCTTGACTAGTACCAAGATAGCGCCAATTATCAGTTGTCCCACCGGGAATTTGCTTAGCTGGAACTTTAGGAATAGTGCTTTTTTTAGGTTTGTAAGATTTGCTTGAATTGGTAGCACAATTACTTAATCCTAAACTCACTATAATAAGAATAGATATTTTATATATTTGTTTCATTGATCCTTACCGTCTTATTAATATCTATTTTAAATAAAAAAAGATGCTAGAGACAGCATCTTTTTAAAAGAAATGTTAAATTATTTCTTTTTACCAGATGCTACAGCTTCTTTCAGAGATTTACCTGGTTTGAATTTAGGTGTAACTGTTGCTGCAATTTTGATTTCTTTACCTGTTTTTGGGTTGCGACCAACACGAGCAGCGCGAGCAGCTGTAGAAAATGAACCAAAACCAACTAGAGTTACTGTATCACCTGATTTTAGTGCCGCAGTTACGCTATCAACAAAAGCATCAATAGCTTCGCCAGCTTTTACTTTAGAAATATCAGCTTTTTTTGCTATAGCTTCAATTAGTTCTGCCTTATTCATAAAATGCTCCAAAAAATTAATTAAAAACATATACAGACATAGTTATACCAAAGCCTGTAGATAGTGTCAAATTGAATTTACTAAAAAAAACAATGGTTTTTGTAAGGTGTTGTTATGTAATGCTAAAAATACTGCGACAAAAAGCTATAAAAGTCAAATTTTTTATATAAATCAACTGCTTTTATCGATTAGTGATTAACTGGGCTTACCTAGATATACAAGTTTCTGTATCCAAAACGACTAGAAATAGATCCTCAGACTCCAATAAAATGGCATCAAGTTTTGATTATAGGGAGTTTCCAGCCGTATTTTACACTCATAATTCTTAATGCTACCATAAATAAAACAGCAATAAAAGCGGCTAAGGCATGTAACATCATACTACTTAAGATTATATATAAAATACCACCAACTAATGATACAGTAATATATAATTCACTTGAAAAAACCAGTGGAACCCTATTTGCTATTACATCTGCGATAATACCACCACCAACAGCCGTCCATATTCCCATTATGATTGCAATAGAGAAGTTTTGTCCCATTAGAAATGACTTTTCAATCCCGGCAAGGCAGAAAACGCCTAGTCCAATAGCATCAGTGATAAGAACAAGCTTATTTAGCGTGCGGCTAGTTAATAATCGAGTGTTAAATGAGCAAAGAATAAATGTTGCTGCTCCAATGCCAATACTTAACCAGATGTAAAAATGGCTTTTAATCCAAAATACAGGAGCATTAAGAATTAGATCGCGGAATGTTCCACCCGCATTTGAAATGACAAATGCTAAAAGTAGTGCTCCAGTAATATCCATTCGGGAGTCTATCGCACGTAGGGCTCCGCTAATTGAGCATGCAATAACCCCACAGATAAGAAAAACTTCAAGAAGGGTGTTAATATGTTCTATGTAATGAGTGCTTAACATATACTAACCTTGACATTATTAATTGGTAACTGCTCGGACTATTTTGCAATAGCTACGTTGCAACGCTCCTTATTTACTTTTTCGTGTAAACCGCATCGACTTTGCGTCTTGCTCTTATTGCATATTCCAGCAGCTACAGGGGGTTACACGGTATGAATAATTACACTAATTGTTTCTAGCTGCCATTTATGAATGCGCTCAATTATATCATGGTTTGCTATTTTCTCAGCTATAAGTTGTTTAGGAATATATTGTAACGCTTTGGCTGCCCTTAATAAAATTCTTAATTCTAGCTTTTGCCAAGCAGGGGCATTACTTATCTCAACAAACCATTGTAAATTAGTGATGATATTTTCAAATGCTTCTAGATCTCGTAGGCTATTGGTTTTTTTTAGTAGAGCTAATATATCTTGGCTATTCATGTTAATTTCTAGATTATCATAAATATCTTGACTATTACGGATATATGCTATTTGTCTTTTATTTAGGCTAACGAGCTTTATTAGTTTTGGGTCTCGCGCAATTAGTATTGACAAGGCAGTATATTTTTGCGCTGAATTTTCTGCATTATCTACAAAAAAGGCTAATTTTTTTAAGCTATCTGATGTAGGGGATAAGAATAAATTGGGGAAAAAGATTTCCAAATTATTGCTATTACTCAATGTATAAAAAAAATTACTTGTAAATTTGGCATCAAAGGCGATTTCCAATTCACGGACTACTCTTTCTCTACTAATATGATGACCAGATTTTTCAGCTGCCATCTCTTTTAATAGGAGCATTGTTTCACTTGCTACTTCAAAACCAAGTGTTGCAGCAAATCTTGCGACACGTAATATCCGTAATGGATCATCTTTGAAGGCTTTAGAAATATGGCGTAGGGTTTTTAATTTGAGGTCTTTTATCCCACCATAAGGGTCAATAAGACTACCATTCTTATCTTCAGCAATTGCATTGATAGTTAAGTCTCGTCTAGAGAGATCTTCTTCAAGAGAGATCTCGGGACTTGCATTGATAGTAAAATCCTGATGGCGTTGCCCATTTTTTACTTCAGAGCGTGCTAATGCATATTCTTCACGAGTTTTTGGGTGGAGAAATACCGGGAAATATTTCCCAACTTGGATATATCCTTGCGCTAGCATTTCTTCTCTTGTTGCACCAACTACAACATAATCACAGTCAGCTGGAGTTAAGCCTAGCAGTTTATCTCTAACATAGCCCCCGACTTTGTAAATTTCCATTTTTATTGGTTTAGTGAGCCATCACCGTTATTATTGTCATCGTCTATGATGTAAGTAGAATCTTTGGTATTCATCTTATTTAAATAGCTAATTAAATCAACTTGACCATCATTATTTAACCTTGCATCATAAACAATCTTATTGGTAAGAACTTTCTGGACGTAATCACGTGTTATTTTAAATGGGATTAGCTCAATTTGAACACGATTATCCAAAGAGTTAAATGCCTGCTGCCATCTGTGTGCTCGACCAGGTCCGGCATTATATCCTGCGGTAGCATAAATAAGGTTATTGCCAAATTTATCATATAGATGCCCCAAATACCATGAGCCAAATTTTATATTGCAATCGTAATTTTTATAACAATTGCTTGAGCCTGTTTTTTTAGCAATATAACTGGCGGTGCCTGGCATAATTTGCATTAAACCTACACCACCGTCTGCGGCTAGTGCATTTGGGTTAAAGCGACTTTCTTGTCTCGTTACTGCCATTGGGTAACTCATGCTAATATTGTATGACTGACTATAACGTTTATACTGTTGGCTAAATAATATTGGAAAGCTGAGGCTTGCATATTTTGAACCACATTTGTTTCCAGCATAAATACTCATTTCATTCCAGCCCATATCTAGCGCGGTTTTACTTATAATGCTTATATCGCGATCATTTGAACGGCTAATAATATAGTAAAGGCTTTGAGTCGCAAGACGGACTAGGTTGGCATTGCCGTTTTTCTTTCCCAGATTATATAAGTTAAAACTTATACTTGCATCATTCGCATAGTCGATGCTTGAAAGCTTACCATTTGGTGGCGTTGCATCAATGTCTGGTGACTTATGTAGCTCTGATTGAGCTAAGAGCGAATAATAGCTAAAATCAGCTGGTATTTTTTCTAGTGTCTGTTTTGCTGTGGCTTTTTCGCCTAAACTACTAAGTGCATAAGCTTTCCAGTATAACCAGACTGGTTTTTCTTGTAGCTTAGTTGGCATTGCATTTATGGTATCTAAGACATCTTGCCAGTTGCTACCAGAAAGATAGGTCCGAACACGCCATTCATATTCATCATCTGATAGATAATCATCATTTCCATTGTCAATGGCTTTTTTTGCTAAAGTAAAAAGTTGTTTTGCTGCAAGGTTGGCGGCAACCTGATTAAACATATATTGTCGGGTAAATTTATCAGCTCCAGAATTGGCAAGTTCGGTATAAGCTCGTTCTGGATCTTTCTCAGCAAGATTACTTATGCGATAGATTATTTGATAGCGATTACTCAAGCCAGTAGCAGGGACATTAGCAGAAAAATTTACTTTGCCATAGTTAAAGGTGCTTGATAGTTGATTAAATTGAGCTGTTTGCTCATTATTTACTAGGTTATTAAGAAATGGTTGTAAATAATTTTTACTCAGGCTACCGTCATTGAGTCTTGATGCTACAAGTGAAATACACCACAGTGGCATTTTATTATTAATTAGCCATTTATAGTCACTTTTATCAGTAGTCCCACTAGAAAGTGCAAAGTTGGCAGTATCATAGCCACACGTCTCGTTTACCGAAATTTGCTTAGCTGGTAAGTTATCATAGACAGAGATATACTGTTTCCAACTTTGATTGTTAAAGAAATAAGTAAGGAGCTGATGCATTAAGTCTACGCTAAAGTAATTATCATCGCCATATTTGTTGATCAAGCTAACTGCTGGTTCAGGATTATTTGCGCTTAGATTTGCAGCCGCATTAAAGTACTCAATAACAATGTCATTTGGATTACTTTGTTTTAGATAGGAAAGGTTACTAACACTGTTTTTTGAATAATACTGACTGGCATTTAGCCATTGGGAGCTTGAAGCAAAACTACTACTGCTAATTATCATTAGACTAAAAGCGAGATTTCTCATTAACGAAGGCCTTGTTTCTATATGTTTATTACAATAATTATACAGTATTCAAGATTGTCTTATATAAAAATGTTGGAGATGTTAATGTCGATAATATCTGTTATAATAAGGGCTTCTTGATAGTATACTAAGAAGGTTATGCTTACATGTCGCTTAAAGACTTTAATCTGTCTGAATGGTCACTAAAAAACCAACCATTGGTAAAATATTTTTTGGTTATTTTATTTGTTATGGGGATTCTTAGCTATACTGAGTTAAATCAAAAAGAAGATCCCGACTTTACCATTAAGGCAATGTTAGTATCAGTTAAGTGGCCAGGAGCTACTGAAGCACAAATGGAAGAGCAGGTGGTTGATAAAATTGAAAAAAAACTACTTGAACTACCCACGCTTGACTATATTTCATCACAGATTACCCCAGGCTCAGCAATAATCACTGTAAACCTTGGAGATACAGTTCGTGGTCAAGATGTTACTGACTCTTGGTATCAGGTTCGTAAGAAAGTAAGTGATATAAAGTCAACCCTACCATCTGGAATACAGGGGCCATCTTTCAATGATGAGTATGGTGATACCTACAGTAATATCTATGCGTTTAGTGCTAATGATTATAATTATGAAGAGTTACGGCGGATTATTGAGGATGTTAAACGTGAATTCTTGACCATTAGTGGTGTAATGAAAGTTGACCTGATTGGAAACCAAACTGAGCAAATCACCGTTAATCTATCAAGTAGTCGACTTTCTTCTCTTGGGGTAAGTTTACAGCAGGTTCTAAATGCAATTCAGTCACAAAATGCAGTTAATGCATCAGGTAGCTTTACAACAAATGGCGACGATATTCCCGTTCGAGTAACCGGAAATTTTTCTACTCTTGAAGACGTAAAAGGTTTACCAGTTGCAGTTAATGGTAAGGTTTTTCGCCTTGGCGATATATCAGATGTGAAAAGAGAGTTTCAAGACCCTCCAGAAACGCTTGTTAGAAATAATGGTAAACAGGTTATTCTCTTGGGTGTGGTACCAAATAAAAATGCCGATGTAATAAGGACTGGTGAAGAAGTTGAAGCCCGCTATAAGGAAATAAAAAGTAAACTTCCAGTAGGTGTTAGTGAAGCTGTTGTAAGCGATCAGCCTCATGTGGTAAAAGAAGCGGTAGATGAATTTGTTGAAGCACTATTTGAAGCTATTGCAATTGTTTTGATTGTTAGCTTTATTAGTCTTGGCTTTAGAACTGGTATCGTTGTTGCAATTTCAATTCCTTTGGTATTATCAGTTACTTTTCTGATAATGAAGATATATGGAATTGCTTTGCAACGGGTCTCTCTTGGTGCACTTATTATTGCGCTTGGACTATTGGTTGATGATGCTATTATTGCAGTAGAAATGATGGTTTTGAAGCTCGAAGAAGGATATGATAAGTTTCAGGCTGCTACTTTTGCCTACACTTCCACTGCTTTTCCAATGTTATCGGGAACTTTAATTACAGTAGCAGGATTTCTACCAGTTGGCTTAAATGATTCAACCACCGGAGAATATGTCTTCTCACTCTTTGCTGTAACCGGGATTGCTTTAGTTGTTTCTTGGGTTGTGGCTGTAATTTTCACCCCATACCTAGGCTTTCATTTGCTCCCAGCAGAAAAATTGAAACAAAAAGGTGAACAGCATCATGGTGGCGATATGTATGCCACTCCTTTTTATAGCAAATTTAAGAAACTACTGGATAGCGTAATTAACTCTAAAAAAATGGTAGTACTTGGCACCGTTGGTATTTTTGCTTTTGCTTTGTTGTTATTCAAATTATTTGTGGCACAGCAATTTTTCCCTTCTTCTGATCGCCCTGAGTTAACTGTTGATATGTGGTTGCCTCAATCGGCATCGATATATAATGCAGAGTCGCAGGCTATTCGCCTAGAAAAAATAGTAATGAAAGAGAGTGGAGTTTCTTCAGTTACAACCTTTATTGGTCAGGGAATCCCTCGTTTTTACCTATCCCTTGATGTTCAACAACAAAATGCCAATTTTGCTCAATTGCTAGTTATGACTAAGGGGGGTGAAGAAGAGCGGGATAAGGTACGCGCAAAGCTTCAAAAAATACTTAAGCAGCAATTTCCAGATGTTCGTGGGCGGGTTAACCTTTTAGAAATGGGTTCTCCTGTCGGTTATCCTGTCCAATTTCGGGTTTCAGGTCCCGACTCGCATAAAGTTCTGCAAATTACAGAGCAGGTAGAAAGCATTATGCGGGAAAATCCGAATACTCTTGGCGTTAATGTTGACTGGGGTGAGGATTTGCGTTCAATGCGGGTGGTTGTAAACCAAAGTAAAGCGCAACAAGTAGGAATATCTTCAACTGATCTTGAACAACAGATTAATATGCTGTTATCCGGTGCAACGATGACCTATTATTTTGAAAAAGATGAGACGATTCCACTAATTGCCCAACTTGATAAAACCGAGCGGGTACAGGTAAATAATCTAACAAACATGATGATCCAAACGGCAAATAATTTTTTCGTTCCAGTTGGTCAAATAGCTAAGGTTGAGTTTTTCTCAGAAGCTGGTAAAAAATTCCGCCGTAATCGGGTGCCAAATATAACGGTTCGGGCAGACGTTGTTGATGGTGCAGAGGGTAATGATGTAGCTTTACAAATTTATCCAAAATTAAAGGCTTTGGAAAAAACTTTGCCACTTGGCTATCATATCCAGATCGGTGGTAGTCTTGAGTCATCAGCGAAAGCAAATGGACCGATAGTGAAAATGTATCCGCTTATGGTCCTTGTTGTTCTTACTTTGCTAATGCTACAATTAAATAGCTTTAAACGTACGATGCTTGTTGTGGCTACGGCTCCATTAGGAATGATCGGGGTAACATTATCATTGATTTTACTTCATCGACCGTTTGGCTTTGTGGCAACTCTTGGTGTAATAGCTCTTTTTGGAATTATTATGCGTAATTCGGTTATTCTAATAGATCAAATCGAATCAGATATTAAAGCCGGTGAGATGCCTCTTGAGGCAATTAAAATGTCTGTACTACGTAGATTCCGTCCTATAGTATTAACTGCTGCTGCTGCAATTCTTGGGATGATTCCACTGGTTAAAAGTGTATTTTGGGGACCGATGGCGGTTGCTATGATGGGTGGGCTCTTTATTGCAACCCTGCTTACCTTGATTTTCTTACCTGCACTATATGCTTGGGCATATAAAATCAGCGAAGCATCTCCAATGGGGAAATTTGAATGAGAAAAAGATTACTAACGCTATTGTTACCCGTTATTTGCTACAAGGTTAGTGCCTTTGATCTTGCTTATTCTTATGAGCAGGCTTTAAGCTACAATGCCGATTATCTTAAAACGATTGCTAGTAATGATGCAGGTCAGGAACAAAAAAATATTGCCATGGCAAAATTGTTGCCACAAATAAGTGCCACAGGTACTGTAAGTGAGAATTATTTTAATCAAAGTGGTAGCTATGCCCTATACCATCAAGGGCTTATGAGTGCTAATCTATCTCAGGTTGCATTTGACTTTAGTAAATTCTCTTCTTATAGTAAAGGCAAGTATGCTGGGATGGTTACTGAGCTTCAACTTGAAAATGCCAAACAACAATTGCTAGTAACAGTTTCGCAAGCGTATTTTGATGTCTTATATGCTAAAGACACGCTAACTGCAATTCAAAAGACTAAAGAAGCGCTTGAGAAACAGATGAATCAGGCGAAGAGGGCTTTTGAAGTTGGTAGTGTAACAATTGCCGATGTTAATGATGCTCAGGCTGGCTATGACTCTTCAGCTGCTCAGGAAATTCAGGCAACTAATGATTTAATAAATAAGAAAAATATATTTAGGAATTTAACTGGGCTTGACCCAGAACAAATTCAGTCAATAAAAGACACTATTAATCTTGAAACACCAAAACCAGCAAATGTTGATGCGTGGTCGGTGATGGCTGAATCGGGAAATTTGAATGTAAAAGTAGCTGATAAGCAAGTTGCTATGGCAGATGAGGATGTAAATATTGCTATTTCAGGACATCTGCCGACGCTTAATGTAATCGGTAGTTATCAGTATCAGGGAACAGGCAGTTTGGATAGTAGTACTCTAAATACCAGCAATGATGGTAGCAATATTCCGGGTACTCCATTATCAAGTTATTCTGTCGGTAGTCTTGGTGCACAGGTAACTGTACCTGTTTATCAGGGCGGTGGTGTTAATGCCCAAGTTCGTCAGGCACGTGCCAATTTGGTTGCTGCAAAGCAGCAGATGGTTAGTGTCGAACGACAGACCGATCAGAATACCCGTAATACCTATTGGCAGGTACAAAATGGAGTGAACATTGTCAAAGCTCAAGAGACTGCTCTAAAATCAGCTAAAACTAAGCTTGATTCTGATCAATTAGGTTATCAGGTGGGAGTGAGAAATAGTGTCGATTTGGTAAATTCCCAGAAAAACTATTATCAAACATTTCAGACCTATCAGCAATCTCGTTATCAGTATTTAATGGCAAGAATTCAGCTTAGGTATTTAAGTGGTTCAGTTAATCCTGACTTTGTTAAGCAGATTAATCAAAATATTAAAAATTAGATGATCTAAAAATCCTTGTTGGAAGTTTTTTAAATTTATGTTACAACCAGTAGTCTTTGGACTTAATTATCAAACCGCAGATTTTGAATTACGTGATCGTTTGGCATTTGCCAGTGAAGAAGTTAGCCATGTTCTTAAACGATTAAAAAAATCCGGTGTTGTAAATGAGGCTTTACTGTTATCGACATGTAATCGGACTGAATTATATTGTACTGCAAAAGATATTGATTTTGTGATTAATTCTTTATGTGATATGCATAGTGTATGCCCGCGTACAGTTAGGAATCATAGTTATATTTTCCACGGTGAAGAATGCGCCCATCACTTGTTTCGTGTGATTTCCGGGCTTGATTCGATGGTACTTGGTGAAAGTGAAATTGTTGCCCAGATAAAGGGTGCAATGGATCTTGCTCTTGAGAGTGACTCACTAGGTAGTCAGTTATCTGGTTTATTTCAGATGGCATTAGCGATTGAGAAAGAAGTGCGTTATCACACCTCAATTAATAATGTGGCTATTTCGATGGGACACGCTGTTGCTAATTTAGTTGAAAATACGCTCAATAAACTTCCCAACTCTAAAGTATTATTTGTCGGAGCAGGGCAGATGATGCAGCAGATTGCGCCGCATTTTAATTATCTTAATCTGGAACAAGTGACCGTAGCCAACCGAACCCTAGCTAATGCAGAGACTCTTGCTACAAAAATTAATGCTAATGCCGTGGATCTTAATCATTTGCCAGAAATTGTGAGTGATTACGCCGTTTTGGTATTATGCTGCTCAAGTAATCACCTACTTATAAACGAAGATATTTTACTCACCGAGATTGAAAATAATATTCCAAAGCTGATTATTGATTTATCAATGCCACTTGTTGCTGATAAGAATTTAAAAAACCATCAGAATATACAATTAGTAACAGTAGATGATATTGCGGCATTGGTTGATGTTGGTATTGAGAAACGCAAGCTGGCTGCGGCTGCGGCAGAAGAAATAATCTCTGGTAAACTTGATGATTACCGAGCATGGCAACGTAAGCGGGGCTTATCGCCTTTAATTAAGAGACTACGTGATGATAGTGATTCCATTCGTAGAGAAAGTCTTGCCGCTGCAGAAAAACAGTTATTAAATGGTGAATCACCAAATGATGTAATGCGCCAGTTATCAATTCAGTTAACTAACCGCTTACTACACATGCCAACAGTAAAATTATGTAGCAGTAATGAACAGCTACAGGATAATTTGATTGATTTGGTAAATTATCTATATGGATTAGAGGCTAATTAATTGATATGAAGCAAAGTGTAATTGATAAATTAAGTATTTTGACCAAAAGACAACAAGAGTTATCTGATTTACTTTCTACTCCAGAAGTAACTGATGATATGCAGCAATTTACCAAATTAAATAAAGAATATGCTGAGTTAACGCCAGTTGTTGATAAATTTAAAGAGTATCAGAAATCTACCGATGATTTGAAAACTGCTGAAGAGCTATTATCTGATCCGGAAATGAAAGATTTTGCGCAAGCAGAAATCAGTAGTGCTAAAGAGCAAATTGAGCAATTAGAGCTTGATTTACAAAAGCTTTTATTGCCTAAAGATGCTAATGATGATAAGAGTATTTATCTTGAAATTAGGGCTGGTACTGGTGGTGACGAATCAGCATTATTCTCGGCAGATTTGTTTCGGATGTATTCAAGATATGCTGAGCGAATGGGGTGGCAGGTTGAAACTATTTCTGCTACTGATTCTGACTTGGGAGGCTATAAAGAGATAATTGCCCGGATTATCGGTGCAGGTGTCTATGCTAGACTCAAATTTGAATCAGGCGCGCATCGGGTACAGCGTGTGCCAGTTACAGAATCTCAGGGTAGGGTTCATACTTCTGCTTGTACCGTTGCAATTATGCCCGAAGCTGATGAGGTCGCTGAGGTAGAGATTAACCCAGCTGATTTAAGAATCGATACTTTCCGTGCTTCCGGTGCTGGTGGGCAGCATGTAAATAAGACTGATTCGGCAATCAGGATTACCCATCTTCCGACTGGAATTGTGGTTGAATGTCAGGATGATAGGTCTCAGCACAAGAATAAAGCTAGAGCAATGTCATTATTAGCAACTAAAATAAAAGACGTCCAGTTGCGTGAACAGCAAGCGAAGGAAGCCGCAGAGCGTAAAAGCTTGGTTGGATCAGGCGATAGGTCAGAGCGGATTCGGACTTATAATTTCCCGCAGGGACGAATGACGGATCATCGAATTAATCTTACTCTTTATAAGCTTGAATATATCATGGATGGCGATCTAGAAGAGTTAACCGGTGCGCTTATTGCTGAACACCAAGCCGAACTCCTTGCCCATATGGGTGATAATAACTAAAGATTGATAGTATTAATGAGTAAAGATTGCCAGATAGTTGCCTATTTTGATTTTGATGGAACTTTATCCAATAAAGATACATTAATTCCATTTCTTATCTATTGTGTTGGTATTGTAAAATTTATTGCTTATTTACCAAGGCTACTCCCTGTTGTTATTCGGTACGTATTTAAAACTATTGATAATCAGGAAGCCAAACAAAAAACATTGACGATAGTTTTAAAAGGGTGGAAGGAAGAGGATATTCTTATTAAGGCAAAAAATTTTGCAACTACCCATCTAAATAAGTATCTTATTCCTGAAACTTATGCCAAACTAGAGTGGCATCGTGAACATAAGCATCGAATAATATTGGTTAGTGCTAATCTAGCAATTTATTTACGCTTTTTTGCCGAGCTTCACAAGATTGATGATGTTATTGCGACTGAAATCGAAATCGTCAATGGAGTTGTTAGCGGGAAACTGGCTACGCCAAATTGTTATGCTATGCAAAAGGTCATACGAATTAAAGAGTATCTAGAGTCAAATGGTTTAAATTTTGACTACGCTTATGGCTATGGTAACTCGCGTGGCGATCATGAGATGTTATTATTTGTCAATGAGCCGTATTACGTAGTATCTGGTGAATTTGAAGATTATCATCAATTAAACCATTCAAAATAGAGTATAAGTTGACTGATATTATTATTGATGCTATTCATAAGCTAGGGATTGAATTTGTTGAGAATCAATTATCTGCATTAAATCAATACGCCAGTATGCTTATAAAATGGAATAAAGTATATAGTCTTACAGCTATTAGTAATCCAAGGCAGATTAAGATACTCCATTTGATTGATGGGCTAAGTATCATTCCGCATTTGCCGGATAATAATGGCTTTGTGCTTGATGTTGGTAGTGGGATGGGTGTTCCAGGTATAATTATTGCTATAATGAAACCAAATCTTCAGGTTACTTTGATTGATAGTAATTCGAAGAAAATTGCTTTTTTGCGGCAAGTAAAGATAGAACTTGGATTAGCCAATCTTGAAATTGTAAATAGCCGGGTAGAGAAATATGATATACAAAGATTTGATATTATTACCTCGCGAGCATTTGCGGATTTAAGCCTTTTTATCTCGCTTACTAAGCATTTATTAAATGATTCAGGCTATTATTTAGCGATGAAATCACAACAAGCTTCAAATGAGGCTGATAAATTAAATAATTATTCTAATGAAATTATTAATTTGCAGGTGCCATATCTTGATGCACCACGCGTATTGGTGAAAATAAAAAAATTATGAAAAATATTATTGTTGTCGGAAATCAAAAGGGTGGCGTGGGCAAAACTACCACAGTCCTTAATCTTGCTACAAGTTTATCTTTATCCAGAAAAAAGGTGTTGGTTGTTGATATCGATCCACAGGGCAATGCAACTACCGGTGCTGGGGTTGATAAAAATAATTTAAAGTATAGTGTTTATGATGTTCTGATTAATGATGTTCCAGTTTCAGAAGCTACTGTTGCTGCTAAAGAATGTGGCTTTGAACTACTTGGTGCAAATCGTAATCTTGCTGGTGCAGAAATTGAGTTGGTAGATCTGGATAATCGTGAATTTCGGCTACGGAATGCACTAAGTAAAGTTGCTGCAAATTATGATGTTATATTGATTGATTGTCCACCGTCATTAAGCTTACTGACAATAAATGCGCTATCTGCAGCAAAGCATATTCTAGTACCTTTACAGTGTGAATATTATGCATTGGAAGGGCTTACTGATTTATTAAATACGATTGCTAGAATTCAATCAAAGTTAAATCCGGAACTTCAGTTATTAGGCATTATCCGGACGATGTATGACAAGAGAAATAATCTTGCCCAGCAAGTTTCAGCGCAGTTGGTTGAGTATTTTGATGAAAAAGTCTTTTATGCAAGTATTCCAAGGACTGTGAGATTAGCTGAAGCGCCAAGCTATGGGTTATCCGCAGTTGCCTTGGATTCTGAGTCGGTTGGTGCACAGGCATACATTCGTTGTGCCAAAGAGTTATTAAATAAGCTAAAATAGAGAAATTATATGGCAAAAGTAAAAGGGTTAGGGCGTGGTCTTGATGCGTTATTATCAGCGGCAAAGGCTGATATTGATATCAAGCAGAAAGATAACTCTGAGACAGTAACTAATCAAAGTGGGCTGACTGAACTTAGAATTGATAAGATTCAGCCTGGCAAATATCAGCCAAGGCAGGTTTTTGATCAGGAAGATTTGGAAGAGTTGGCGGTGTCAATTCGGCATAATGGCTTAATTCAGCCAGTAATAGTTAGACTAGTTGCCAAAGATCGCTATGAGTTAATCGCTGGTGAACGGCGCTGGCGTGCAAGCCAGATTGCCGGATTAGAAGTTATTCCGGCTATTATTCGTGATTTTAGTGATGAAGAAGCATTAGCCGTATCACTGATTGAAAATATTCAGCGTAAAGACCTGAATATTGTTGAGGAGGCTCAAGGCTATAAGAGGTTGATTGATGAATTTGGTCTAACTCACGAAGCATTAGCTAGCGTTACTGGTAAGTCTCGCAGTAATATCTCGAATACCTTACGCTTATTAAACCTTAGTCCGGAAGTCTTGGATTATCTTATGCAACGTAAACTGGATATGGGGCATGCCAGAGCATTGTTGCCGCTATCAATGGAAAAACAGCTTGAATTAGCTAATGAAATAATTCTCAAAAAATATACTACCGCCGAAGTTGAAAATAAAGTTTCACGAATCTTGCATGAACAAAAATTTGGAACTGAGATTATTCGCGATAAAACTAAAAAAGATCCAGATATTGCAAGATTAGAAGAAACTATTGCCGATAAATTGGGTATGATCGTCAATATCAAACATAATCGAGGTGGACATGGCAAAATCACGATTAATTATGCAAGTGTTGATGAGCTTGAGGGGTTTCTTGAGCTTTTTAGTTAAGATAAGAGTTCATTTATTTTCTATGGGTATAAATTAGCGAATTGAATTTACTTTAAAGATGCTTAAAATCTATTTGTTCAATCTACTACTTGTTTGTTAAGTGTTTGATGAAATACTCTTAGGAAGATTCTTCATATGCGTAAATTTTCATTTCCAGAAAAAGGGCTACCACAGAAAGAAGCATATCACGTAGTTAAAAAACAACTAGAACCAGACGCACATCCCAATTTTAATCTTGCAGTATTTGCAACTAGCGAAATGGATGAGTATGCGACTAAGATAATTAATGAAAATCTAGCAGTTAATTTTCCAAATGCAACGCAATATCCCAATATTGCTGAAATTAATCAAAAAGTAGCACTAATGCTGGCAGATTTATGGAATATAGGAGAAGATGACTCTCCGTGGGGATCCAGTACTGTTGGATCAAGCGAAGCAATATTTTTAGCGACTTTAGCCGCAAAAACCAGATTTCAGGAGCAGCCTAAGAACCTGAATAAAATGCCCAATATAGTCTTTGGAGCTAACGCACATACCGCATGGTACAAAGCAGCTAATTATCAAGGAATCGAGATTAGAGAAGTGCCAGTACGTCATGGAAAATTTTCTGTTGATGCCTCAGATATGGAATCTTATATTGATGCTAATACAATTCTGGTAGTTGGCGTTGCAGGAAGCCATCAGACTGGCTATGATGATGACCTAATTTCTATAAACAGCCTATTAGAACAACTTGAACAAATTAATGGTTGGAATATTCCACTCCACATTGATGCAGCATTATCTGGTTTCATTTATCCATTTATACGTAATGACTATGTATGGGACTTTCGCTTGAGCAAAGTGATGTCAATTAACGCATCAGGTCATAAATACGGTCTCGTTTATACTAGCGTAGGATGGCTAGTCATAAGAAACAAAGCCTACATTCCCGAATCAATAATTTACAAAATTAAATATCTGGGCGGTGAGTTTGAACAATTTACGCTTAATTTCTCCCGCGGAAGTTCAAGTATGTTAGCTCAATATTACAATTTATTGCATTTAGGTTATGATGGATATTTAGCGAAAAGCCTAAGCACTATTGTAAAAGCCCATTATCTAGTTAAAGAATTTTCAAAATTAGATGTTTTTGAATTTGTTTATCCTGCATTATTCATACCAATGATAGTAATACATGTAAAACACAACTCTAAATTCACAATTGATAATATTGCACAGTTCATTCAAAAACAAGGATGGCACACAGCTGTAGCACAATTATCATTTGATCCAAGCTATCCTAAAATCATGAAAATTATCATACGCGATAGTTTAACTACTGAGATGTTAGAAAATTTAGTGAGTTGCTTCAAATTAGCGATCAATAGTCTGACTCAAGGATAGTATGATGAAAATACTACCGACATCAAGATATCAAAAGAGATTTTTTAATATATGGAAAAATTCACCAACGAATATAGTAAATAACTTACAGTATGTTTTTGAGCTAAGTGGTAATCTTGATATACAAACATTAAAGAAAGCTTGTAGCCTAGTGCTAAGTCAAAATAAAGTATTCCACGCTAGGTTTGACATTTCCGGTGAAATATGTTTTTATGGTGACTATCAGATTGATTCAGCCTTTAAAATTATTAGCCAGCCGGATAATCATCAATTAGAACTAGAGCGCATTCTTTATTATCCACTTAACCTATGTCAAGACCCGCTTTTACAATTTTATCTAGTACAACACAGCCAAAAAAACGACACTTATTACTTTATAATAAAAAGCCACCATATTGTTATAGATGGCGGATGCGCTAGAAATATCACAAAATTTATAGCAGATATATATAATTCTTTTGTTACAAACACTGTGTTAGCAACAAAATTTGCTTCTTATACTGAATATATTAAAATTGAACAGTTACAACAGAATAACTTTGACCTAGAGCAATCAAAACTGTTTTGGAAAAATTTTGCAGCGGATATTCCTTTATTTGTTAAGCTACCTCATATAGCTATCCCCCAACGCAAACTTCATCCTGTGGAGCAAGTGTTTTTTAGCATTAAAGGTGAGACAGTTAAAACATTAAAAAGTACTGCAATAAAATACAATAGTACAGTTTTTGTTGTTATTGCTGCGCTATATGGGGAATTATTGTCTGCTGTTTCTCAGCAAAAGAAGTTCATGGTTACCTACCCGATAAATATGCGCCCTAAAACTTGTATGACAGTAGCCGGGAGTTTCATAAATAATATTTTTTTTAAATTTGACTTTGCTCATAATCCATCCTTGGAAGAGTTGATTGCAGATTTAGAGCAACAACGTTCTGAAACTACAAAGCATACGAATATGCTGTTTATGGATATACTTGAATTATTAAACAGAGGGGAAAATGATTACATTAATACCGGAATAGTTCAAGGCAATATTAATCTTGAACCACTAGATATGATACAGGTCAAATCTGTACCACAACCAACCTTTACTAAAAGTCTTTCTTATCAGATGAGATTAGTCTATGACCAACAACTAAATGGTGAAATTACATTCAGACTAGACTATGCTACTGATGAAATAAGCATCGAGTTTGCGCACGAGTTTATGGCACATCTACATAAAAAATTATTAAAAATTGAGCATTTGTATTAATCATAGATGACCGAAGTTTAAATGGTTACAAAGCACAGCTATGTTTATGATTTTTATCATATTTTCGAGATACATAGACAAACATCTGTGTGCTTAACTAACTTGAGTACCTCTAGGAGTTTTAATCGATTGATATGTACTAATATCAAGAGAAACTATGTTTAGGCTACTGTGATTCATTGGCTAATTTTGTTATACCTAGGTTTTTTTGTAGACTGTAATCAACTAACAAGCGATTATATTTTTTATCAGTAACAATAATGTTTAATGGTGTATTTAATGGTAATGAACGCAAATAATCAATGATTAGGTGGTCATTAACTGGGGTTTTGAGTTGATTTAGTGAGTCGCGCTCTGGGTTAAATTCGGAGTAAATTGGTAATAAATTAAACTTACCATTTTGGGGAGTAGAAGATTCATTATCGAGAGTTTGTTGTACTAAGGTTAGTTTCTTTATTGTATTATATTCTGGAGTTGGGCTAAGGTTTAATATTTCATTCTTATCCCATACGTCATAATATTTAGTTAAAATTGGGTTAGATGATATTAGAATTATCCTATGCTTTGTAGCCCAGATATCCCCAAGAGTAAGTTTTTGCCAGTCTTTTTTTGGCATAAGATATGATCCAAATTTTGTCTGGAGATAATTGTGGAAAATATTTATACCATTATTTGTTAGCGTTCCATAATCAGTATAGATATTATTATCCAGATCGATTAGTATTATTTCTCCATTATTGCTGTTAATGAACTCAGAAATTTGATTTATAGTATTATCTAAAGTATCTGTTAGGTAATAATTTGAAGTATAGTAGTTTGCACTTTGAATACAGACTTTAAATTCTAAGTATCTTACACCATTATTCAGTTGCGATCTCACGCTGTTTGTTTGTGTGTTAAGGTAGTTTATAAAGTCTGTATTACTAATTTGCTGCGAGTTTGATTCTATAAGCTTTTCAATCTGTGCTGCATCACTTAGCGGGTTATGCGTCTCACCTGAACAGACAATAAGATTATTCTTTGAATTATCAATGTCATAGGCATTGGAATAATGTGATCCGGGTATAACTATATCCGTTAATTTTTTATTTGCAAGCACTTTTTTATTATCTGCCATCCAACTCTCATTGACTGTATTACTACTTGAACAGGCAACGATATTAATTAAACAAATTGACGTAAATAATATGCCATTTTTTAAATTCATTAAATTTCCTACGGTATATAACCTTTACTGAGGTAAGTTTCTAGTGCATAACTCGATCCTAGCATAGCTGGATATTTATGGGTGATAACATAGACTGGCATTTTTTCCAAGAATGACCGATAACGCCCTTTATCTTCAAAACGACAGCGGAAATCAGATTTAATAAAATATTCTAAGATTCTTGGGACTATTCCCCCTCCTATATAAACCCCACCAAAAGCATTAGTTATACAAGCTAAATTGGAGGCAGTTGTCCCCAGTATTCTACAGAAATGATCAAGAGTTTGCTGACAAATATAACATTGATCATTAATTGCGCAATCAGTAATTTCACTTGGGCTTGGTATCTTGTCAATGGCAACTTCTTTAATGTTGCAAATTGCTTCATATATTAGCTGTAATCCAGGACCAGATAAAAATCGTTCAGCAGAAACATGATGAAATCTTTTATGAATAAATTGCCATAGTTCGAATTCTTCTTCACTTGCTGCAGCAAAGCTAGAACGGCCACCTTCAGCTGGGATTGCAAAAAACTGTTCTTCAATTGGGTGCTTTATAAGCGTTGCCATTCCAAGCCCTGTGCCTGGTCCTATTATAGCAATTGGTTTACTTGGATTAGACTCCATTCCACCAACTTTCACGAGTTCATCTTTTGGAATATGTGGTATTGATAGAGCAAGGGCATGAAAATCATTCAAGAAGATCAAGCTTTCTAGATTCGCGTCTTCTTGAGTTTGTTTCATAGAAGATAGATGCCATGGGCTATTTACCATAAATAGGGTATCATCAACAATCGGTGATGGAACAGCCAGTGCTGCATGTTTTATCTCGCTGTGATTTGCTTCTGAAAGATAGGTTTTTATTGCACTAGCAAGACTTGGATATTCGCTACATTGCAATACCTTTATGTTTTGATATGTATATGGTGCAATTTCTATCGCAAAACGTGCATTTGTACCACCAATATCGCTTACAAGACGTGGATAATTATGTTGCATTCACTTGCTCCTATTTATTCTGACCAAAAAATTTTTGTATCGGGACGATTGGATAGTAATAAGCCAATAGGTGGCTGTTTTTTTTCTGTCGTCAAAGATTTTTCAAGAACTTCTAGCTTTTTATTACCATTAATACTCAGAATTAGATGTGGTATTTCGACTAGAGCTGATAGGTTTAAGCCAATTCGCTGATAATTTGCGGTAGTTGGTTTAGTGGCAATATATTTTTCTGTTGCACTGAGGTTAGTAGCACGCTCTAACTCGCTACAGCATGGGAAAATTGATGCAGTATGACCATCTTCACCCATCCCAAGAATTGCAATATCTATCTTAGGCATAGTTGCGTTAAGGTGGTCAATAACTGAGTCTACCTTCATATTTGTATTGCTAAGTCCAATAAATTTAGCTTCTTTAGCTTTATTTTTCAAGAGATACGTTTTAACTAAGTTCTCGTTGCTATCTTGATTATTAGTATCAATAAAACGTTCATCAACTAGTGTAATTGTTACCTTCGCCCAATCAATACTCTGTCGACTTAATTTTTCAAATAATCCTATGGGACTTTTTCCTCCTGAAACTGCAATGCATATCTCATCTTTTGTTTCTAGGAGTTGCCTAATTGATTGAACTAAGTAATCAACTATTGCATCTATCTGTAATTCTGCAGAGTTATATTTATTCTTATATTTAAATTTTCTTATTCATAGCTTTAAAGACCTAGTGTTTTAAAGCATTTTATTGGCTGATTTATTGAAACAATATTTTAACCTAATACTGCACTTTGATAATGCAAATAATATGTTGCTCTGCACATATGAAATTATCATGGTGGTTTATTTAAGAGGCGTAATCATTGTTTGTGATATAATTGAATAGCGCATTTTGTAGAAAAGTGCCGCTAAAATTTGAGTAAATAAAAATAAGAGTTCAATATAGAGGAGTACTCTCAATGGGGTTTTTACAAGGAAAAAAAATTCTAATTACTGGGCTTATCTCGGATCGTTCAATTGCTTATGGTGTGGCAAAAGCGTGCTTTCAGCAAGGGGCTGAGTTAGCTTTTACCTATCAAAATGAAAAGCATAGAGATCGGGTAGCTGGTTTTGCCAAAGAATTTAATTCGGACTTGGTGTTTCCTCTAGATGTGGGAGTTGATGAACAAATTACTAACTTGTTCGTTGAACTTGAAAAAAAATGGGATGGCTTGGATGGGGTATTACATTCAATTGCATTTACGCCTAAAAATGGTTTAGTTGGTGATTTCGTTGATAACGTTGATCGTGAAACATTTAAAATTTCAAATGATATATCTGCTTATAGCTTTATTGCATTAGGACGCGCAGCCAGAAAAATGATGCAGGGAAGAAATGGTTGTTTAATATGTCTTAGCTACCTTGGTGGTGAAAGAGTATTACCTAATTATAATATGGCTGGTGTTGCTAAAGCTGCACTAGAATCAAGTACTCGTTATATGGCATTTGCTATGGGTGCTGAAGGAATTCGAGTGAATGCGGTATCCGCCGGTCCAATTAAGACCCTTGCCGCAAGTGGGATTGGTAATTTTGGAAAAATTCTTGATCATATGTCCAAATTTGCTCCATTAAGACGTGGTGTGACAACTGAAGAAGTTGGTAATTCCGCTGCTTTTCTGTTTTCTCAACTAGCTAGTGGGATAACTGGTGAGGTTTTATATGTCGATGCTGGTTATAATATAACAGCTGGTGGACTTGAAGGGTAGCATTTTAGATTGAATAATAAGCAAATTGTTGAAATTGCCAATCAGGTATTTAGTGATGAAATTTCTGGTCTGCAATCTGTACTTGCGACAATTGGTGATGAATTTTGTCGTGCAGTTCAGCTTATATTTGATTGTAAAGGCAAGATCATTGTTTCAGGTATGGGTAAATCTGGACATATTGGTAATAAAATAGCAGCAACGCTTGCTTCAACTGGTACGGCTGCTTTTTTTATGCATCCTGCTGAGGCATTACATGGTGATTTAGGGATGATTGAAAGTAGTGATCTTCTTATTGCTATATCCTATTCTGGTGAATCGGATGAGTTAAGTACTATAATCCCAATTGTTAGAAGAAAACAAGTGCAAATAATTGGAATAACTGGCAATCCAAATTCTACCCTTGCTAAACTTTCATCTTGCTTATTAAGTGTTAAAATTGATCGTGAGGCATGTCCGTTGAACCTCGCACCAACTACCAGCACAACTGCTACACTGGTTTTAGGGGATGCCTTAGCTGTTGCACTGTTGTCTTTAAGAAACTTTCAGCCAGAAGACTTTGCTCTTTCACATCCAGGTGGTAGTCTTGGGCGCAGGCTTCTTACCCGCGTTTCAGATATTATGCATAGCAATGAAAGACTACCTGTAGTTAATCTTGATGCGACATTAAAAGAAGCTGTTGTTGAAATTAGTAAAAAAGGTCTTGGACTGGTTGCTGTTGTTGATGTAGATATGTGTTTAAATGGCATAATTACTGACGGTGATTTACGGCGTATTATGGATAGCGATGCTGACATTCGAGTCTTAAAGGCACACCAGATAATGACAAAAAATCCTAAAACTACATCTCCAGACGATCTTGCCGTAGATGCTCTATATCTCATGGAAAAATACCAGATAACTGGGATGGTCGTAGTTGATAATAATAAAAAAATGGTTGGAGCTTTTAATATGCATGATTTATTTAAGGCTAAGATAGTCTAGTTTTGGGATAACTGCTCGGACTATCTCGCAATAGCTCTGTTAGTAGGCTCCTAATTTACTTCTCATGTAAACCGCGTCGCCTCGCGCCTTGCTCTTGCTACATATTCCGGCAGTTGCAGGGGTTACATAGAAGTAATTACATTTTGGGATTTATATGTCAAAAAAAGAATTAGTAAAAAAGGCTCGCAATATTAAGGTTATTGCAACTGATGTTGATGGTGTGTTGACAGATGGGTTTGTATTTATTAAAGGTGATCATGAAGAGCCTTTTGGTAAATTTAATATTCAGGATGGGCTAGCAATAAGTCTTGCTCATAAGGGTGGAGTAAAAATTGTTGTCATTTCTGGGCGAAAGTCTCTCGCAACTGAAGCGCGTTGCCAAAAGCTTGGAATTGATTTAGCTTACACTGGAGTTACTAATAAGCAGGTAAAATTGCGTGAAGTAGCAGCAGAGCTTGGTATAGCATGTTCTGAAATTGCTTATATCGGAGATGATCTGATTGATCTACCAGCGATGGCGATTGCCGGATTAAACTTTGCTCCTGCAAATGCAGTTATGGATGTCAAACGACGCGTTGATTTTGTAAGTCAATTATCTGGTGGTGAAGGTGTATTGCGAGAAGTGGTTGAAATAGTTTTAAATGCTCAGGGTAGCTATGACCAAATTTTGGCAGAATATTTGCGTATTGATTGATGGATAAATTTACTAAATGGGAAACTTTAGATTAAGGTATCAGTCTTCAAGATTATTTAACTTATTGACAGTAATTATTCTGGCTCTATTATGTGTTTTATTGAATTACTTGACAAGAATTGATTTTCATAGGCTGGAACTACCTAAAAATAAACCTGAGTTTTCATCAACTGGCATAGAGGCTAACTTATATAGCAAATATGGTAAATTACTCTACCGAGCTTTAGCCGAAAGTGGCTTACAGTATCCAGATAGTAGTAAAGTCATTTTATATAAGCTTGATATGCTAGCATTCTCAGAATCTACTGAGTTGCTTCAGGAAAAATTAACCAGTAATGATGGCTGGATTGATACTGCTAGTTCTCTTGGTTATCTTGGGGAGAGTGTTGCTTTGACTATAAGCAATGTTGATCCTAAATATATTATTAATGCCTATACCAAACATGTTCATCTTGATGCAAAAAAACAATTTATCTACAGCACGGAGTCTATTTTGGCGACACGAGGTAAAAGCATCATGACAGGAAACGGATTTACCGTTGATTATGTTAAAAAAATAATGACTATTGAATCAAATGTTAAAATAGTCTATGTAAAATAAATAAGCAGATTAAATTCATGAAAAATAAGTATTTATTGTTTGTCTTATTGTTTATTCTTGGCGCTAGTAGTTTTGCGCTTAAGACTGATGCTAGTAAACCAGTCGAGATAACCGCTGATCATGCTACTTTTGATCAGAAAAATATGGTTTCGGTGTTTACTGGAAGTGTAGTAATTACACAGGGTTCATTAGTGGTACATTCTGATAAAGGAACTGCTAGTCAGGATAAGGAAGGTTATCAGACAATCCAGCTATTCGGTAGTCCGGTTACTTTCTCACAATTAAATGATGATGGCGAAAAAACCGAGGGTCAGGGAAATAATTTTCAATATACTACCAAAAATAATCTAGCGGTTTTAAGTGGTCGTGCCAGAGTTAAAAAAGGTGATAACCTTGTTATTGGCGACAAACTGACTTATAATACACAAAGTCAGATTTTTACAGCAAATTCAACTGATGCTAATGGCGTTTCTACAACTAAAAGTGGTCGTGTAACAGTTATTTTGCAACCAAACCAGAAAGCACAAAATGGAAATAAACAAAGTGGAATCAACCTCCAGTAGTTTTCTTGAAGTTAAGCATCTACGCAAACAGTTTAAAAAACGGGTTGTTGTAAAAGACGTATCTTTTGAAGTCAAAAGTAATGAAGTTATTGGCTTATTGGGTCCTAATGGTGCGGGAAAAACGACTAGTTTCTATATGGTAGCAGGATTATTAGCGAGTGATGGTGGTGATATTTATCTTGATGGTGAAAATATCAAGAGTACCCCTGTTCATAAGCGAGCGAATCTTGGTCTTGGATATTTGCCACAGGAAGCTTCGATTTTTAGACAAATGACTGTTGAAGAAAATGTTGCTGCGATACTTGAATTAAAAGGGCTTGACCGGAAAACTATTCGTAAGGAAGTTGATCGCTTACTTGAATCACTAAATATTGATCATTTACGTGATGTAAATGCAATGGCACTATCTGGTGGTGAACGTCGTCGCTGTGAAATTGCGCGCGCACTTGCCAATTATCCGCGTTTTATTCTTCTTGATGAACCTTTCGCTGGAGTAGATCCAATTGCGGTTAGTGATATTCAGAAAGTCGTAGCTTTTCTGAAGGATTTGGGTATTGGCGTAATTATTACTGATCATAATGTACGCGAAACATTACGTATTTGTGATCGTGCTTATATCATCAGTGAGGGTAAAGTTCTGGCGCAGGGAATACCCGAAGAGTTAGTAAATGATGAACGAGTAAAACAGGTTTATCTTGGTGAAAATTTCACCTTATAGTTAATTGTAAAGGGGTAATTATGGTTAAATATAAATGGTTTAGCCTTGGTGATGTAAGTAGCTCGGCAACCATAGTCTTTGATAATCTAACCAATATGGCAATCATTGCTTTTTTGTTGACAAAAGTATTTGGCATGCCAGTAGATATAGTTCTACGACATATAATACCAGGATTATCAGTAGGGATTGTTGCTGGAAATATTATTTTTATTTATTTTGCATTTAGGTTAGCAAAAAAGCTCGGACGAGATAATGTTACTGCTTTTCCATACGGCTTGGATGCACCCAGTTGTATTGGTCTAACCTTGTCTGTTGTTGGTCCTTCTTTTCTCCTTTTTAAATCTCAGGGGATGACTCCTGATACTGCCGCAATCACCAGTTGGTATGTTAGCTGTGCCTGTACTTTTTTTATTGGTTTTGTTAAATTTGTATTTTCATTTTTTGCCCATAAGATCAAACATGCACTTCCAACTGTAGCATTACTTGGCGGCTTGGCTGGAGTAGCTGTAGGCTTAATTGCTTTTTTCCCTTTGTTATCAATGCTTGAATTACCACTAGTTAGTTTTATGGTATTGGCGATAATTGTGATGGTTTATTTTGCTGGTTATCAGATGCCTGCGAATTTACCTGCAATTTTAGTTGCCATAGTTATTGGTACTATCGCGTATTATATTTTCCAGATTTTCTTAACTGGAAATGCTAATTTACCAAGTGCTTCTAATATTCAACTCTCATTACCAACTTTAGCATTTGGGCTTTTTGGTCAATTTGGGCTTGCTGCTAAATATTTTTCAATTGCGCTGCCTTTTGCTTTACTAGTGATTTTTGGTACAGTTTCAGTTGCTGAAAGCGCTAAGGTTCTTGGCGAAGAGTATTCACCAAAAGATCTTTTGATGGTTGATGGAATAGCGACCATGTTGATTGGGCTTTTTGGTGGTACGGCGCAAACTACTCCTTATGCTGGATTTCCTGCTTATAAAAAAATGGATGCTCGCTCTGGGTACTTGATTATCAATATAATACTGATTGGTTTTGGTGCTTGGTTTGGTTTTGTAAACTACATTATTGATTTGGTACCTGATGCGATTCTTGCACCTGTTCTGATGTTTATTGGTATTGAAATTGCAATGCAGGTATTTATTGTCTGTGATAAAAAATATTATCCAGCTGCAATTATTGGGCTCTTTCCTTCAATTGCCCGGATGCTTGAAATCAAACTTTCTTCAAATCCAGATCTGGTTTCAATGAGCAAATTAAATGAGATCCTTTATACAGTAAATAATGGTAAATTATCTGATGTTGCCGGGATAGTGACTTTTGGTAATGGCTTTATTATAACAGGTACCTTATTAGCTGCAATTGTCTATTATCTAATTGAGCGAAGAATTGTTGCCGCTGTAGTAACCTGTATTATAATGGCGTTATCTTCGCTATTTGGAATTATTCACTCGGTTAATCTTGATGGCTCAATGTATTGGGTGGGTAATTTACCTAAGTCCCAGCAAATTATTCCTTACGAAATAGCTGGGGGGTATCTGCTTTTTGCCGTTGTTGCAGTTTTGTTATGGGCATATAACCGTGGTAAGCCAATAAATCTACATCATTAGTAGAGATTTTATACTCAAACAGATTCATCATACTAGGTCGTTGTCAAGCTTCTTGCTCACTAGTTTTAGGCGGTGGTGCTTGTCGCCTATACTAGTTTCGAATCTGATTGAGTACATCATTTATAGGCTGTCTTTGTGCAGCCTTTTGTTTTTCCTGATTTTATAGATGAAAAAATTATTAGAAAATTTCCTTGAATTTGATTTTCAAATAAATCTGATCGCATTGCAAACAGCGATTTTTGGCGGAATATTAGCAGTACTATATTACCTTACTTCGTATAATACTGGCTTAATGGCTGCAATAATGGGCTTATTGACTAACTCTTTGATGTTAACCCAGAATTATCATGGACATAATTCAAAACAGCGATTATTCTTCGGGCTAGTTTTTAGCTTTATTTGTTCTCTAAAGTTTGCTCTTGCTACCATTGTCTCTTCATCAATTATCCATTCAACATTAATTATTCTATTTTTGATTCCATTACTGTCAATATTAAGTAGTCACCAGTTATTAAAGTCGTTTGCTTTTTATCTTGCCTATGCATTTATTTTAGGGCTTGGGTTTTCAGCTGAGAGTTATTTGGTAGCAATAAAGTATGGCTTATTTTTTGGTTTTGGTTGTTTATTATTGGTAAGTGGTGGATTTATCCGGTTATGGCTACGGAAGAAACTTTTTCATGCCAATGAGTCGGTTGATTTTGTAAAATATAAGCTTATTAGTTATCCAAAAAAGAGAGAAGCTATTTTTATTTCAATTCTTACTATTGCTGTGATATTAGGGAATCTAATTGCTTTTTTACTACATCTTTCTCATGGCTATTGGTTACCATTAACTGCATTACTAGTTATGAAAAATGAACATCAAATTACCTTAAAACGAGTTTTAGAAAGAGTTATTGGAACTATTTTGGGAATAATAATTGCTTATATTCTATTAACCAAATTCAGTATGATCGGACTATCTCTTGGGATAATGGTATTTTTTTATCTTTCTATCATTACACTTAATAAACATTATGTGGCTTTTTGTACCTCGATTACGCTTTTGGTTATGGATATTCTTTTCTTATCAGGAGAGGAAAAAGGTATTTTAAAAACTAGATTGCTAGAGACTGTTCTTGGTGTGATAGTTGTTGTACTTGCGAGTCTAGTTGTGAAAATCTGGATAGATAAAATGGATACGAAAAACAATGAAAATTAGTATATTAAATATCGCTAATAAAATGCCTGATTGGGTAAATACTGCTTGTAAAGAGTACCTAACACGGATTAATCATGGTAAATATAGCTGTAGCCTTGTGGAAATAAAAGCCGATAAAAACTCGAATAAACCGGTATTGGCAAATATGGAAGCTGAAGCTAAAAAGATTGAAGCACAAATTCCTAAAGATAGTTTTGTTATTGCTCTTGACGAACGTGGTAAAAATTTTGATAGTATAAAATTTGCTAGCTTTCTTGAAGAAACAGCGTTAAGTTATCGGAATATTACGTTTATTATCGGTGGGGCAGATGGAATTCATCCTGAGTTAAGGGATAAAGCAAATACGACAATTAGTCTATCAAAAATGGTATTCCCTCATGCTTTGGTGCGGGTAATTATTCTTGAGCAGATTTACCGTGCTATTTCCATTTTAGAAAACCATCCATATCATCGTGAATAAAGTTATCGTAGTATTTGAATTAGCGTCTGAAGAAATGGCAAGAAAAATCACCAATATCTTGCCAGAAGCTTTGTTGCTGCTTTCTTCAGAGATACCAGCTGATATTAGCATATATTTGAAGCTAGATGCAGATGGTCTATGGTTATATAGCGGAAGCTTTGCACCATTTCATCTTGATTTATTTTATGCCGAGTTTATTGCCAAACGAAGTAAACTTTTTGCTAAAGAATTATTAGTCCGCGCAGCCAATCCAAAAGGAGGAGCTAAGGAAGCTAAGCAGGCACTTGATTTAACTGCAGGACTTGGACGCGATAGTATTATCCTTACTCTTGCTGGCTATCAGGTGACTATGCTTGAAAATAATCCGTATTTGGCGATAGTCCTTAATTATCTATCAATCAAATTTACCAAGCAGTTAGCAAATTTGCAGGTTATTTATACGAACCATAATCAGTTTTTAACTGAATCGACTAATTGTTATGATTTGATTTATTATGATCCAATGTTTGAAGATGGTAAAATGGCTCTTGCCAAAAAAGATATGCAATTAATTGATTTGCTGATTAAATCGCATCCGGTTTTGGAACAAAATGATAAATTGATCCTATGGCAATTACTAAAAACACATTGTCAGAATAAAATTATTGTTAAGCGAGATAATAAGCAGCAACAAGCATTTACAAGTATTACGCCAACTTATGCTGTAAAAGGTAAAACTGTGCGCTTTGATGTTTATCAGTGTTAAATAAGCTAGTGCAAAGCATAAAAAGTGTATTGGGAATATTTTAGTGGCAATAAAGCTCAGATTTGAAAGATAGAGAAATACATTATGAAAGTAGTAATCAAGGTAGGAAGCCAGACAATAATTTCGCCTGAAGGTGAAGTTCTTGAAGATGTAATGGCAGATGTAATCCGTCAGGTTGTAGAACTGCAACAACAGGGGCATCAGGTAATACTGGTAAGCTCAGGAGCAGTTGCACTCGGGCGGGTAATCAGTAAAAAAATTGCGGGAAAAACTTACGGAAGTAGCGTGGCAGATAAACAGCTACTGGCAAGCCTTGGACAGCCTCGCTTAATGGCTATTTATGCAAAAATTTGTGAAGAAAAACAGCTAATGGTAGCGCAGCTACTTCTTACTAAGTATGATTTTCAAACTAAACGTAGCTATACCAATATTCTACGCTTACTCCAAAAAGGTCTTGATCAGCCAAATGTGTTGGTAATTATCAATGAAAATGATAGCGTAGCGGTTGATGAACTTATGTTTACCGATAATGATGAATTGTCTGGGATAATTGCCGCACAGATTGGTGCCGATAAACTACTTTTATTAACTAGCATTAGTGGTGTTTATGATAAAAACCCGGAAAATCCGGATGCTAAATTAATCCCAGTGATTGGGGTTAAAGATAAACTTCCTGAGGTTTCGGGTGCTAAAACGGCTCTTGGGCGCGGTGGGATGGCAAGTAAACTTAATACTGCCCGTAAAATGGGTAATGTTGGTGTAATGACACATATAGCATCAATTGCGGAAGAAAATGTGATTGTTCGATTGGTTAATGGGGATGTGGCTATTGGTAGTCGGGTAATTCCGGAGCATAAGAAGTCGGGTCGTAAAAAATTCCTAGCTTTTGGACAGACTGGGGCGGTAGCCAGTATCATGGTGAATGATGGACTAGTTAAGGTTTTAGCTAGTGGGCAGCAATGTATCAGCATCCTTCCTGTTGGCGTAGTTAACTTTACTGGGGAGTTTGCTAAGGGCGATCTGATTGATATTGTTACTGAAAAGAATCAGAAAATTGCGACCGGGGTTGCGCGTTATAACGCAGCTAAACTTAAAGAGTACCTAGGTGGTAAAAATCATCCGCCATTAGTACATTATGATTATTTACATGTAAATTATGAGGTGTTTGCCGAATGAATAATATAGCTGATAATTTTCGTAAAGTTCGTGAGATAGGCTATGAGACTCAGGATTTAACTTTGGAGCTACGCAATAAAGTTCTTCTTGATCTTGCGAATTTGCTTGAAGATAAAACCGATGGGATAGTAAAAGCTAATCAGCTTGATTTGGATAAGATGGCAAAAGATGATCCAAAATATGATCGCTTACTTCTTAATCAAGAACGAATAAAGGGTATTGCTAGTGATTTACGTAAGGTTAGTAGCTTAGCTTCACCTATTGGTCAAATTCTTGAAGAAGTATCGCGCCCAAATGGTTTATACCTCAAAAAAATTAGAGTTTCTTTAGGAGTAGTTGCGGTAATTTATGAGGCGCGCCCAAATGTAACTATCGATGTTTTTGCATTGGCATTTAAGACTGCGAATGCTGTAGTATTAAAAGGTGGCAGCGAAGCCCAGCATTCAAACCAGATACTGGTTAGTTTGATTCATCAGAGCCTTATTCAGAATAATATTGATCCGGGGCTGGTTTATTTAATGCCGCCAGAACGTGAAGCTGTTCATGATCTATTAAATGCAGTTGGCTTAATTGATGTTTGTATTCCGCGTGGTAGTCAGGGACTGATAGATTTTGTCCGTAAAAATGCTAAGATCCCTGTGATTGAAACAGGAGCTGGGATCGTTCATACCTACTTTGATAAAAGTGGTGATGTTACAAAAGCTAGCAAGATTATTCATAATGCTAAGACTCGGCGGGTAAGCGTTTGCAATGCACTTGATACTTTATTGATTCATCAGGAGCGACTTTTGGATTTACCTAGCTTAGTTAGTAGTCTAGCGGAGAAAAATGTAGAAATCTATGCTGATACTGAAAGTTATGCTGTGTTAGATGGGAAATATCCGGCTTCACTATTAAAGCATGCAACACCTGAATCATTTGGCACCGAGTTCCTTGATTATAAATTATCTATAAAAAGTGTACCTGATTTAGATAGTGCCATCAAGCACATAATGAATCATACCTCTGGACATAGTGAGGCAATCATTGCTGAAGATCAAGTTGTAATTGACAGATTTCTACGAATAGTTGATGCTGCTGCGGTTTATGTTAATGCTTCAACTGCATTTACTGATGGTGGTGAATTTGGTATGGGTGCAGAGATCGGTATTAGTACCCAGAAGCTGCATGCGCGCGGACCTATGGCATTGCCGGAATTAACCAGCTATAAGTGGTTGATTTATGGGAATGGACAAATTAGGTAATTCGAATAATGCAAATATTATTTATTGCTGGGCAGAACGATGAAGAACGCCTGCGTTATAAAGATTTTGTTAGCCGCTGGTTAACTGCTTTTGATAATTATGCCCCTGAACTGAAGATCCATGTTTATCCGGATAATAATTTTGCTCCAGATAATATTGAAGTGGTTCTGATTTGGAAACATCCTTATGGCTTACTAAATAAATTCAAGAACTTAAAGGCAATTCAAGTAATGGCAGCGGGTGTTGATCATGCACTTGCTGATAAAGAGTTGCCAAATGTTCCTATTGCTCGGATTATTGATCCTGATATGGCTAAGGATTTGGCACAGTATGCAGCAGCCTATGTGCTAAAGATTGTAAAGCGGATTGACCATTGGCAGCAAAAGCAAGAGGAACATCAATGGGCAAAGCAGCCACCTTTTAATTTTAGTCATCTGACTATCGGTATAATGGGCTTAGGGGCAATGGGTCAGGCAACTGCAAGGATACTTAGCAATCTTGATATACAGGTTGCAGGTTGGAGTAAATCTTCCAAAAAAATTGAGCGAGTTGATTGTTATGCTGGAGATAAAGAGCTGGACTTATTTCTGGCGAGGACCGATATTCTGATTTGTATGCTACCCCTGACCGATTCTACACGAAATATTCTTAATTTGCAGTTGTTTAGAAAATTAAAACCAAATGCATATATCATGAATCTTGGTCGTGGTGAGCACATTATCGAAGAAGATTTGCTTTTTGCTCTAGAAAATGGAATCTTATCCGGTGCTATTCTTGACGTTTTCCGGGCTGAGCCATTGCCAACAGAGCATCCCTTCTGGAGTCATCCTTTAATCACGGTTACGCCACATATTGCATCAATGAGTAATCCTGATACGGCAATTGCTCAGGTGGTGGCTAATATCCATAATGTGATGAATAAGCAGCCATTGATAAATATAGTTGATCGGAAACTTGGTTATTAGGATTATGAAGTAATCTCAAGTGATTAAAATAATTCTGGCTGTGGAATATCTAATATATTTTGATTGTTAAAGCTAATACCTATTCCAAGTAGGCGAATTTCTTGCATACCAAGAGTATAACTAACAGATTCAAGCATTTCTCTAAATTTATCTAGACTATAACGATCAGTAGTTTGTTCCCTAGTTATTTGTTTAAAATTTGCTAGTTTGATTTTTATAAATTGTGAACGAATTGGTGTGTTAGCCTTACTTTCTTTTAATCGCTTTTCAAATTCAGGAAATAGCTCATCTAGAGCATTTAATATTTCATTTATCTGTAGATTTATTGGATAGGTACGTTCTACGCTCAATGACTTTCTGATCCGATTTGGATTTACTTGCCGATTATCAATTCCTCGCGATTGATAAAATAGCTGAGATCCAAATTTCCCAAATTTGTGAACTAATTCCTGTTGTGAAAATTTTTGTAAATCAAGGCATGTATGGATATTAAGTTTCTTCAATTTCAAAGCAGTTACTTTACCAACTCCAAATAGTTTATTAACTGGAAGCTTCTGAATAAATTCAGCTATTTTTTGTGGAGGTATAACCATTATTCCATTTGGTTTATTCCAACCACTGGCAATTTTTGCCAAAAATTTATTTGCGGAAACCCCAGCTGAACAGGTTAAATTTAATTCTTGGAAAATATCTTGCCGTATTTTTTCGGCAATTTGTGTTGCACTGCCATTGGCATGAGGTGAGTTACTGACATCAAGATAAGCTTCATCAAGGGCTAAAGGTTCAACCAGATCTGTATAGCGTTTGAAAATCTCATGAATCTGGCGTGAAACTTGTTTATATTTAGCAAAGTTTACTGGAAGAAGCACTAATTCAGGGCATAATTTTATTGCTTGAGAAGTTGGCATTGCTGAATGTAAACCAAATTTGCGGGCAATATAATTGCAAGTACATAAGACACCACGTTTATCAGCGCTACCACCAACAGCAACCGGCAGATTGGTTAAGCTTGGGTTATCACGAATTTCCACAGCTGCATAAAAGCAATCCATATCAATATGGATAATTTTTCGGATAGGATCCACCAGATTATTTGAGAGTATATTCATTTTAATTTATGCAGGAACTTTGACTTTATGCAAATGATTATTTCAGCGGCAAGTACTCAATATACTTTAGGCTTAAATGATTAATTAGTTACCTTCGCTATTTGTAAGCCAAATTTTGGTAAACTTGCTAAGCAAAATTCTATAATTTGTGCTTTAATCTCTTCGTGTTTAATACTCGAAGTTGCCTTAGTAAAGGCACTAACTTCTACTTCAACACCAAAGTGGCTAACATCCTTTAATAATACCTGATATTTGAACTCATTATTTAATAAGGTATTAGTTTTGAGGTGTTCGTTAATGTGTTTCCGATATAAAGCGAGGTTTGTTGTAGATGTATTTTCCGGATTAAACTTTATAGTTTCAGGGTTAATTAAGATAGTTTCTTTGAATTTACGCCCTCCCGAATTAAACATATATTCCCAGTTTTTTACGGTGTAAGAAGTTAGGTTATAGGTTGGTGTAGTTGAAATGGTATTATCTGAATTTCTAATTCTGACAATATTAATTGAAATATCTTCAATTATTCCATCTATATCAAGTTTGTCAATTGTTATCCAGTCACCAACTCTGACCATGGAGCTTGCGTTTGCCTGAATACTTGCAACGATTCCGAGAAAAGTATCCCGGAAAATTAGTAACACGATTGCTGATAGTGCGCCTAATCCAGTTAATATTGTTGTTGGTGATTGGCCGAAGATATAAGAAATTGCTAAAATGGCAACCCCGACCCAAGTAAAAAAGCTAAATATTTTAATATAGCTATGCCAGGTTGATTTATCATCTCTACTAGAAACTTGCTGATAATATTCATGAAGTGCAAAAATAATTCGGTTAATCGATAGCGTTAATATGTATAAATTAAATAAATTAGCACTTTTTAGAGTCAGTGTTGCGATACTTAGCGAGAGAGGACTATCATTTTTAACTAGTAAAAAACTGCCGAAGACAAATACTAAACCAAAAATTAATAATGCGGCTGAGTTTAGAACATGATACTCTCCAAATAGGCGTAGTAGTAAAAAACGCGAATTGGAGAGGCGACTATTTACATAACTTAATAGAGTTTTTCTGATTAAAAAATCCACTCCAATTGCGACGGCAGTTATAAGTCCAATAATGATTAGTGAACTAAATATAATCTTTAGGTTCTTATCAGTAACCCATCCGAGTAAGCTATAACTAATTAAATCAGGCATTTTTGCTCCAATAGTTTCTGTGGCTAGGGTTTATTAATTATGATGTAAGTCATGTAATGAGATAGTTGCCCGGAGGAATGGTTTGATCTGGGATCTGGAATGGGATTTGTCCATTTAGGGTGAGTGTAACCAATTGACTATATGAACTACAATCAAATTCTTTATAAAGTGCTTGAAGAGCATTTTTGATCTGGTTTTCAGAAATCTCTTTGCCAGTTATTTTACTCAAGGTATTGGCAATTTCTTTGCGATTATTTATGCCAAGAAGTAGACAAAATAAGATTTGTTGATGCAAAGTTCCAAGATCTGGCTTACTTGAACTAAGTATTTGTTCAGAAAAGCCGAGAAATTCTTTCATAATAAATCGACGTTGCATATTTGGTTGAACCTTTGTCGTAACCACCATTATGCCGACAGCGTTTTTTGTTGCTGGATTTATTAGAGGTCTTTTTCTGACAAAGTAATTGTTTATTTGATTATCTTTACGATAAAAATAAAAGGAATTTTGCGGTATTTGATTTTTTAATAAAAGCTGTTCCTGTTTAAAAATTTCTTCTTTAACCCCTTCTGAAATATCATCAGTAGAATTAAATGTTTTACCTAGTATTAGTGGGTTTAAGTTAAATTCATTAGCCATTCTTTTTGTAAAAGCAATAAATTCACATTTATTATTCTTTAATAAAAGCATTTCATCTGCGAATGAATGATTAATCAACCATAAGTAGCGGCAAAAGAATTTTTCATCATCCAGAGCTTCGGTTACATCTGCTTTTTCAAGATAATCTTTAAGTATATACATAATAGGTTTCAGTCACTAGATAGATTGGGTGAGATTTTAGCATAGGCATAAAATTAATAAAAGGGGGTAACAATAAAAAAGGCAGGAAAACTGTTCCTGCCTGATAACAATAGGTAAGTTTATTCGTGGTTATGGTTTCTTTCCCAACGATCAACGAATACTGCCGCCATTGCATTAGCAAATACATTGGTAGCGCTACGCCCCATATCCAGAAAACCATCGACTGGGAATAGGATTAAAACTCCAGCCTCCGGATAACCAAATGCTGCGAGTGTAGCAGCAACGATCACTAGTGAAACGCGAGGAACTCCGGCGATTCCTTTAGATGTTAGCATAAGCATTAGTAACATTGTTACTTCTTGAAGGAGGGTTGGATGATAACCATATAATTGAATGATAAACATCGTTGCGAAAGTACAGTTTAGCATCGATGCAAGAAGATTAAACGAGTAGCCCATTGGGATTACAAAGCCACTGATTTTTCTTGATACACCGAATTTTTCTAGTTCTACCAACACTCCTGGAAGTGCAACTTCAGATGAAGATGAAGCAAAAGATAATACAAATAGGCTTGATAGGTTACGTAATAAGCTAAATAATGGTTTACCAACAATAATTGAACCAATTACTATTATCAACGCCCAAAGAATCGCTAAACCTAGATAAAATTCAAGTAGGTAGATTAAATATGAGCTGATTACTTTTACACCGCTACTCATTACCATACTACTGACGGCACTGAATACAGCAAACGGTGCAAGATTCATAATATAGCCAGTTATTTTAAAGATGATTTTGGCAACCATATCAAAAAATTCAAAGACTGGAGCAACATCTTCACCGATTGCAACTCCTGCAACACCAAAGAAAATTGCAACAACTACGACTTGTAGGATATGGTTTTCAACAAAGCCTTGAACCATAGAGGAAGGAATAATTCCTTCGAGGAATTTTTTTAGATCCATCTGGCAATTGGTACACAGATTTGGATCTTGGTGGATATTCGCTAGACCTGAAGCAAGAACATCGTGTAATGCTACTCCTGGTTTAAATACTTCAATTAAGACGATTCCGAGAAGAAGTGCAATAAACCCACCGGTTATAAAAATGAACATCGATTTAAAAAATAGGCGTCCTAGTGATTTACTATCGCCCATTTTAGCGATACCTGCAACCAATGTAGTAAACACTAGTGGTGCAATAATCATTTTTAACATACGCAGGAACATACTTGATACAATATCAAGTTTGCTGGCGATTTCTTTAATTTTATCTGGGTTACCAACCCCCATATGAACTAGCTGTCCAACGATAATCCCGGCAATCAGGGCAATTACAATGTAACGACCTAGCTTGGATTTCTTCTTGGTTTGAATTGCCATAAAAATCTTTCCCCATGAGTATGTTTATATTATTTGAGTCATCTATTTTAATTGTTTTTTAATTTGGGTAACTAGCTTTAATGGATGCAGTGCACAATTTGTCAATTTTTGGCTTAATCGTGCTATAAAAATAATGCAAAATTATTGGGTTATTTATAGTTTTAGATTAAGGGTTAATTAGTACTGTAGTATCTGCTATACTCAAACAGATTGAAGTTCTTTGGTCTTTGTTTTGCTTCTTACCTTATCATCTGGCTACGTTGTTCAGGTCTATTATATCTGATAGAGTACAGGTGTTTTACGTTAGTATTATTAACATACACCATTAAAATTAGCTAAAATAACGTTCGCAGATTTAAAATAAAGGAGCTAGGATGTCTCTCGAATACAGCAAAATTATTGAAATTGCTGAAAATTATGGTACCCCACTATACGTGTATCATGCTGAAAAAATTATTGAACAATATAACAAATTAACTAACGCCTTTGCAAAGAGAAGAACCCGCTTTTTTTATGCTTGTAAAGCGTTAACTAACATAAATGTATTAAAGTTAATCCATAGCCTTGGAGCTGGGCTAGATTGCGTGAGTATTAACGAGGTGAAAATTGGACTACAAGCTGGTTTTACGCCAGAACAGATAATCTTTACCCCAAATTGTATTCATTTTGCTGAGATTGAAGAATGTAAGGACCTTGGCGTCAATATCAACATTGATAATATCTCAATCTTGGAACAATTTGGTAGTAAGTTTGGCGGCAGTTATCCGGTTTGTATCCGGATTAATCCACATATTATGGCCGGTGGTAATTTTAAAATATCAACTGGGCACGTAGATAGCAAATTTGGAATTAGTATTCACCAGTTACGCCATATTCAGCGTATCGTAAAATCGACTGGTCTGGCTGTTCATGGACTACATATGCATACTGGTAGCGAGATCAAGGATATTGATGTATTTATTCGAAGTCTTGAGATACTGCTTAATATTGCTCACGAGTTTCCAGATTTGAAATTTCTTGATTTGGGTAGCGGCTTTAAGGTTCCTTATCAGGATGGTGACTATACTACTGACCTTCATGAGCTTGCAAATAAGATAGATGAGGTTTTTAGTCAGTTTGAGAAAGAAGAAAAACGGGAATTTGAGATCTGGTTTGAGCCCGGTAAGTATTTGGTCAGTGAAGCTGGTTACTTTGTTGTCAAGGCAAATGTAATCAAGCAAACTACCGCTACCACTTTCATTGGTGTAGATAGTGGCTTTAATCATTTGATTCGACCGATGTTTTACGATTCATATCATAAGATTACTAATATTTCTAATCCAGATGGTGCGGAGCGTATTTATACTGTCGTGGGTAATTTATGTGAGACGGATACGTTTGCTTGGGATCGTAAGATAACCGAAGTACATGAAGGAGATTATCTTATTTTTCATAATGCCGGAGCATATGGTTTTGAAATGAGTAGTAATTTTAATTCACGTTGTCGCCCAGCAGAAGTAATGGTTTATCAGGATAAAAGCTATTTGATTAGAAAGCGTGATGAGTTTGAAGATCTTTTATTTAAGCAGATAGATTGTAACTTATTTAATTAAATGACTAAACGAAAAGGAAAGTAATGAAAGCAAAACTTGGTTTAATTTTATTGTTAAGTACTGGGTTGGTTTTGGCAGTACCTGCAAATAGCGCTGATAATTCAGAAGGTTCACCAAAAGTTATTATGGTTAAACCTTCAGGTAGCCAGAAAACAGAAAAACAACAGTCTATGGCAGCTAGTAACCATTCAAACAAAGCTAAAACAACTAAACATAAGTCTAAAAAATCATCTCATAAGCATAAAACTAGTAGTAAAAAAGCTAAATCAACAAGCAAGAAAACAGCTAAAAAGCACAAAAGCTAATGATCATTAATTAATGCACTATTTTATCCTACCAATTTTTAAATATAGTGCAGTGTTTCTTTTACTTGTGTTGGTCTTAATTTTCTGATATAATAGCGGGCTTTTTATCGAAAGCAGTTATTAACCTTTCTCTTCGCCACAGCATGGGCTAGAGATTTTTATCCACAAGGAGTTTTCATGCGTCATTATGAAATCGTTTTCCTTGTTCACCCGGATCAAAGTGAGCAGGTAGTAAACATGGTAGATCGTTACAAAAAAATCATTGGTGATAATGGTGGTAAAATCCATCGCCTTGAAGACTGGGGTCGCCGTCATTTAGCTTATCCTATCCAAAAATTAGCAAAAGCACATTATGTTTGTATGAATATCGAGTGCGGTAATGAAGTTCTTGATGAGTTAAGCCATGCATTCAAATTTAATGATGCAATTCTGCGTAATCTTGTAATCAAGAAAAAAAATGCAGTTACTGAGCCTTCATTATATATGAAAGATGAAAAAAGTAAATCTTTGATCTAATAATAGTAGGTTAAATAAATTAATCATCTTGAGCTAACAGGAATTGTTGTTAAGGTTTACGAGCAAATAATTACGCCAGCAAAAGTATTAGTCTCTAGGTTTGTAATTGAACATAGTTCAACGCAAAATGAGGCTGGAATAAATCGCCTGGTAAAGTGCAGAATGTTCTGTGTAGTTATTGGTAAAAAATTAAACGATGATTTAATGAACAAAATGGTTAATGCAAAAGGTTTTTTGAGCATGAATGCTAATCGTCAGATAGTTTTTCATGTGAATCAGATACAAATTTTGGACTAAAGGAATTAAAATGTCTCGTCAAATTTTGAAAAAGAAAAAATTTTGTCGTTTTTCAGTTGAAGGTTATACTGAGATCGATTACAAAGATGTGGAATTATTAAAAAGCTATATTACTGAAACCGGAAAAATTATTCCATCAAGAATTACTGGTACATCAGCTAAATTTCAACGTATGCTATCAGAAGCCATCAAACGCGCGCGTTTCTTGTCTTTGTTGCCATACTGCGATCAACACTAATTTGGGTAAAGGA
The DNA here is from genome assembly GCA_008017155.1 of Neisseriales bacterium. Lineage (GTDB taxonomy): Bacteria > Pseudomonadota > Gammaproteobacteria > Burkholderiales > UBA11063 > Aquella. The sequence continues at coordinate 9,076 of SSGX01000002.1, read as the reverse complement.
TTGTAATTATGAAGATTATTTTATTAGAGCGTGTTGCAAATTTAGGTAGCCTTGGTGATATCGTTTCAGTTAAAAATGGTTATGCACGTAATTTTTTGATTCCTCAAGGAAAAGCTAAGCGTGCTACTGAAGCTAATTTGCAAGAGTTTGAAGTTCGCCGTGCTGAGTATGAGCGCAATCAATCAGATATTCTTGCTAATGCGCAAGCTCGTCATTCTAAAATTGACGGTGTTGTGTTTACTGTTGCAGCTAAAGCTGGTGTTGATGGTAAATTATTTGGTTCTGTAACTTCAATGGATATCGTTGAAGCTATCACTAAATCTGCTGGTGTTGATGTTAAACGTTCAGAAGTGGCATTACCACACGGACCATTAAAAACTATTGGTGAATTTGAAGTTGATGTTATTCTTCATCATGATGTTCACTCTAAAGTTAAGATCAGCGTAGTTTCTGAAGCGTAATTCGGAACTGTTCAATTGTTAGTCATGGCATCATTTTTATGGTGCCATAACTATTCTTCCTTTTGGGTTGTTAGCTCAGCGGTAGAGCGTTACGTTGACATCGTAAAGGTCACTGGTTCGACACCAGTACAACCCACCAAGTCTTTTTATTTTATTAAAAATTATCAATCAATACAGTATTTAAAATCATTGCTTCTAATATAAGATCACTGAATAAAGAGGTAAATATTTACTCAAAATACTCTCTTAGGTTACAATTGTCGGGTTTAATTACATAATTGATGGAAAGTTAGAATAATGAAAGCTAAAATTGCTATAGCCTGTCAAGGTGGAGGTAGTCAAACTGCGTTTACAGCTGGGGTCTTAAAAGCCTTTTTTGATCATAAAGTTCAAGATAAATATGAAATTGTTAGTCTTAGTGGTACCTCTGGTGGTGGTATTTGTGCTTTCTTTGCTTGGTTAGCCTTGCACCTTGGTCATGATACTTGTGATGAGTTAATTGAGTTTTGGCAGGACAATTGTGCACAAACCAGCCAAGAAAAATTTATTAATCGTTTGATGATAGCGTGGGTTAATGCAGTCAATAAAGGAATTATTCCATCTATAAATCAAAGTCCAGCTTCTGAATCTGCAAAAGCTATGGCTAAGTTCACTACCGCAGGGCTAAGGCGCGAATTTAGTGATCTGAAGGAGTTGTTGACTCAACATGCTGACTTTAATCAGATGGCTGAATTTAAAGGAAAAGCACCAATACTAGTTCTTGGGGCGTGTAATATTTTAAGTGGACGGTTAACGAAGTTTTCTTCTTATAATGAAGTGATTAAACCTGAGCATTTAACTGCTTCTGCTTGCGTTCCTAATATTTTTCCTGCTGTTGAATTTAATGGCCAAGCATATTGGGATGGCTTATTTTCTGATAATCCTCCGATAGAGGCATTGATTAAAGGTCCTGTTATTGGTTCATTTGTTCCTGATGAAGTTTGGGTAATTAAGATTAATCCTACCACTATAGATCATATACCAACAGAAGTGTCAGATATCCATGATAGACGTAACCAGCTAGAAGGGAATGTATCACTTTTTCAGAATCTTAGCCAAATTGAATTTCTAAATACTTTATATGAAATCGGTGCATACAAAAAATCACATCTTGCAACATATGGAATTACTCATGCAATTCGTATACCAAAAAGTTTTCCAGATGATCCGGATAAAGCATATCATATTCCAATGATTGAGATGTCAGCGGAGTTACAGAAATCAATGAACTTTGCAGGTAAGTTAGATAGAGATCCCAAACATATCAAGTTGTTGATTGATGATGGTATTAAGCAGGGAACAAAATTTCTTAAAGATATCGGTATGATCTGATTTGGATTTAGCTATGATCATGGATTGTAGATTAAATTATAAGCAGTGTTCTGTGTAGCCATGCTTTTTAAGTCGAAGATATGCGTCAATAACTTCTGCTGGAACTTCCTGGCTAATCTGAAAACCTTTTTGAGGGTAAGCTATAATTCTTTCTATATCACCAACTAGTTCAGAAATGATGTTATTTACAGAAATTACTGGAGAGATATTATCAAGATCATAGTCTGGTGAAGATATGTGGAGGTTGTTTTCTAGCTCTGGGTATAGGGCTAATGTTGTTGCATAAGCTCTTCTAGTTGTATTTGGCTTTGTAACTAAGATAATCTTCTCAAATTTTAAACCTAGCATATCAATGATTTTCTTTGAGAATAAGATATTCTCTCCTAGGTTGCAAGCTTCTTTTTCAAGAATAATATTTTCTTTAGGAGCTAGAGCTTCTACATGTCTTGCGAATAACTCTGCTTCAATGCAATCTTGTCCCCATAAATCAGTTGTCCAATTCCCATTCTTTCCCGTAAAGATTATCCAGTTGTTAGTTCCAAGATTAAATAACATGGCACAATACTCGGCAACTCTCAAATCATAACTACCAAAACCAATGATTATAGAGTTATTTATGGATGATAGTTTTTTACTTATATTATGATAATTCCATAAAACTATTGCATCCTGCTGATTTTGTTGTGAAACCATCATTTTAATTTAGCCTTCCTAATAGTCTAAATCGGATTATACTATGAATTTACAGTAAAACAATCTGTAAATCAGGCTTATAGTCCTTTTGAGAGTTTATGAAAAAGAGTCCTTTAAACTAAATAATTTTTTCTGCTTCGTCAGTAGTTTGGGTATAGTAAAATATGGTGCTATTTAAAACCGTTAGCACATAAAATTGTGTATAATAACGGGTAAATTGTGCGGTGCATTAAATACTGTTTCGCATGCTCCAATTTTTTAATACCTACGGTGATCTAATGACCAATTATCGAATGTTTGTCGAGAAGAAGTCCAAGTTTAATATTGAAGCAAGTCAATTACTTGCTGATCTAAAGCAAAACTTGCATCTGAATAACCTTTCTTCTCTCCGCTTAATTAATATCTACGACCTTTTTAATATAACCTCCGCTGATTTAGAGCTGGTAAAAAATACCGTTCTAGCTGAATTACCTGTTGATTTGATAACTGATATGACTCCCGAACTGGGACGCTGCTGGTTTGCCGTTGAGCCATTACCGGGACAATATGATCAGCGTGCAGATTCTGCAATTCAGGCCTTTAATCTTCTCTCTATTAATAATCCAAACCTTAGCATCACTACTGGCAAATTAATAATCACTAATCCCGAATTGACTGCTGATGAGTTGGCAAAGATAAAGAATTACTACATTAATCCGCTGGAATACCGCGAGAAAAATTTAAATGAGATTAAGCCAGTATTTATAGATAATCAGCCCGTAGTCGTTCCACGTTATAGTGGATTTAATCAGTTTGATGGAGCTGCTCTTAACGGTTTTAGAGCTTCGCATGGGCTTGCTATGACGCTTGCTGATTTACAGTGTGTGCAGGATTATTTTAAAAATCAGGCTGGTAGAAACCCTAGCGAAACAGAAATAAAAGTTCTTGATACTTATTGGTCTGATCACTGTCGCCATACAACTTTTGAAACGCATTTGATTGATATTCAATTTACTTCTGGTAAATATAATAAACTTTATCAAGAAACCTATAATCAGTACTTACTAAGTCGCGAATATGTCCATGCCAATAAGATAAATAATAAGCCAGTTACCTTGATGGATTTAGCAACTATTTGCGGTAAACAATTTAAAAAAGCTGGTAAACTTGATGATCTCGAGCTTTCTGACGAGATAAATGCATGTTCAATTTTGGTTGATATTGAGGTTGATGGTAAGCCACAAAAATGGTCGCTGCAATTTAAAAATGAAACTCATAATCACCCGACTGAGATTGAACCATACGGTGGTGCATCTACCTGTGTTGGTGGTGCAATCCGTGATCCATTGTCTGGTCGTTCTTATGTATATCAGGCTATGCGCGTTAGTGGTGCAGCTAATCCACTTGAGGCGATTGAGGATACACTGACAGGTAAATTACCGCAGAAAAAAATCACGACTAAAGCTGCTAATGGGTTTTCTAGCTATGGGAATCAGATCGGATTAGCAACTACTCATGTAAAAGAAATTTATCATCCGGGCTATAAGGCTAAACGAATGGAGGTTGGGATGGTAGTTGCTGCAGCGCCCTATGCAAATATTCGCCGCGATCAGCCTGAAGCTGGCGATGTAATTATTCTTCTTGGTGGACGTACTGGGCGCGATGGTTGTGGTGGGGCTACTGGTTCATCCAAGGAACATGATGATAAATCCGCAGCGAATTGTGGTGCTGAGGTACAAAAGGGTAATCCCGTTATTGAGCGTAAAATTCAACGCCTATTTAGAAATCCAGAAGTTACGCGTCTAATTAAGAAATGTAATGACTTTGGCGCGGGTGGCGTGTCGGTTGCGATTGGTGAATTGGCGGCTGGAGTTGCTATTGACCTTGATAAAGTTCCTACCAAATATCATGGCTTAACCGGGACTGAACTTGCTATTTCTGAATCACAAGAGCGGATGGCAGTAGTCATTGCTAGAAGTGACATGGCTAGGTTTATCGAGCTTGCTAATGCTGAAAATCTTGAAGCCACATTTGTTGCTGAGGTAACCAATGAGCCAAGAATGACCATGACTTGGCGCGGCGATATGATTGTAAATCTCGAGCGATCTTTTCTTGATACTAACGGTGCTAAATCTGAAGCAAAAATAATGGTTGCGGCAAATGAGGTGGATGATTTATTTAAGCAAGAGTTAGTTACTAATAATCTAGTTGATCAACTAAAAACTATGCTGGCAAATCTAAATGTTTGTTCACAGCAAGGTATGGTTGATATGTTTGATAGCACGATTGGTGCTACTACGGTATTAATGCCTTTTGGCGGTAAATATCAGCTAACTCCTACACAAGTATCGGTACAAAAATTACCATTGATTGATGGACAAACTGATGCAGCTTCGATTGCTAGCTTTGGTTATGATCCATATTTATCAAGTAAATCTACCTTCCATGGTGCTTATTATGCGGTTTATGAGTCAGTTGCCAAAATAGTTGCTGCTGGTGGTGATTATCAAAAAATAAGATTTTCTTTTCAGGAATATTTTGAAAAATTAGGTAATGATCCGCAAAAATGGGCTAAGCCATTCAATGCTTTACTTGGTGCATATAAAGCACAACAAGAGCTTGAATTAGCAGCTATTGGTGGTAAAGATTCAATGAGTGGTACGTTTAATGAAATTAATGTTCCGCCGACCTTGATTTCATTTGCCGTTGCGCCGACTTTAGCTAGCCAGATAATCTCGCCAGAATTTAAAGCTGCGGGTAATTATATTTATGCTTATTTGCCAACCTACGACGAAAATAACATCCTTGAAGCTAAGCAAACGCTTAATGCATATCGGTTGATTCAGGAGCTAATTACTATTGGTAAAATTAATGCTGCTATGGCAATCGGCTTTGCTGGTATCCTTGAAGCAGTGGCAAAAATGAGTTTTGGGAATAAACTTGGCTTTGAATTGGCTGATGGCGTAGAGTCATTAGGCTTATTTAATAGCTATTATGGTGGAATGGTATTTACGACTAACGAGAAATTATCATCTAGCGAATTTATGTTATTAGGAAATGTAATCGCTGAACCAGTAGCCAAATTGCAGAGTGAGGTAGTTGCACTAGATGAATTAATAGCCATTTGGCAAGGTACGCTTAATCCTGTATTCCCAATAACGAAACCTGTTAGCGATGCCAATTTTGATAGTGATTTTAGTGTGGGACTAGAAGTTGCGATATCTCGAGCAAAACCTAGACAATCAGTAGCTAAACCAAGAGTGATAATCCCAGTATTCCCGGGTACTAATTGTGAATATGATACTAAACGCGCTTTTGATTTAGCTGGTGCTACAAGCGAAATAATGGTATTTAATAATTTATCTTCAACCCATATCAATCAGTCAATTGATAGGTTAGTTAGTCTGATTAATAACTCGCAGATTTTGATGTTGCCGGGTGGCTTTAGTGCTGGTGATGAACCTGATGGCTCAGCAAAATTTATTGCAACTATATTACGTAATTCTCAGGTACGTGATGCCGTACATGGTTTATTAAATCGCGATGGATTGATTCTTGGGATTTGTAATGGTTTTCAGGCATTGATTAAATCTGGATTGCTACCTTTTGGTCAAATAGCTGACTTAACTGAAGATAATCCTACCTTAACCTATAATGTTATTGGGCGACATATCTCGCGTTTATCTGCGACTAAGATTATAAGTAATCAATCGCCGTGGTTAAGTTCGTTTAGTGTTGGTGAGATCAAACAAATTGCTATGTCACATGGTGAAGGACGTTTGGTAGTTAATCCTGACTTAGCAAATGAATTAGCAGCTAACGGACAAATTTCGTGCCAGTATGTTGATCTAAATGGTCAGCCAACATTGGATGGCATTTATAATCCAAATGGTTCTGACTATGCGATAGAAGCGCTTACTTCATTGGATGGGCGGATATTAGGCAAAATGGGTCATTCTGAGCGCAAGGGCGAGAATCTTTATAAAAATATTGTTGGTGACAAAAATCAAGATGTTTTTGCCAATGGTGTTTTATACTTTAATTAATACTAGAAGAATCAACTTATGCAAAAATATATCACAGAATATTTAGATAAACTTGCAATTAAGTTAAAGCAGGGTAATGCTACCGAGCATACTTATCGTGGTGATTTGCAGATACTGATTGAAAGCATGTTTAGTGATATTAGTGCAACTAATGAGCCAAAGCGGATTGCTTGTGGTGCACCTGATTATATTCTGTTGCGTAAAGATATACCAGTGGGTTATATTGAAGCTAAAGATATTGATGCCGTACTTCGAGATAAAAAACATCAAGAGCAATTTAATCGCTATAAAAATTCGCTGGATAATTTGATAATTACCAACTATGTTGATTTTGAATTATTTGTTAATGGTGTGTTTATTGATAGCGTATCAATAGCACGGGTTGATGGTAATAAATTATCTACCTTACCTGATAATTTTGCTAAATTTATCGAGTTACTGAAGACCTTACTGGGTATCATGGACAAACCATAAAATCAACTGTGGCACTGAGTAAAATGATGGCGCAAAAAGCCAAGTTACTTGCACAAGTAATCGAACAATCGTTAAATACTGATGAGTTAAATAAAATTAATTCATCTATTTTTGATCAATACCAAGGGTTTAAACAAATCCTGATACATGATATCGCGATCAAAGATTTTGCTGATGTATATGCACAAACCATTACTTATGGAATGTTTGCTGCTCGACTGCATGATAATAATCTGGATACCTTTAGCCGTCAGGAAGCTGCCACCTTAATCCCTAAGTCAAATCCGTTTTTACGTAATTTATTCCAGTATATTGCTGGTTTTGATCTCGATAGTAGGATTATCTGGATTGTGGATGCTATTGCTGAAATGTTCCGTGCGGTAGATTTAGTTAGTTTACTTAAAAATTTCATGCAAAAATCAAATCAGCAAGACCCAATTATTCATTTTTATGAAACGTTTCTTGCGGAGTATGATCCTAAACTTCGTAAATCGCGTGGTGTCTGGTACACGCCTGAAGCGGTTGTGAATTTTATTGTCCGCGCCGTAGATGATGTACTAAAAACCGAATTTGATATTAAAGATGGTTTAGCTTCAAGTGAGAAGACCACTATTGAAATTACAACTGGCATAGAAAAAAAAGGCAAAGCTCAAACGCAAAAACAAGAAGTTCACAAAGTGCAAATTCTTGATCCCGCAACAGGTACTGGTACTTTTCTTGCCGAAGTAGTTAAGCATATTTATCAGACTAAATTTAGAAATATGCAGGGGTTGTGGAACTCTTACGTAACTAATCATTTGATACCTCGGTTAAATGGCTTTGAAGTTTTGATGGCATCATATGCAATGGCACATCTTAAACTTGATTTGCTACTTCATGAATACGGCTATAAGTCGGAAGATAATCAACGCTTTAGGATATTTTTAACCAATAGTTTAGAAGAGTATCATCCTGATACTGGAACATTATTTACCAGCTGGTTGTCTAATGAAGCCAATGAAGCAAATTATATCAAACGCGATACACCTGTGATGGTGATCCTTGGGAATCCGCCATATAGCGGACATTCTGCTAATAAAGGCGAATGGATTGAAGATAAACTGAACGACTATAAACAAGAACCAAGTGGTGGCAAACTACAGGAAAAAAATCCTAAATGGCTAAATGATGATTATGTAAAGTTTATTCGTTATGGTGAATATTTTGTTGAAAAAAATGGCGAGGGAGTTCTAGCTTATATCAATAATCACAGCTTTTTGGATAATCCAACCTTTAGGGGTATGAGATATAAACTTTTACAAACCTTTGATAAAATTTATATAATTGATCTGCACGGTAATGCTAAAAAAAAGGAAACTACCCCGGATGGGAATAAAGATGAAAATGTGTTTGATATCCAGCAAGGAGTATCAATCAATATTTTTATCAAAACAGGGAACAAAAAGAAAAATGAACTAGCAGACGTTTATCATCATGATATGTACGGCATAAGAGACTCGAAATATTACGCCTTAGCGGAGAATGATTTAGCTAGTATCAAATGGCAAAAACTTGATTTAGTTGCACCACAATATTATTTTATACCCAAAAATTTTGATTTAATGGGTGAATATAAAGAATTTTTTGCTGTCAATGAATTATTTACCGTTAATAGTGTTGGGATAGTTACTGCCAGAGATGCGTTTACTATTCATGAAACACCTGAAAAAGTTAAGTCAGTAATAAATGATTTTTTGGCTTTAGATGATGAAGCAGCTCGGCAAAAATATAATTTAGGTAAAGATGTAAGAGATTGGAAAGTAAATCTAGCACGGAAAGATTTGCTTGATAGTAAAGTAGATTTTGATAAAATTGTTCCCATTAGCTATCGTCCATTTGATACTAGATATACTTATTATACGGGTAAATCAAAAGGCTTTCACTGTATGCCTCGTGGCGATGTTATGCAACATTTTATAAAAGTGCAAAATATTGGGTTAGCACTTAATAAACAATATAAGGCAGGCGATAATTATCAACATATCTTTTTGACTGATAAAATTATTGAGTCAT
>SSGX01000035.1 GCA_008017155.1 Neisseriales bacterium | reverse complement strand
TCCATGTGTAACTGTTTTATTAACCTCTTCAATTGATACCAGCTTACCCAATGCTTTCTTTAAGTTTATTTCGTGGTTATCAGCTAAGATTGTTTCCTTTCTGACTTTAACGTTCAGCAAATCTTGCATATCTGCATTTTGATTGTTTTTGATTGGCTGGTCTTCACTTTCGGCAGAATTGAATACCTCAACTATTGGTACATTAGTTAGTTTTCCTGATTTTGCTAAATGATATTGTTTTTTTGCATCAGGCATTATTAATTTTTTCGGTTTTCCTGTAAATGCGGTTATTTGACCTCTGACTATCATTTTAGATATTTCATTTGGTTTTTCACCAACCAGTGCAGCAAATTCAGTTTGAGATATTAAAATCATTTTACTCCACAAAACAAAACTTAAAAATCACTCTATCATATTGATAAATATACAAATACACAAATTGTGTGGCAAAAAGACACAATCAAATTACTCCAGTTTTACTCCAAACTTTTGACTTTTCAAAACTTGCGAAAACCTGCGGCTGTTCCCTCCGTAAAACTTTTAAAAGCTCTGGGAGTACCTTGAGATTTTTTGTCGTGGGATTGCTAATAAAAAAGCCTAGGAGCTATATGCTGCTAGGCTTGCATTGTGGTTGGCTACTTACTCTCTTGGTCTCAAGCCATATGCTGATTGTGTCAGGATGCCAGAGCTTGATAGAGCGCTTGGTTATTTCGTAGTCATGCGAAGGTATTTCGCCAGTTATTCGCATATTATCTACTGTTCTTACTGATACTCCAAGATAATTAGCCAACCTCTTCTTAGTTAATAATAGATTACTCACATAATTTTGCCTCCAGAAATGCAAAAAGCCACCCTATTTGGATGGCTTTTAATACTTACAATTATTTCAAGTATAGCAATTGTAACCCGATTTACTGACATTGTCAAATTTTTTTATTAAAATTCCGATATGTTCCTATTTTGTCTAGTTACAATTGAATATGGTGGAATATAAAAGAATATAATGGAAATATTCAACCATTTTCGTGCATTAAAACACAAATAACACACTGATAAACAACAATATTTATGCAAAAATATATTTGTATACCTAATTGTATATCTGTATAATGGTTAGCTATGGAGGACATATATGTCAAAACAAGCAATTGAACAATTAAGTGATAATCAGATAAAACAGTTTATCAAATCAAAACCAGCATTGGATACTAAAATCTGCGATGGTAAATATCTTTATTTAAGAATGCGGCAAAACAATACGCCCTATTTTATGTTTAGGATTAGGTTAAAAACCTTTGATGGGATAAAGAATAGCTGGGTGTCAATCGGCGCATATCCAGAGATAAGCTTGGCACAAGCACGAGATAAAGCTCGTGGTATGCGTTCGTTGGTGGCTCGTGGTATAAATCCGGTTGACTATAAAAGTGATGTAGCAAAGCTGGGTAAAACTTTTGGTGAAATAGTGGCAATCTATTGTGATGAATACTTCCCTACTCTTAAGCAATCAAGCACTAGGCAATGGCAGGTAGTAATGCGCCGTGCTGCCGTTCTCAATAATGTACCAATAGAGAAAATAACTGAACTAGATATTAACGAGCTGTTACGTATTGCAGATAAGGCAAAAGCAAAATCAATAGCTGCAGGATTATTGCAACGGATTAAAGCTATCTTCAAATTTGCTAAAAAGAATGGTTACATTCAGAATAATCCCCTCTCAGACATGGAACGTGGCTATAAAGTAAAACCGCGTGAAAGATACCTGCAACCACAAGAGATAAGTCAATTCTTTAACACATTATTCAATGACCATCAGGTATTAGCAATTACCAAAGCTGCAATTTATAGTCTGGCGATTCTGCTTACCCGCAAGGAAGAATTGCTACGTATCAAATGGCAAGACGTTGATTTAAGTACTGGTCGTATATTGATCCGTGAAACAAAAAGCTTTGCTAATTTCACTATTATAGCGCCACAGCAAATAATTCTATTATGGACCAGACTACGTAAGCTCTATCCAAATAGTGAATATGTATTCTCTTACTTTAAAAAGTACTATCAAGGTAAATTGCTAAATCGTGATCTAAACTGGATTATTGATAAGTATGGTACGGAAAAATTTACGCCGCATGATTTTCGTAGAACGGGCATGACATTACTGGCAGAACAGGGACAGCGTCATGATGTAATTGACGCAGCTCTAGGACATGTAATTCCTGGAGTAAAAAAACATTACCTAAAATCAAATTTATTAGAAGAAAGACGTAAATTACTGCAAAATTGGGCAGACTATATTGATTCACTATTAAAAATAGAAAATAAGCAAGTTGGAAATAACTGGCTTTGGTTTGATTTAGCAAAAATTTAAAAACTTTAGATTTTCAAATCTGAAAATTATGTTAACAATAAAATAATATTTATTTTAATAATTGATGTCTAATTAAACATTTTTCTAATTGATCTGCTAGTAAATAATCCGAATTAATTAATTTTACTCGGATTCCTGCTAAAATATTTTTACCAGATTTCATTATTCTATAAGCTTGGCGTTGACAACACTTTCGTAATATGGAAATTAATTCCGAATTATCTATGTCATCTCTCCATGCTGTAGCTATTAATAATCCAATGGTTTTATCTTTTGGATAAACAATATCAGTAATTAAATGTTGTTCCGGATTATTTTCAAAACGATCTGTAAATCCATAATAAAACCTTAAAACCGTTAATTCATTTTGGGTACAAAATAGTTCTAGTTCTTTAATAACTATTCGAGCAGTAACAATGTTATCAAGCAGTTTATCGGACGGTAACGTTGATTTAACCCCGAAAGCCATCTGATAATCAATCGCTTTATTAGTGTCCTGTCTTGCCCAATTATATAACCCAAATAACGCAGTCTCAAGATTTGAAAACTTCATGGCAACCTTTCATTAATCACTGGTAAATAAATTATTCTGTACCTCCTGAATCTTAAAGTTCAGTTTCTTCTGTATAGTGTCCGCCGATACAGCGATTGCTACGCATTTCGCGCTTAATTTCCTCTTTTGATAGTTTCCAGTCAACTTTCTTGACCGCATGTTTTTTATACGATGACGGATAAGATCGTATAACCTTAGCCTTTTTTTCTCTACCCTTAAACCACCATTGCCATAGTTCAAAAAAAGTCTTGAAGATCATCACTATTTATCCTTTTATAAAGTTTTTGATAAAACCCAACACTACTTTAAATACGATAGATACCATCACATATTGCCAATATACAAAATGATGTTTACTCCCAGCAAATAAATCTATTACCCAAACAACACCATAAATTATTGCTGGCATTATTACTAACATTGCAATAATAAAGCCAAATACCATATAAGCTAACTCAGTAAGTGCCATGATCTGTTGTTTTCTAATTATTTTATGTTTTGATAACATCGTCTTGTTCTCCTCTTTTGGATAAAATCTTTCTGATATAGGTATTGGTGATTTATTCATGTCGAAGATCCCAAATATCACACCAATATTCAAGCCACAATTTGCAACTATAGTTCGCTAAAATCATCGATAATTGGCTAATCCGGACAAAGTCAGTTACTGGTTTATTCATAGGGTATTACCTACTTTAAACTCAGATAAGACAACTTCAAGATCTACAATCTTAATTTCATTGTGCAATAGCTGTCTTACGTAGTTTGCAAAATCAATCAGTAGCTTTTTATTTCTAAATCGTTTATTTAACTCAGCCTCAATTTCCTCATCACTATATGCTGCCAATCCATTAGTAGGATGCTCTACAGTTATACTATCCACTACAACTGAAGGAGTAGCCTGAACATTATCAGCTTCGACTTTAAAAGCTGCTGGCTCCTCTGGAGTTGCAGGAGCATCTGCCTTAGCAAAAGCCATTTCGACCAAATCAGTTGAGTTGTGATAAACATTTTTACCTGTAGTCGCATCATAGATGCCATATTTCTTGGTTCCATCAGCTTTAACTACAGTTGGTTTAAGTAATTTTTTACTTTCAATACTGAATAAATCGCCAGCTTCATTGATTGCATAACGTTTATCATTTGGTAATAGAACAAAGCCCTCAGGGGGTTTATTTGCCAGTTTTTCTTGCACTTTTAAATCCTTCATATAATAAGACTTGGTTAAATGTGTTAAGTTCTCTGATTCAGGGTTATAAGCAGTTAAAAATGTATGGTCCAATATTATTTCGATACTCATTTATTTAGCCACCTGATTAAAATCACGTAAGTAATAATCAGCATTATCATCATAAAGTCGCTATGACTCATTATTAGAACCCTCCTGAATTAGATGATTTACCCTCACGCAATGCTGCTCCATATTGAGCTAACTCCGTAGGACTAAGCTCGTGAAGTATTTTGCCTAATGCAAGATTTACTTTAAACTTATAATCTGCTTGTGGACCATGCCTATTCGCGGCAAGTGTTACTTCAAGAACATTCTGGATTGCGGGCGGGCATGATCTGCCATTTTCCCTGTAGTAATGCTCTTCACGATACAGCGTTATTACATAATCAGCATCCTGTTCAATGCTTCCAGATCCGCGTAATTCAGTAAGCAATGGGCGTTTATCCTTACGGTCTGCCGAAGCGCGGTTAAGCTGGCTGATACAAATTATGAAAATGTTTTCCATGCCGGCAATAATCTTTAGTTCACGAGTTACTTCGGTTACATGTTCGTATTCGCTATAGTTCGGGCGAGATTTCTTGGTAATTCCTAAGTGATCAATGATGATAAAGTCAAGTTTGCCGTGACGTAGTTTATGCATCCGGATAAGTCGCTTGATGTCATGAATCGTTATTTCTTTAGAGTCAACTATACGTGCGTTATTTTTACTAAGTTGCATATGCTCCCCATACGCATCAAATGGTTGATTATGCTGCCGGGCAAATTCAAAGCTCTTTCCTTCGATTATTCCATACTGTTTTTGCCAGACTTCTTTTCTTGGCATTTCAAGGCTGAAAAATATCCCACTATAGTTGATAGTCATACGGGTAAAGATATTAAGTATCATGCTGGTTTTAAATATCTTCGGCCGACCGGCGATATACATTACCTGACCACGATTAGCGCCACCATTTAGGGTTTTGTCAATTGGCGCTATGCCTAATGCCATTTCACCTGCAGGCGCATTAGAGTTAACTCTTTCAGATAACCACTCAATCGCATCAGAGTTATCGTAAACCTTGATCTCATCATTCCGAATAATGTGGGAACTCAGACTATTTAAGACTTCATCATGATTAATAATTTCACCGGAATGATACTTGGCCAGATAATCACTACATCCGTCACTAAATAGCTTTGCTGTATGCTGATACACTAAATCAGAAACAGCCTGATCCATTACTGGGATAGCCCTAGCCTCGTTAAATTCAGGAATAAGCAATTCATCAATTACTGGACCATGTTTGTTTTTTAGTAGGTACGGGGAAAGTTCTTTGCGCTCAGATACTGCAGTTAATATATCGATATAAATAGCTTTGAACGTTACATCCGGAAAATAATCGGCTTGCAGTTTGTCTCGATATAAGTTAAGTAAGTTAGGACAAGTAACGATATGGCTAATTATTGTTTTTGCTATATGACTCATTAGCAGACCCCTTGTAAAAATTTCAGGGTTTCAATTGTCTGAGCCAAATGTAGATATGCTAATTTGATTTGATCCTGATTTGGACTAGCTATAAAACCTCTGGCACGAATTGCCCCAACTATCGCCTTATCTTCACCATACAGGCTACCAGTACCTTTAAATAGGAAATTAAAAACCCGGCTTTCTTCTCTATCAAAGATAGTAAACGGTACCTGCCGTGCCAAATTTAAAACCTGCAGCATATAGCAAAGACAGATTAATTCGGATTGTTCGGATTTATATCCATATGTCATGCATTGACGGAATGCCTGATTATCATTAAGGTTAAACCAGCTTTGACGCTCATTTATTCTGGCAACATAACGGTCAAAAACAGATTGATAGTTGTAACCAGAATATCTTGTTGTAGAGATCAGTTGCGTTATGGCATATGGCTTCCCGATTTTACTCACTACATACAGCTTATATACGTTATCTATACTAAATTTTGTCAGATCAACCATTTTTACTAATGATGGATCACGTAGGCACTCATGAACCACTTCATCTTCAATGACTAATGATAAATCTGCAGCACTAGTCTCGTCTGGATTGCGAAATAAGATGTTAGTTAGCATTGGCTGCTCGCTGTCCTGCCTGACGTTGTTTAATTGCAAGCTCGATATTTGTGGGGTTAATGTTTTGGTAAGTAGTAAAATTGATAAAATAATCAATTAGTTTAACTAAGTTATGATGCTCTTTCGCATTCCGTAAGTGATTAATTACAACCTTTATTGCTTGTGGAGTTGTCTTACATTTGTAGGTTTTTTTCCTATGATTTATCCATTGAATAGTTGAATCCAATTGTTCATTAGTAAAATCACTAACATCAATATCAAATTTTTTAAAATCTTCAACACTAAAATCAGACTGATTTTTTTCTTTTATATTGTTATTCTTGTATTGATCTATACTTGTATTATTATCTTCGCTATTTTTAGCTATAGGGGTATCGCTATTTTTAGCTACACCCTCCCTATCTTTTTGGCTAGAGGTATAGTTAAATTTAGCTATAGGGTTAGGTAAGCTTAAATGCCTACTTTCGATCTGTTTAGTTCCTTCTTTGTAGTTAATTATCGAGTTAAGATAACCCAATTTAACTAATTTTGAAATCATATGCGAAACTCTATCAGCTGATAAGTCATACAGGCTAGCAAGATACTCGTTTGTAGCATGGCAATGACCGTTACTATGAGTTAAAGCGGTAATTTCGGCAAAGAGAAGTTTTTCGCTGGGAGATAATCGCTTATCATAGCGAACATCAGCAGTTAGAATTGCGTAATAATTGGGGGTGATTTTTGACATTCAATGCTCCAAATGTGACTATGACGCCCAAAAGAGATGCCCGGGATTGCTGCGCAGCGCCCCCGGTTTTGGAACATCAAAGCTATTCGTATCAAATGTCAGAGAAGCCTAATAAATAACAGGATATTGATTGCCAATAACTGACGAATCAATAGATTTATTGATATTTGAGGAGCTAAAAATATTCAAATGAATAATTTTTAATTTACTTTATTTTAATATTTTTAACAATTTAATTCACACACAATAATAATTTCTGTTAAAATAAAAATACTTCAATTAACATTTAATACGGTTAATTGTAGGTTGACTACCAGTCGTTACCGGTCAAAGTTATTACTGGTAGTCGCTTTTAAAGCCATAAACCCGGGTCTAATGCTTTACTACATGGTAAAGACTTGCAGTAGATCGGTGTTTACAGGCTTTTGTTTTCCGGGCTTACACCGGATTGCTTTTAAAATTTTAATCCATTCTTATTTTTAGGATTATAAATGCTAAATCAGCCACTCTTTGATCATGAATTGAGGGACGAAATAATTAATATCTTCATAAATGACCCCTATAATACTGAGGGACATTCTTTAGCTAATCGGATTCATGCTCCCGATGGTTCTGTTGGCTGGCCAGATCCAAAAAACAGTAAATTAGCCAAGCTAAAAGATAAATATGGTTATAAAAAATTTATTACAACCCTTAATATACTTATTGACTCAAATATAATAATCGAAGAAGTAATTAATGAATATGAAGTATATTCATTATCAAGTAAATTTATCACTGAGCATCTTGTGTCTGATCCTTTTTCCAATGCCTAGAATCATCCCATTCTTTCCGATGGTCAGGGTGGCATACTGGAAATCCGTGTATGCAGTGATATTTTTTACCAGGGACAAAGTTTTCCATGAGATTTTTAAAACAATGGCAATAAGGTTTACGAACCTTACCGTTAATTTGATAAATTTCTTTTTTCATGTAGTACCTAAAGTACTTTAATTTAGCAATTATGAATTTTATCAATAACATTTATTCACCTTGGGTTACGGGTTAACGTAACGAATTATAAAACTTGGTTGTTTAGCTAGTTTTGGGAGTATCCAAATTTCAGCTATTCAGGATTATAACATCATTTATCTCAATATGAGATATTTTTATATTGCTATTTGAGATGGATTATAAAAAAATACTTTTAGAATATATAGAAAGCAAACATAAAAACTTAAATCAATTCTGTAAAGAATATGGACTTAGTTATGGTGGTATGCATAGAGATTTAAATAAACCAGAGCTTGGGATAAAGAAAGCCAAAACTTTAGAAGATTTAATTTTTTCTAAGACAGGAGACAGGATTTTTAATTTTCATATTGTCCCCGAAGAGTTTGGTAATGATACAATAAAAATCCCAGTTTATAACAATGTTAAACTATCAGCAGGTACAGGTGAAGATGCTAGCCCTATTGAAGAAGTTGACGATTTTGAGTTTATAAGTAAATCATTCTTGACGAAATTCAGGGTTAAATCTGAAAACTTAGCAATTGTACAAGTTGTTGGTGACAGTATGCTCCCGATGTTAATTGCAACAGAGAAAGTTATTATAGATAAGTCACATATTGAGTCAATAGACAATAAAGTATATGCAATAACCACAAAAAATAAACTTTGGGTTAAACGATTGCGGGTTACTCCTGTCGGTGAGAAATGGGAGTCTGACAACCCAGAATACAGAAAATATGATGACGAATTAAATAATGGCTCTAGCACAGTTAGAATAATTGGAAGAGTTATTTATAGCTTAGGCAGGCCAATAGATTAAACTTAGTTAAGGGGATGAAAAATGAAGAAACTACTATTGAATAATCAATATCTAGAAAATAAAAGTTACTAAATGCAAACTAAAAATATAATAGAGCTACTCAAAGAAATAGCTCCAACACCAAAATGTCAGATCTGTGGTCATGATGATTGGACCATATGGTTTGATAATGAAACCATACTTAATCCTACGGTAACTCATGTCCATGGCAAGGATTTCTACTCTTTAAGCTGTGATCACTGTGGTAATACAGTCTTTTTAAGAAAAACCATTATAGACAAAAAATTATTGGGTTATAATAATGAGTAGTTACAAATCGCAAGTTAATGAAAAATGTTTTAAATCTGATGATATGACTCCAGAAAATATTGCTATTGCATTAAATAGTATAAACAATGAACTATCCCGAATAGAAACAAAAATTGATAATATTGAAAAAAATATTATTAAAGATATGAAAATATGGATTTTAAGCGCCCTTGTAACGGTTCTTGGAACTGGTATTTTAATTCCTATTGTAGTATACTTTATAACAAAACACTTTTAATCAATAAGGGTTAGTTGTATATTATGGTCTGAACTAACCCGCAACATTATTTCAAACTTTCAAGTTGTTACACTTAAAACTCTCCAGACTTATCTCTTCAAACCAACCATTAGCTATATTCTCTAAGGCGAAACAAGCTGTTTTTTTGTCTGATTTCCTTATACCGCTGCAAAATTCACATTGATGTTTGCCTGCATACCTTTATCTTTCAGAAAACTATTTGCTTCATCCTGCAACGCCAAACGCACAAATTCAGCGGTAGAATAACCAAGTTTTTCAGCATATTCATATGCTTTTTTGGGGCTAACAAATCTGCGCCCATGCTCAACATCGCTAAGATAATGTACTGAAACTCCTAAAATTGCGGCAAATTCCTTTAACGTCATTTCATCACACAAACGAATAGTTTTTAGATTATCTCCCAGAGACTCTTCCTCGCCAACTAACTCATTTAATTTTTTAATTAAGCTCTTAGTAGTCATGTTTATTTACCTCAATAACTGTTATTTTAATTGTATTTTTATCTTCAGTATAAATAGCACGGTATGCGTTATTTAATCGTATCGAACGCTCACCCTTTCGCTTACCCTGTAAAGGTTCATCATGATAGCCGGGTATTTTTCTAGCTTCCGTGATACCTCGATGATTTACAAGCTGTGCCCACATTTTTAACTTCTTAAGTATTTGCTGAGGAAGTTTATCCAAATCCTTATCTAGCTTTGAATCGTACTGAACAATATCTTGGGGCTGAGCTATTAATTTCATTTGTTTACCTTATTTATACTTCAATATTTTACCCCTTTATGGGGTAAATGTCAAATATTTATTATTGCATCAAAATTATTTTTAACCCTAGATTAAAGTAGATCAGTCGCTTTGTGCTATGCAAGATATAAATATCTCAATTTGAGATATTTATATTGACACAAATTATCTCCTTATGTGATAATACAGTTATGAAATAAGTTTAATAACTAAATTTCATCTTGGGAACGAACCCATGAAGCTGTTAACCAAAAAACTGTGAAGGACTGGGAGCCACCCACTCACCGTAACCAACCGGGCAGATCTTAAATAGAGCTTCGTTTGCTTAAGTAACGTGGCTTACCTTTCGCCTAGAGAGGTGACATATAAGTAAATTAATTTAGTTTGTTTATATGTTTGAATAAAGGAGATTGTTAATATGTGTTCAATTCATGAAATATTTTCAGATGATGTTATTTCTATTTTATCGCTAATACTAAGTTATTCAGTGATCACCTATATGTCAAAAATATTTTTTTTGCAAAGGTGGAGGGTGAAAGCCTATCTAATAGTGTTATATCTTGAATATTGGCTTATAATTTTTTCTGCAGCTGGGCTTATCACAAGATTTATTGTTTATCATTTGCGTTAATGTTGATTAAATGAAAACATAGTATAAGAATAAATATACCTCCAAAGTAGTATAAATTGTGGGGGTATATAGCCATAGCCAAACATTTGAAGATGCTATTTTTATCACTATCAAGGGTTGATAGATTAATCATGAATTGATTAACTATTGGATAACTTAACCCCATAAGACCTATGCCAATTAACACGTTAATTCTTTTTAGAATAAATGGATATGAAATAGCAATGCCCTTTAAAAACAATACACATGTAAGAACCAATATTGCTATAACGGGGATAATTAATATATGTTGAAAAAAATAATCATGAAAACAAAAGTAAATTGTAAAGTAAGTAATTATATTTTTTAATACGCTGTTTTGAAATTTTAAAAAAAGTCCTTTAATTAAATTAATAATAAAATCCATGATGTGTCTTTCGTGCTATTTATATTGTGTGTGGTTACCAATATTATATATCATCAAGGGCACATCACCGATTTAACCAAGGAGTCAAAATTGAAACAATACACCCAAAGCCAAATTATGGCAATGGCAAATATAAGCGCGCCAACATTTTGGCGAATGCGAAGAGATGGCGTTATCCCACCACCAGATGATGCGAAAAGAACTCCATACATCTGGAATGCAGATAACCCTAAGTTAATCGCGTTCTTGGAGTCAAGGAAAACAAAAGCCTAAACTAGGCTTTTTACTAAAGCCCCTAAAAATTAATCTAACAATTAATAACATATACAGTAACCGGGGGCTTTACTAAGGATTAATTACCTCGCTTTATAGCGAGGTTTTTTATTGGAGATAGATATGTCATTAATACTAGATAACATCTGGCTAATAATGGGTGTTATCTGCACTATTGCAGCATTAGCGATTAACTACAGTTGTTTAGATGACAACGGAAATATTAAGGGAGACCTTTAAAATGGAGGCGCTTAACTTATTTATTTGTCCGAATTATCAAAGACCGCCATCAATTAGACAACCAGAACCAGAAAAACCGCCGCTACCTCAATCTGGAATCAAAGGTATTCGCTGGTATAGAAAAGGTTCTTACTGGAAAGTTTTTGCATGTGGGCAATACAAAGGAAAAGCAAAAACCATTAATGAAGCTAAAAAGATATTAAGAAAGTCCGAGAAATAACAGTTTTATTGGAGTCCATAATGGAGCGAATACCCCAAAGGGGCGATATTATTCAATTCCTCTGTAACCAAGGTGACAAACGTCATATGCAAGCTGGAGTTGTTATGAATGATGTTATCTTTCCAGATGCTGAAATAAAAATGATCCCTACACAGTTTTTATGGGGACAATACCACTGCGAAGTAGCAGCCTGTAGAGTTTTAGAAATATCTAATCTTGGACATTTGGAAGAAAGCTTTAACCAACTGATACGTAACTATCCGTATTTAAAAGAAAGGATTATTCAATCATCAACTCAGGAAGTATTAACTAATGAACCTACACCAGAAAAAACTGCAGTATCGAAAAATCCGCCGCCAATTGTGGTGGATGAGTTACCAACTACAGTGGTCGAAGCGCCCCTTTGCCAAGCTGCATTATTCTAACCCACGTGATCAGAAGCTATACCTGCAGTTATTGATTCTTAAGATAAAAGCGGTCCGCATTCGTAGGTATACCGGAATTAATCCTCCTAGAGTAATTTATGGCAATAATCAAAAAATCTAAATGGAAAGGCTCGCGAAGGCTTGAAGAGCCGTTAATAATTCAAGTGAGCAATGATGAAGCTCAAGCCGAGATTGATGAGCTTCTTGCCACTGGTTTTAAGTATCGCTTTGCAACCAGAAGTTATAAAACTGAGCTGATTAATAAGTTTATTGGAGACGTTGAATATCTAGTTTTGATTTTATGGGATATCTGAAATTATTAGAGTTTTAGATATAGGCAAGTAATCATAATTACCAACTCATTTTTCCGCATTTAGGACATTCAAAATATTGACGTTGAACATTCGTATGTGGGATCTGCCCTAACTTTGGAACCATCCATTTGCTGCATGGTTTACAAAAATGTGGAGATCTTATCTGCGCCATATATTTGTCATGACGTAATTTGGCTAGTTTATAAATCAAACATGCCACTATAAATAAGGTACCAAGAATTATGATCACAATATTACTTCCTGTAAAAACACCACCATAACCACTAATGGTTGAGGTAGATTCAACAATGGTATTAGCTAAACTCATGATATACCTTTTTATATATGTTATAGATTGTGTGAGAACTTTATTATAGCATTAAGGGTATATCCTGAATTTAGTTGACATCACGAGTTACATTCATGAACTATCAGCGCGCGGTAATTCACCAATGTAATTAATTAAATCATATTTATGGAGAAATATAAATGAACCATATTACAACCGTATTAAAAGCAATAAAATCCTATTATGCAGAAAAAAATGATCACATAGTAATCGGTGATGGTGTAATCGCGTGGTTTGGAACTAGCATTAGTAAACCAACAATCCAATATACCAGAGAGTCAATTATTAATAAAACTGGATTTAACTATATTAAACCACTTAATGATATTGTTAAATTTAATATAGATTCATTAGAAGTTAAAGAACATGAAGTTATTCTTATTTCTAAGAGCTCATCAAAAGAATATAAATTATTTGACATTAACCAAAAATATTGCTCATATTCTTTAAATGAAAAAAAACTCATTACATCAAATTCATTGAAGATTAATATGGATTGCATTAATCAAGTCTGTTTCTCAGCAGCCAAAAATGATAGTCGGGTATTTTTAAATGGAGTCTATGTTTCAATAAACCAACAAAATCAAATAATTGCATACTGGGCTACTGATGCTTATCGTGCGGCAATATATGGTAAGTTTGACCAGATGACAGATCAAGACAAAAAAATATTTTTACCTTATGCTTTAGTTAAATTTGCTAAAACATTAAAAGTAACTGAGTTTACATATTATTGGTCAAATGACCCTGAGTCATCATGTGCAGAATTTGATTTTGGATCCGAAGGTAACCTTATATACCAAACGAGTGAAATCCCCAAGAGTGATTTAGATATTCGCCGAGTCATTCCTGAATTATCAGAAAATAGAATATCTATTAACTTACAAGCAGTCTATCAAGCCGCTAAAATGACAGATAAGCTATCTGGTATCACTATAGACTGTGATAGTAAAAGTATAAAAGTAAATGATCTGGGATTTATAGCTGCCAATTCAGTTGAATCTAATTCAACGTTAAGCTTAAATATAAACTCAAAACATTTATTAGCGTATGCTAAAGAATTTAATATCAAAGATAGTTTAACGATTTACGCAGGAAATCATCCGCACAATAGTATTGTAATTATGCCTAATAACTATTGTAAGCATTGCAATAAAGATAAGGATGCCCTTATGTATGTTGTGATGCCTTTTCGTGTATAACGGGAGTTAACAATGAAAACAAGGGAGGATTTGATAAAAATGGGGCTAACAGATTTACAAATTAGAATCTATCTACCCCCCCTAAAAAGATTAAGGTTTCAAAACCTATAGAAATAAACGAAAGGAATAATGGAAAAGCAGCTATAAAATCAAAAGTAACCTATCAATATATTGATGGATGGGATGATAGCGTGGTGACTAAAAATCTTGATCACCTACGAAAATATACTTTAATAAATATCTAGAAAGAAAATACCCCACAGACTTATCCACAGACTCCCCCCAATATCTGGGGGTAGTTTCATTTCAAGCTAACAAAACAGAGATTTAGGAGTTCATATGGAATGGCAAACAAGCAAAAACCCAAACAACAACCTGCAGCAGCATGTTCTATCCGATGGCGGTATATGTATCGCAGTAATCCACGAGGAATGGAACGATCACAAGCTGGAATATGTAGTCGGTTCAGCCACTTTTCAAAACTTGGCAACAGCCAAACAGTTTGCAGAGGCAGAAAAGAAGCCAGCTGCTGCAGAATACTTTACCGATGTTCATTAGGAGTAATCATGAACTGGATTAAATGGAAAATAAAACTAATATGTCAATGGTTTAAGCCAAAATCAAAGTATGTGCATTATGAAGATTTTAGTGATTGCTACACTGCTTCGTTTTTAGCTGACTTACACCGTCGGAATAAGATTTAACTAACATGCCAGAGCTTTTATTGGTAGTCATTCGGAGATAGTGACTAGTTGTAAAAGCTTTGGCTGATTTTTTGGAGAGATTAATGAAAACTAAAAAAGAACGGATACTGGCTAAAATTCAAAAGTGTTTGAATTTATCTAACAGTAGCAATCCAAATGAAGCTGCGCAGGCACTAAAGCAGGCTCAAGCGCTTATGCGTAAGTATAATATTGATGCAGGAGTGATTAATGATTGCGGTGAGATTGGATCCGGCGAAAGACTGCAAGTGACAAAGACCAAAAATATGGCTGAATGGGTAGCAACTTTACTAAGTTCTATTCAACAAACATTTTGCGTGACCGCCATTATTTCAAGACAATTTGGTTGCTATGAACGGATGCAATATCGCACACTGGTACAGTTTTGCGGCGATAAAAACGATGTCGCTATTGCTGAATATGCATTTAATTTTTTACTAAGGTTGCTGAAAAAACACCGGGCGAATTATTATAGCAAATTAAATGGTTTATATAAACCAAGTAAACTAACCGTAATGGCTGATAATTATGCTAGAGGATGGGTTATGGGTGTACATAGCGAAATGGCTGATTTGCGCCCATATAAAGACGATAAATATGTGGATCAAAAAAAGAAAGTAATTAGTTATGTTGAAGCCATACATGGAAAACTTGATTTTGATGAACATAAAAAATCAAAGTTTGACGACGTAAGTTCAACGCGTGCTGGCTATGCCGATGGTAAAGGAGTAAAAATTAACCGTGGTGTAGCTGTATCAGATCAACACAAGATACTTGCACATACTTTGCATCAATAAAATAACAGTTTAATTTGAGGAAATACTAAACATGGAGATACAGGATGAGTAAATTAGTAAATAAATCAAAAAATTGGATACCTATATCTGACTTTTTGAAACACCCTCAGGTGAATATGACAATGAGTCAGTTATACAATAAAGTGCGTAGGCGAATATGGCGCAATGGATACGTTATCAAAAAAGGTAATGATACAAATCAATGGGAATATGGATGTTTAGAGGACTTCAAGGAATGCAAAGGAATTTAGAGCTACCGAAAGGCGTTTACCAAAATGGTAAACGTTTTTTATTATCTTTTACTTGGCTTGGTAAGCGTTACCGGGTTACCACAACTATAGAGGTTAGTCAACCTAATGCAGCAAAGGCAGCAAAGCTTTTAGCAGTAATTATAAGTGATTTAGAGCGCAATCAGTTTTATATAGCTAACTATCAAAGACAATTAGCAAATCCATCATCACTTCAACATTTAGATGTAAATTATTCAGACATTAAAGCATCTGTTTGTTTATTGCAGCTGCTAACTAATCAATTAGCAACATATGAACGAATGCAAGAAACCGGAAACTTGGCAATTGGTAGTTTACATTGTTATAAATATGTAATTAATAAACATTTAAAGCCATATTTCAATAACTTATCTATCGGAGAATTAAACAGTAATATAATTGAGGAATTTATCAGCACTCTTAATTTTAGCAAAAAACGCATAACTACAATTTTGGTACCATTAAAACAAGTTGTTAGATCAGCACTAAAGGCAAAATTAATCAATGTCAATCCATTTGATAGTATTGATTCTTCTGAATGGAAAAAGCAAGTAATAATAAGTGATTACAAAGTTGAGCCGTTTACTATAAGTGAATTAGATATAATTATTTCGCATTGCCAGTATGAAACGATAGCAAACTTCATATTAACTGCATTCTGGACAGGAATGAGAACAGGAGAATTGTTTGCTTTAACTTGGGACGATATAAATTTTGAAAAAGAATTAATTCACGTAAATAAAACTCAAACTGTTAATAGAATTATTAAGCAGCCAAAAACTAAGGCTGGTGTCAGAGATATAGAAATGACACCTCGAGCAAAAGAAGCATTACTAAAACAGGCTAAATTAACTGGAAATAAAGAACGAGTATTTTTATCGCCCCATGGTTACGTATGGTCGAAGCCGGACATGATAGGCAGGTATTGGCGTAAAATTCTTGCTAATGCAGGTATCAAATACCGAAACATTTATCAGCTACGGCATAGTTTTATAAGTCATATGCTAACACTTGGTAATAGCCCAATGATATTGTACCGTATTGTCGGGCATGAAAACACAGAAATGATTTATAAAAATTATGCCAGATTTATAAATTTAGGAGGTCAAATTAAGTTATTAAAGTATGAATAATCTTTATGACAAATTTATGACAAAAATATAAACAAAACTGAACAAAACTGAACAAAACTGAACAAGTTTAAACAAAGAATAACAACGCCGCAATTATTGCAATTACTGAGGTTTATAGTTGTTTCAATGCTTGTAATTGTTAATTGATTTTGATGATGGCGGAAAAGGCGGGATTCGAACCCCTTAGAGAAACCTTAACGCCAACCCATACACCACGATTATATTATTGATTTAATTAAATATAATCAAAATATGATTTAGTTAAAATTATAATAAATCTGGTTTTTTTAGGTGTTTGCAGGTATAAAATTCGAACTTATAGCGAACTTGGTGTATTCTCACAAATAATTTTATTTTCATTAGATTATTAATTTAAAAACTTAATAGCGCTTACTTATCTGATTATGACTAAATTTAATCTTGATATGTAATGATAAATTTCGCCCACACTCAGAAAGATTTTGTTATGGGTAAACATCAATACAAAAAATTGCTCTAAAAAAAGATGTGATATCGAATATGATATGCTTATGTAGAAACCTGACAGTTTTAATAAGGCTACAACCTTAATAAAAACTGTCGGTTAATAGTGTGATCAGATGAAATCTAAACTTCTAAAATTTAAAAACTCTAAAGATTATATCCATTTTTTGCTACGCATTAGCTCTACTGCTTCAAGGATATCTCCTTTTTCCAGTAGAACCTGTTTTCGCCTACTCCATTCAGGATGATTTTCGCCGCCCCAGTTGTGTATTGCTGTAACAATTTCCTCATCAGTCTGACATGATTCGTGTTTGGCAACCCAATGGACTGATGATAGTAGCTCCATGCCATAAGGGTGTGTATAGCCAGATATTAGCTCTTTGACATTGTCAAATGAGCTGAGAGCTATATTATCTGTCTCAAGCATTGCTGAGGATTTTTGTGCTACTTTATCTGCTGCTTCAATATTATTATCCTGAGAATCATCACTGATAATTTGCAGGTATTCTGGCACCATCTCATTGACAAAATTCTCAATATGGGCTGAATATGGTCCTTCCATACCTTTTTTAAACTGTAAAGCTTTCATTTCCTTGTAGCCGCTTTCTTTGGCAAAGTATCCCAACTTTTGTAGCTCTGCTTTAGAAATAGAAAAATCCAGTTCATCATGATAGAAGGTCACGAGGTGGATTAAGAGCGCACGCCCGATAGTCAGCTTTGGGAATTCAAGCTCCTCGCTAATTGTACTATATTTAGAATCTGGCTCAAAAATATGAAACTCTACAGAGTTTGCAAGTGGAGCGAGTTTTTCCTTGATAATAGGGTAAACAACATTCCAGTCAAGATTACCATTGCCGCAGCCAAGTGCAGGGATGGCAATTGATTTAATATTAAAATCTTTGATTATTTTTATTAAATCATTAAGACCTTCAGTGATATATGAAAGCTCTGATTTATTTCGCCAGTGAATTTTAGTGGGGAAATTGATAATAAAATTAGGTTTATCATTACCATTTAACATATAGGTAAACATTTTACCTATTTTAACTTCACCTTTTTTGCATGCACTTGCATATGCTTTGAAGTTTTCCGGCCAGCGCTGTTTAAACTGTAGAGCTATACCTTTGCCCATGATCCCTACACAATTAACTGTATTTACCAGGGCATCAACCTTACAGTTTAATAAGTTTTGTTGATCTATATAAATACTCATTAGTAGTACCATTCCTGAAAAATTTCAATTTTTTTGTTTTCTTTAAACTGTCTCAATATCGCTTCCACTCTTGTTTTAGCTGCTTCACTTTTGACAACAATTGTATCTATCAAGTGCCAAGGTAATTTATCATATACCAGAAATTCAGCCATGCGCTTACGTTTTCTATCCATCCATTTGGGTTTTTCCGTATTCGTTCGATTTAACCAGAACCTTGAATACTTACCTGGGTTAATTAATGGTGGTTCAAAAAATATTTCCCAATCTATGGCGCGGATATCACCCAGCTTTTCATAGAATTTAACTGGTTTTGATAATGGGTGGGCGTCAGTGTAAAGAAATTTTATAGCTGATAATGCTTGAGCATTAGTTACCAAATATGCAATATCGTCCTGTGTAGATGTACAGTTTTTAATTTTATTGTTATGAAGTGCATATAACATTGGCGATAATGGTGCAAAAGCAAATGGAACATAATCATGTAGATTATCACCATTTCTTAGCGTTGTTGCATTTCTGTTTTCCTGAATTTCTTCATGAGCAATATTAGTATATTTCATATCCAGCTTTGCTAGCTTATTCTTCGCATATATTGCGCGAGCATTTAAAATGCTAGTCAAATTGTTTATCGCAGTAATATGAAATAATGGTGTTTTAGTATAAAACCAATCGGGAGCATTCACTAATTTATCCAAATAACAAGTATTAAGCATAGTTATTTATGTAACCTAATATTATACTACAATCAATTAAAAACTAAAATTTTTGAGATGATTAATAAGACTACTTACAACTTAGAAAATTTATTGATTAATATGAGATATCTGAATTTTATATATCACTTTCACCTTTCATCATACAACATAGAAATTGTTCCTAGTTCATTATTACTAAATGAAACCTCTATATTAACATTATAACCTAGCTTATTTAAACAGCGCATCAATTTAAATTCTGAAATATCTTGAAATTTGCCGTTAATAATTTGTGATATTCTTGGTTGAGGAATTTCCAATAATTTAGCGGCTTTTGCTTGGGTTAAACTTCTCTTCTTTATTTCCTGATCTATCTTATACGATAGTTGAGCTTTTAAAAATATCTCTTCTGCATTTGGTAAATCAATATCAGCAAAAATATTACCAGAGCTTTTAACTTCATTATTACCTATTACCTTTATTCGATCATTGATTAAGTCAATTGTTGGCTTCAAATCTAAAAATGAATCAATCATTTTTTTACTGAAATAATGTAGTATATAAATTGTGCTATCAGTCGTTAAAGCATAAACGGCATCCTGTATTTCACCAGCAAAACTATCTCTAAACTCAATTAAATTGTCATTGCCAAACTCAGATATTGATTCAGTAGTCAAAGGTAGTTCACCTAATTGAGCTTTCAATAGCTGATAGCCAAAGTTAATTTTCAGAGTATCTGAGGCTGTTTTAAGCTCATGTAGTGCAGAATCAATAAATTTTATTAGTTTCATACAGTATTTATTCATTTTTGATAATGATTATTATATCAAAACAGATATATCTAATTGATAAAAACTGGCTAATTGTATTTTTCTAAATTATCATACATTCATACACTAACTGATGGATGGATTAGCCATTTCATAACATCCTTCACAGTTCCGCTATTCAAAAAAAACGATTAAGTAATTAACTACATCCAATAACTTTTAATAATTTTCTAAAAAATCACAGATTTTTAAAAAATTTTAAATTTTTTCATACCTTTCTATACCTATTTATCATTTTTAATACCTCTCTATTCCACTTTATAAACTATTGATATAATTAAATATATTTGATTTGTTGAGTT
>SSGX01000040.1 GCA_008017155.1 Neisseriales bacterium | reverse complement strand
GGGTTGGTAATTACCGTATTCTATGCGTAATTAAAGACAACATTGTAACTATTGAGGTTGTTTCTATTGGACATCGCAAAGAAGTATACAAATAATAAGGTAGAAAATAAAGTTCTGTCGTAAAGTGGTTCTGTCGCAAAGTTGATACGTCCTGTAATCGATGGTTCTGTCGCAAAGTTGAAATATACTTGAATAATTAGTATAGATTCATCTAGAATCTTGCCTAAATAAACAAGTGAAGAGGTATCAGCAGATGGATTTCAGCGGTAAACAATTTCCAAAAGAAGTGATTATCATGGCTGTCCGCTGGTACCTGGCTTATGCTTTAAGCTATCGGAATATTGAAGAGCTGATCAAGGACTGGAATATTGGACTGGATCACTCTTCAGTCCAGCGCTGGGTAGCTGAATATGGATCATGGCTCCAAGCCAAGGTTCGCAAGTATCTTAGCCGTAACTTCAAACGAAGCTGGCGATTAGATGAAACCTATATCAAGGTTAAAGGTAAATGGTGCTATCTGTATCGAATAGTTGACAAGGCTGGTGATTCAATATTCTTTCATTTCTCTAAAACCAGAGATCATAAAGCAGCGTTAGCCTGTATTCGTGGAGCCATTCGTACCGCTAGATTCATCCCGGATAAGATTAATAGTGATGGAGCTGCGGCTAATGAATTGGCAGTAAAGATCATCAACCAGGAGATAGCTGATAGCAAAAGATCAGTCAATCCAGATTTCTGTGGACCAATTAAGCCTGCAATTACTTATACTAAAGTCAAGTATTGCAATAATATCTTGGAGCAGGATCATCGGAATATAAAACGAATAACCGATCCAATGCTGGAATTTAAGAACTTTGATTGTGCAGTTAGTACCATAGCTGACATAGAGGCTATTGCCATGTTACGTAAAAACCAAAGCGTATTTAGTGAAATCAACGGGAGAGTGCTGTCTATAGCAGAGCAAATTAACCTAATGGCTGCATAAAGCAGCTGATATGGCGGCTAAGCGCCGCCAAACTGAAGAAAAACGCTGATTTATCAATCAATTACAGGGTAAGTCAACTTTGCGACAAAACCCTAAGAACAATAATCGAAGGTCTTAGCTGAACATTCGGACCAACAGGGATTCCAATTAAGCCAATAACGCCATACAATGCAGCTGCAATACTAATAGTAACAACTGTTTTAGTACTAAAATCAAAAATGGATGGTTTCACAGAACTAACCTTGTTATGATGCAAAAAAGCTTCCAAAGCTTTTCGGGATTAACTTTACAAAAACAAATCACACAAAAGTATTAATTATAACAATCTATATTTAACTAATCTGAAGTTTATTTATATCGACTAATTTACTACTATCATTCTGCAAATTCAAAAAGTTTATTCTAGAAGTAAGCATCGATAGACTAATCTCAAAGTATTTGTGTATCTGTCCTAATAGTAAATAATAAATATCACAGCAGTGCTTATGCTAAAATAATGGCAACTTTTTATGCGTATTTCTGAGGAACTAAATGATAGATAAAGATGGATACCGTCCCAACGTAGGCATCATCTTACTAAATAAGCAAAATTTAGTATTTTGGGGTCGGCGTAAAGGTGAATATTCATGGCAATTTCCTCAAGGCGGTCTAGCTGAAAATGAAACTCTTGATGAGTGTATGTACCGGGAATTACACGAAGAATTAGGTCTTCTAAAACAACATGTTAATATCATAGATAAGACTAATGATTGGTTATACTATGATGTTCCAGGTAGCTGGTCAAAACAAAATTCAAACTACCGCGGACAAAAACAAATCTGGTACCTACTGGATTTTCTTGGTGCTGATTATCATATCGATGTAAGGAGTCATCATGAACCCGAATTTGATGCGTGGCGTTGGATTTCATACTGGGAGCCTATTGACCTTGTCGTAAAATTCAAACAAGATGTCTACCGTAAAGCACTAAATCATTTTGCTCCGCTAATAAAAAATAGAACAAATGAATAATAACTTTCTTAATATATTAGGTAGTAAGCCTTCAAGCTATACACCTTTATGGTTAATGCGCCAAGCTGGTCGCTATCTACCTGAATATCGTGAAACTCGTGCTAAAGCGGGTAGTTTTCTAAATTTATGCAAAAATCCTGATTTAGCAACTGAGGTTACACTCCAACCAATAAGACGCTTCAATCTAGATGCTTCAATAATGTTTAGTGATATTTTGGTTGTTCCCGAAGCAATGGGCATGAATTTACACTTCATCGAAGGTGAAGGTCCTAAATTTGATAACCCTATAAAGGGTCAAGCAGATATACTTAATTTAAAACCCATAAATCCGATACATGATTTAGCTTATGTAATGCAGACGATTAAAAACCTAAAGCAAGAACTACCTAAGAATATTCCACTTATTGGCTTTAGTGGTTCACCATGGACATTAGCCTGCTATATGCTAGAAGGTGGAGCAAGCAAAAATTACGAGAAAATAAAAGGATTTTTGTATCAATCTCCAGATATTTTACATCTACTTCTTAATAAAATAGCAATCGCAGTAGCCGATTACTTGATTGAACAGATTAAATCTGGTGTAGATTGCATTATGCTTTTTGATAGCTGGGGAGGTATTCTTTCCGAAACTGCTTTCAAGGAGTTTTCATTGAAGTATTTGGATTTAATTATCAATAAAATTCGCTCTTCTGGTTATACTGATATTCCAATCATATCCTTTACTAAAGGTGGAGGAAACTGGATTGAATATATTAGTCAACTGAACTGTAATGCTATTGGTGTTGATTGGACTATAAATCTAGCAAAAGCTAGAATGAAAACCGACAAAGTTCTACAAGGAAATCTGGATCCAGTAATTTTATCCGTAACAGACAGAGAAACTATTACCAAAGAAGTACGAAAAATTCTTAATGATTATTATATTTCAAATAATGGTAGCTTTGATAATTTGATATTTAATCTCGGACATGGCATTTTACCTAGTGCAAAACCAGATAATGTTGCGGCACTAATAGACATAGTACATAATCATACTATGCGTTGATTTGATTTCAAGGAAATGAATATGAATAAATTTAAGTTAATACAACTTGTGGCTCTTTCAACCCTATTAGGATCATGTGCAGTAAATGCACCCGTAGTTGGTAGCGGTAAGGTCAGCTATGGCGATAGTAATGCAGTTGAAACAGTAAATACTGACTTTGGTTCTACCGATCTAAATATGGTTGCTAGTCAAATGGCAACTGCTTTGATAACTTCGGGTAAGATTAATCAGTGTAAAACCTATACCGTATCGAAGGTTCGCAATAAAACCGATCAATATATTGACACTGAAAATATTACTCAAAGTATTGTTAATAACTTATCTAACTCAGCTCAAGTTAAAAGTCAATATGTCTTATCTTCTCAAGAAATGCAAAATCAGGTTGATGAGCTTGATCGCCAAAACCAATCAGGATTATATAACCAAAGTACTACCGCAAAAACAGGAAAAATGCAAGGTGCTCAATGTCGCTTAGATGGCTATGTAAGTAATATTACCAAAGATAATGGTCAAGTAAAAGATGTTTTCTATGTTTTTAATATGAAATTGATTGATGTACAACAAGGTACTCAATTATGGAGTAATGAGAAACAGATTCGTAAAGATATGACCAAATAAAATAAACCCTTGGAATCATTATGAAGAAGATACTATTTTCTGTTAGCATCCTTGTTTCACTAAACTGTTACGCAGCGACACTTGCAGTTCCCAATCTTCAGGTATCTTCTTCAGCATATAAAAATAATTTCATTGACCCTACTAAACCAAATTTAATTGATCCAGTAACCCAAAACGTACTAAAACAAGAAATCAGTACTTTCTCAGCACAAATCCGTGGCAAAATCATACAAAGCAAACACTTTCAAGTAATTGATGTTGATAACTCAATCAATCCTAGTTTATTTGGCAATAATGAATCTGCCAATATCAAACCTGTCAAAATAAATGCTGACTATATACTAGTTGGGACAGTTTCAGCAATTGATGCAAATGAGGAAACTAAACCATTAACAGATACCAATATGTATTCTGTGATATATTCAATTGATATTGCTGTTGATTATAAATTAGTTCGCATAAAAGATAACCATATAGTAGCATCATTTACTGCTGCTGGTCATGGTGGTGATGTGAAATTAACTCCAGATAAAAATCAAAAAGTCTCCCACAATACCCCAAAATTAATCCAACAGGCAGGTGATGACCTAGCAGGTGAAGTTAATGACCAATTAACCTTACAGCTCGAAAATGGCAAAATTATTCGTGACTATCAAGAAGCTTCGCCTAAGGTTACTGATGTAAAAGTATATTCTACTCAGGAATCATGATTTTAAATTATCTAGCTAGTGACTGGAATAATCTTGATAAATCTTGGCAGGATTTTTTTGCCACTAGTTGTTCAGGTATTTTAGAGAAAATTGATCAGCAACTATCAATTATTGCAAATAATTCAACAATATATCCACCTCAAGGTAAAATCTTCAATTCACTAAGTGGATTAAGTCTAAAGCAGATTAAAGTTATTATAATTGGGCAAGATCCGTACCACGGCGAAAATGAAGCTAATGGACTAGCCTTTGCCGTTGATGAAAAAATAAAACTCCCACCATCACTAAGAAACATCTTTAAAGAGCTTATATTAGAATATAACCCAATTTTAACTAACTTCGATGGCTCTTTACTTGAATACTGGAAATCTCAGGGAGTATTGCTATTAAATAGTACTTTAACTGTGATAAAAGATCAAGCTAATTCATTAGCAAAAATTGGCTGGCAAACAGTTACTGACGCGATAATAACAATAATAAGTCAAGAAAATAAAAATTGTGTTTTTATTCTATGGGGGAATTATGCCCGCAATAAAAAACCTCTGATTGATACGAATAAGCATCTTATCCTTGAAGGCGTTCACCCATCACCATTATCAGCTAATCGTGGTTTTTTTGGCTGTAACCATTTCAAGCTAGCAAACGAATATTTTGAAAAATATGGTTTATCAACAATAGACTGGCTTAAACAATAATAGTATATTATTTTAGTAAATTATTTCCCCATATTTACTTCCTTATGTTACAATAATTTTACAGATTTTGTTAGGTAATTTTATGAAAATGTTCAGGTTCATTCTAATTTTATTGCTTCTAATTCCTTTTTTAGCTGAGGCAAAACCCGATAAACCAGAAGTAGTCACTTTTGGCGTTTATCCCATGAGCATTTACGAGCTTGACCAATTCAATAATTCTTTTGGGATTAGCTTTTATGCTTGGTGGAGAACTAAGGATAAAAACTATAAACCAGATTCAAGTATTGAAATAGTAAATGCCCGTACTTATACACATAAGTTTGGTGGAACTGGGAAAACAGCTGATGGCGACTATTACACCTTTGTACATTACTATGCAAAAATACACTATGACTGGAACCTGAAGTATTTTCCTTTTGGGCATCAATATTTACAGGTTAGACTAGAAGATTTTGAGGATACAGACCATATAGTCTTTGATCCAGACTTTAAAGATTCACGATTGCACTCTGAATTTGAATTACCCGGCTGGAAAATCATCAATATGTCAATTAAAAAAAGTACAACTAGTTACGATACTAATTTTGGTAATGCAGATGCTCCTAAAGGCTTATTTGATAGAATTACTATGACTATAGAAATAAAACGCGAAGGTATGCGGGTATTTATAAGTTATTTTATCGGCTTTTTTATGGCAGGATTTTTAGCACATATTCTTTATTTGATGAATACCTTCCCTTTCCCGGCAAGAGCAACAATTTTTGCTGGTGGAATTTTCTCATTTATCGGAAATAAATATACTATTGATCAGAAATTACCACTAACTACTGACTTCACTCTTGCAGACTCAATTCAAGCAGCAACCTTTATTGTCCTTTTTTTATCTATCTGTACTTCTATACTTACAGAGCAATTAAATATTACCCCGCAACAAAAACATAGATTATCATATACAATAGGAATTATTTCGTTTATTGGCTACGTTAGTTATATCGTTATTAATACTTATATAGCAGTTATTTCCTAAAATGCTTAAAATGAACCAAAGCGCAAATTTAAACGCAACCATCGGAGTATTTTTTGATAGCTTTGCTAAAATAGCGGTAAGTATTGCTGTTTTAACTAGTATTATTCATTTACCACAAGATATTATTAACCGTAATATTCTTCCTGGACTATGCTTTAGCCTTTTTTTATTAAATTTTGCATATTTTTGGCAGGCAAAAAACCTTTCTAAAAAAACAAATATTTGTGTAAGGGCATTCCCCAGTCGTTTACAGGTAAGCTGTGTTTTTGTCTGCCACTTGGCTATCATACTATTAGTACCTGCTACAGAAGGTAATGCAGTACATTCCTATAAAGCT
>SSGX01000025.1 GCA_008017155.1 Neisseriales bacterium | reverse complement strand
CGTTCCTTTTTAGACATTGCCACAAAGTCATATGTTTCGAAATCAGTAGGAAGTTGGATTGGATTTGTCATTTGTATTTAAGCTCATTAGTTTATTAGATGCCAATATTATACAACACTGTGAATTATATTGTGATTAGTATAATATAGCCAAGAAATAAATGATCTTTCATTTCTTCAAGACTGGTGGGCATTCCGTATTTCTCAACATATTCATTCGTCCCAAAAAGACGAATATACATTTTTTGGGAAAGAGGTGTGATTTTTAAATTGTTATTTAAGGGAGGTTCTCTTCCCATGATCGCAATATCTATCTTATTCTTGACTAAATCATAATCTGAATTAGAGTAGATTATTTGTAAGTTTAGATTTGGATATTTACGAATAAAGGAGGGTATATGTGGTGAAAAAAGATATTTAGAAATAATTACTGGTAGTTGAACTCGAATAGTTCCAGAGTATTCTTGGCGCTTTTCCTCAGATTTTAAATTATTAAATAAATTATCAAGATTTTTCAATTCATTATGGCAACTTTTATAAAGAGCATCTGCAAAATCTGTATGATAAAGAATATTTTTCTTGGAGTAAAATAGTTTTTGCTCAAAATAATCTTCTAGATGTTTTATTCTTCGACTGACGGTTGGTTGCGATGTATTTGTTATGAGCGCACTAATTGTATAGCTTTTAGACTCGTAGACAATTATGAATAGCCTGATATCGTCTAAGGATAGATTGTTGAATTTAAGATCTGAGCTCATAAACTTGTTCCTAATTTATTATTTTGTCAATAGATAAAAATGAATGTGCTGATATTTATATTTGTCTATTGCATGTCTAGTACTTAACCATTTACAATTTCCGCGGGAAAACTTTAATCATGTGGCTAAAATAGTTTAGTGATTATACATTACCTCAAAATGTTTTTTACTACACGTAAGATAGAATTTTAAGAATCCAGTAAAAATTATACCTTAAAATTTGCTGGGTTCTATAATTTAAAAGAAGGAAAATTAATGAAAAAATCCAGATTAGCTGTTGCTGTACTGATTGGGATGGTTGCAATAGCATTAAGCTCTTGTAGTTCATCTTCGAGTTCTACTAATGGCCAACCATCACCAAATTCAGAAAGCAAGGATCTACAGGTCGGTAATATTGGACTTATTCCAACAAATACAGATGCTCTTGGTGGTACGTATCCATTAATGTTGTTTAATAACACTAGTGAAGTTATGGTCGTTGATTCAGTTACAGCCAGTGGTGTAGCTGATTCAATTCGCAAGCAAATAGGAAAAGATGATAGTAAGTTATTTGATGCAGATATGTGTAAACAAATTCAACCTCATGGTTCATGTTCTATACAAATGAAATCTGCCTCACTAACTACTGATTCTGGAATTGGTGCTAATGGTCAATATGGTATTAATGTTAAAAGTCATTTAAAATTATCTAATAAGTCATACAATGAAGATCAAGTAATTGGATATCAGAATTTTAATATAAGTGCTTCAAATGGAGTTTACTATAATACTTCAACTGCCACAGTAACTAATATACTTGATGCAAGTGATAATATGGGTATAACAATTCCTGTGTTTTTTAAGCAGGCATATTCTAAGGTTAAAGTAAATAGTGGTATATTAGGTGCTACTTTGGTTGGATGTGGTCTTCCAGATAAGGATGGAACTTATAATATCGCAGCTAATTCGACTTGTGCATTAACTACTGTCTTTTCAGGTGGTAAACAATTTAGTAATACTATTACTTTGACAGATAATTATACTGCTGCTGTTACTAAGTCTCAGAGTAAGACTGGATCGTTAAAGTCAGGTAATAACCAGATTATGACTGTTTCAGTGGTGAATAATTTAAATCCACAAGCTTTAATGACAACTGCGGTAGTTACAGGATTTATTCCAACTGATAATACCACTCCTGTAACTGTTACTTTTGTTAATGTGGGTACGTATCAGGCTGCTATAACTAGTATGGGTTTTTCGACTGGTGGATCATTGATTTCATTTGGTAATGGCACTCCTGTTACAATTAACGGTTCCACTACAGCTACAGTTAGTAATGATACCTGTAGTAACCAAACGATTCAGGCTGGTAGTTCTTGTCAAGTAACATTTACCATGAATGGTTCCGTAAATTCGGGAAGTATGAATGTTCAGATGAATTATACAACTGGTTTAGGTACTGGTACTGGGTCAACTTTCTATAACATCTATTATTATGCTCCGACATCTAATGTTGTATTAACATCAACAGTATCTGGTGACTTAACTAATACATTCCTTTATCAAACTAAAACAGCAACTGTAACTGTAGCTAATGCTAGCACTACAAACACTTCTGTTAATTTAAACAATAGTGGTGTTCCTCAATTGGTTGCGGTTGGTAATCCTCCCAAACCTAATAATATTTCCGTGACGGCAAATAATTGTAATCAGAATGGGGCTATACTGGCTGCTGGAAATAGTTGTGCTTATACTGTTTCATATACCTCTCCAACAACTGATACTAATGGGATTATAAATAATTTGCGTGGAGTAATCACGGGTACATATACTAATATTGGGCAGACTATTACTGTTGGTTCAACTTCATCTTTACCATATAGTGCAAATGCCAATTCAAATTTTGTGAGTCTTAACCCAGATCCATTACAAATGGTCGTACCAGCAGGACAATCTGTTAGTCAAGTCGTAACTATAACAAATCAAACTTCTGGTTCATCTATTAACGGTATATCTTTCAATTTAACCGGGCTTACAGGAGTAACTTTGCCGTCTGGAAGTAATTCTTGTTCTTCTGCAAATTTATCATATTTACAGTCTTGCCAAGTTACATTTGTTTTCGCGCCAAATACTCAAGAAAGTTTAGTTGTAGGTATTCCGGTGTCCTTTAATGTAAATGGAAATCCAGCTGAAGACATCTTAACTGCTAATTTCCAAGGTTCTACTAGTGCTGTAAATGTAGTTTTATCGGGAATAACTGCTTCGCAGCCGGGATTACCTGTTGGTGCACCAGCTTATACTGGCGATGGAGAGAGTCAGAATAGCGCGTTTTCTTTTTATAACTATGGAAATAGTTTACAAATTACGTTAACTTATACTAATATTGGTACTGAGTCAGCTGTAAATATACAGATGATGGGTGATACTTTTCCTACACAAGCAGCAGGATACTCAATACAAGATAATTGTAGTGGTCAAGCACTACTACAAAATCAGAGTTGTAGCGTAGTTGCAACTACCATAAATCCTACACTTGCAACAACCTTAACTAGTAGTAGTAATCTAAATTTTGTAATTCCGAGTATGGTTTATACTGATGTTACTGAGTCTGTTCCATATGTGAAAAATATGTTTACAACGCCAACAGGTAACTCAAGTAATATTTGGGTAACTGTTAGTCCTTCGGTTGTTCCGAATGTTAATGTAGGGACGGGGTCAATTGTAGCTCTTAACGGTTCTTCTTACTATTTATATCCAGTAACATTTAGCAATAATGCTAATGGTGCACAGGGAGTTGCTATTAACTATTCTGCACCAATGCCTTCGGCTGCAAGCCCATATGGTTTTGGTAGTACCATGACTGCGGTTCCATCTACTGGTGCAGCTTCACTTAATCTTGCTGGTGGGCAATCTACAACTCAATATTTATGGTTCCCTACAACAGCTACTCCTAGCTCTTCGAGTTTACTATATAGTGTTAGTTATAGTGGTTCATACCCTAATTTCTATAGTAGCTTTATTCCTAATCCGATGATTGGTGTGACTTACACCGCCAGTGGTAATAATATTACAGGCTCATGGAGTAGTCTCCAATCATTTAGTAATAGCTCCTTTAATTTTAACGCTACAGCTGGTTCTTCTGGTAATATTTCTCAACTGCTACAAAATCAGGGTTACTTGTACGCCTTAAATGGGAATGTTTATTCGATGCCTATTACGGGATGGAATACTAATACTTCTGGCGGAAGTACTTACTCTCCGGAAAGCACTTCCACAGGGGCTTTAGGCTCAGTTACAGCTCAAACTACTGGATATACTCCAAGCTATTTGGCAATTAATACTACCAGCGGTACTACCTATGCTGCAGTAGTTGAGTCTGCTTCGACTAATTTGCATGTTTATACAGTATCAGCAGGAACATTTAGTAATCCTTCTACTTCTCAGCTTACTAATTTAAGTTCTAATATTGGTGCTGCAGCAATTGGAAGCAGTGGTAACTTATATGTTACATCAGAATCTAATCTTTATCTATGTGGGACAATAACTGCAATAGCTGCTTGTAATCGGGTAACATCTTTACCAGCATTTCCTTCTGCTACTACTGCGGTTAATGGTCTTACTGTTACTACTAGTAATGGTTACGTGTTTGTTGCCCCTAACGTGGCAGCAGGTACTGGTGGTATTGTTCCTGTTACTACTGCTTATTAT
Source organism: Neisseriales bacterium (assembly GCA_008017155.1). Lineage (GTDB taxonomy): Bacteria > Pseudomonadota > Gammaproteobacteria > Burkholderiales > UBA11063 > Aquella. The sequence continues at coordinate 2,998 of SSGX01000025.1, read as the reverse complement.
GCTTTGGATAATGGCTCGACTTCTACGCCGTTTAGCGGGTTAACTAATTCTAACTATAGTAGTGCTAGCGTAGCAAGTATCAATTATAATTTGGTTTATGGAGTATTAAATCCATTTGTCGGTTATTATGGGACTTATACGTATTATAGCAACCCAAATTATAGTACTAGCCCACAGTTCCAGTTCTGGAGTTCGACAAACTTTAATTCTGGAACTAGTTCATCTTATATTAGTAATGCAAATGCATTTGCTTTCTATTCGTTCATGCCAGTAGAAAACAATGGAGTGATTTATTACTAATATAGTAACTCAGACTTAAAAATCTAAGGGGTAGCTATTTAGCTACCCCTTTTTTATGATATTGTCAATATGTCTTATTAATCAAGATTTGTTAATGAAAAGGACTAAGTAGTAAGGGTTCATCGGTGGATTTAAAAAATGTAACTACTAAGCTAAATTTAAGTTATAACAGATGACTCAAGTATACACTTCAATTATAAATGAACTAGTAAAATATCTTGACGCATACTTTTGACATAATATATAATCATTATCTCATCTTTAGCCGGGATGGTGGAATTGGTAGACGCGCCGGACTCAAAATCCGGTGCCAGCAATGGCGTGAGGGTTCAAGTCCCTCTCCCGGCACCACAGTATCAATGTTTTCAGAAGTTCGGTGACTACACAGTGACTTTTTAGTAATTTCCTTTCGGTTTATAACCTCCTGTAAAATTTGTGTCTGGAATGAATTTTCCATAATTTTTTATTACCATCTCAGTGTTAATATGTCCCATTTGTTTTGCAATCCAAGCAATGTTTTCACCTCCGGTCAATAGCATGCTGGCATAAGTGTGTCGCATCTGGTAAGGGTAGCGATATTCAACCCCAGCAGTTTTTAGTATGGGTATCCAAGCATCCCGGATGCTGTCATCACTTCTCCACCGCTGATTAGTGTTTGGGTTATGAAAAACAAAGTCTTTATCGCTTCCGGTATAACTTAATTGTCGCATCAATGCGGCTCTTGCTCTTGTTAAGATTAAGACAGTCCTAATCCCAGAATTAGTTTTAGGTGCCTTCTCTTGATTGTATACTATGTTCCGACTTACTCGAATTAAGCCACTTTCAAAATCTACATCATGCCACCTAAGCGCGATTAATTCACCGATTCGCAATCCGCTATAGAATCCAAATTCTATCAAGTTTTTAATTTGCCCGGTTGCGGCTGCAATTATCTTTTCTCGCTCATCTTCATTGAAGGGATTGATAGCCTCAGACTTTGGCAACGCTATCTGTTTAATTAACGTAGGCAAGTCGGCTTTATCAATTGGGTTTTCAGCTATTAATCCATTTACTAATGCACTTCTTATCGTTGCCGTGAGTGGTATCATGATGTTCCGATATGTTTTAGCTTTTGCATTCAACGACATCACCCAGTCCCTTAGTACAGATGGAGTTAAGTCAGTGATCTCAATATCTCCAAAATAGGGCAACAAGTGTTTAGTTATCGCTCTTTTGTAAGGCAAAAAAGTGGATAGTTGCAGGCTTCCATTGTCGTGCCTGCGTTCGTACAACTCTAATTGTTGATTGAGTAGTTTACCAACTGTCACAGTTTTAACAACGTTTTCAACTCGTTTTGAATTTGGAAAATACTTAGCATAGTCAAAAACACCTTGACTAATATCAAAAAGAATCGCAGCCCGTAATTGAGCTGCGAATTTGATATTTTTCGGTGTTGGTTCTATTGGCAAAGTTTCTCGATAGCGTTTACCTTGCCAGTAGAAGTCAATCTGTATTTTGCTATTGCGTTCTCTTACGCCACTTTGTAGCTGGGTGGTTGCCTGTTTACCCATTCTTGAGCCTCCTCATAATTAACCCAGTATCCATTGGGTAATAGTTTTACGATTTTACCACCAATCCGCCAGTCCGGATATTTCGCGTTATTAATACGTTGCAAAACACCGTCTTCACTTTCTCCGGTAAGTTGACAATATTTGGCTTTTTTAACCCAGCCGTGGTATAAATAATTATTCATAATTCACCTCAAATTTAACTGTTATTTTATTGATGCAAAGTATGTGCAAGCATTTTATGTTGATCTGATGCAGCTACACCACGGTTAATTTCTACTTCTTTACCATCGACATAGCCCGCACGCATTGAATTTACGTCGTCAAACTTTGATTTTTTATGTTCATCAAAATCAAGCTTTCCATGTATTTCGTCAACATAGCTAGCAACTTTCTTTTTTTGCTCTACGTATGCATCGTCTTTATACGGGCGCAAATCAGCCATTTCGCTATGTACACCAACAACCCACCCTTTAGCATAATTATCAGCCATTACGGTTAGTTTACTTGGTTTATATAAACCATTTAATTTGCTATAATAATTCGCCCGGTGTTTTTTCAGCAACCTTAGTAAAAAATTAAATGCATATTCAGCAATAGCGACATCGCTTTTATCGCCGTAGAACTGTACCAGTGTGCGATATTGCGTCCCTTCATAGTAACTAGCTTGCCTAGAAATAATGGCAGTCACGCAAAATATTTGTTGAATAGAACTTAGTAAAATTGCTATCCATTCAGCCATATTTTTGGTTTTTGTCACTTGCAGTCTTTCGCCGGATCCAATCTCACTGCAATCATTAATCACTCCTACATCAATATTATACTTACGCATAAGCGCTTGAGCCTGCTTTAGTGCCTGCGCAGCTTCATTGGGATTGCTACTGTTAGATAAATTCAAACACTTTTGAATTTTAGCCAGTATCCGCTCTTTTTCAGTTTTCATTAATCTCTCCAAAAAATTAGCCAAAGCTTTTACAACTAGTCACTATCTCCGAATGACTACCAATAAAAGCTCTGGCATGTTAGTTAAATCTTATTCCGACGGTGTAAGTCAGCTAAAAACGAAGCAGTGTAGCAATCACTAAAATCTTCATAATGCACATACTTTGATTTTGGCTTAAACCATTGACATATTAGTTTTATTTTCCATT
>SSGX01000014.1 GCA_008017155.1 Neisseriales bacterium | reverse complement strand
TTTATCTTGAAATACTACAGTTCCATTTTCTTTTAACTGTTTCTTCCATTTATGTACCAAGCTTTCTGCAACCTCAAACTGTTTGCATATATCTGGTATTGGTTGACCACTTAAAGCTGCTAATGCCACTTTTAGTTTTATTGATGCAGGATGAGTCTTTCTCATTCTAATTCCCATTAAACCATTGTCAAAATAATGTGATTTTACATCACTTGACTCTCTTAATTAATGGTCTAGTTTTCAGGGGGCATTATAGTATATACCTTCCCACCATGCTTTAGCAAGCCAAATACAATTGTTTTACCATAAGCTCCACGGACACGCTTTCCTCGCACCCGTCTGGCATCAAAGTAACTTTCATCTAGTTCTACATCACCAAGGGCAATAAAGGGAGATTCTGAATTACAGAAATCATAAATCCTATGACGAATTTCCATCACATATTTATTAATAGAATTTCGGCTTATTCCTGATAAAGCTGCTATTTAAGTTGCTGATAAATCTGCAACAAAATATCTAACTATCTCCCTAAATTTAGCTTCTGAAATCTTTGAACTATTTATATACTTATTTTTATGAGTCATGACAATATATTAGCACAACTTTAAATATGCTTTGATTGTCTAGCCCCTTTATTAAAAATAACTATTATTTTGCTTACGCTTAACAAGAAGCACTAGGCTAACCTGCAATACGAGAGTAATTCCCAGAGATTTCGCCATGCAGTTAAATGAAACCTCTAATCTATTTTAAAAATTACAAGAATTAACATTTTGCCGCCTAATGGCTAAATTTGCAAATGGTACAGTTGTTGCTAACTGCCCTGGATAACCCCAATCATTTATTGAAGCTACCATAGACTGCCAATTGCTTACAGAAATGATATTACTTGAATCATTATTTCCCCAAGGTATTGGATTAGCCGGGTTATTTGCTGGTCCATAGTTGATATACCCTGCAGCGCAAGTACCATTATACCATTGATAAAGAGTATATTGGTTTGTTGTAACATCATGATCATAAGCTCCTGCAGCACCATCAACCTGAGTTAATGCAACTACATCGCCATTACTAAATAGTAAGCCTTGATAATCAGAGGAGTTAGAAGCGCTTACATTATTTGGGTTAATGTTTGGATTTTCCCATATACCCTGAACACAGTTTACATCACCTGGAATACACTGCAAGTAAACTACATTCAGATTCGGATATTCTGCCTGAGAAGATGTTGCCCCACTGTAGCTTCCCTCACCAATCATATAGGAGTGAACGCCATCATCAACAAATATCCAATTATTACTATTTTGCTCAAAGTTATGCCACGGTGAGCTGGAATCATCGGCATAACTAGCCATTGGAATAGCCTGAATATTTATATTGGTAGGATTAAAAGTCCACTTAGAATGATTGCTGGCCCCACTACTATCACCTGTATATTTAACATCAATTAAAGCATTATTAACACTTGCAATGCCAAAAATAGTACTATTTGCATTCCATGCTGCATCTAGAGGATAAGTTGTACTATTGAAATTAATGTTAATACTTGCTGGGTTCGCTACGGTATAAAGCGCCATCGGATCAATAGTACCTGAATAGATAGTAGTTTTCCCATATGGATAAGATGGCTCATTGAAAATTGACGTGCCATAATATGTTTGTTGTAGTAATGTGAAATTTGCATGACTTATATTGTTGCCATTATAGTTACCTGCCCCACAACGAATATAGCCATCAGAACTCGATAAATTATAACTACTTCCACCATTTAGAGCACACATATTTCCAATATCAGTAGAGGTTGTTAGTTGTCCATAATGGGTACTATTACATGTAGTTGTTAATATAGAACCATCCCAACTTAATGTATTTCCATTAAATGCGGTTGCATTAATTGCAGTTGTAGTACTTGCAGCACTTTCAATTTGTGAGGATGACAATGTATTTAATGACTCATAATTTAAATTACAATTGTTAGCCATACTATTTGATTGAATCGTACTCGTATAATATTTAAAGGCGTTTTGCTTAGCTTCTGCAAACAACCCTTCAACAAAGCTTAGACGGGTATTATATGCTAATTGTAATTCGGCCTGCGCGGTTGCCAAGTCTGCTAGATTATTGCTATTAGGGTCAATCGTTAATAACGGAGTAATATGGTTTTGGCTACTTGGCTGCAAATTAACATAAAGATATAAACGTAACTGATCAAGATAATATGCAGATGTAAGCGCTTGAATAATCTGAAGATATTGACTATCAAGCATTTGGTTGAAACTTTGTAAATTATAAAAAATATTGGAGCCTTTAGTTAACTGTATATTTTGAGTTAAGTCATTATAAGCATTACTTAGTGCAACACTTAACAAACAGGTACTTGATAAATTTGGTATTGGGTGACTACTTGCATTCTGGCTTGGATCATTTAAAACATAATAAGTATTGCCAGTTGTTGATGGATCACAAGAGAGCTGCTGTTCTGTAGTATCAATTATATTTGAAGTATATCCAGGAACTATCACCGAAATATTATAAGCATTTACATAGTTAATCATAGATTCATTTTCCTGACCTGTAAATGGGTTAGCAGTTCCAGTTATTAATGAGTTAATAATATTAGTAGAAGATTGATTTGGAAGTACATTTTCAATTAGATCTCCCACATTAGTAACAAGGTCACCAATATTGCCCAGATAATTTGAAACCTTTAGATTTGAACCTGCTAGTGCTGTATTATCAATATCTGTAATAATCGTACTAAGTTGGGCATTTTGTGAGGCAAGTTGATTTTCTATTTGCTGTATATTTTTCTCAATTAAAGTTAATGCTGTTTGATCCCATTCGGCTGGCGTTTGCGGAAATACGCTGCCTTTAGTCACCAGATTCCAAAGTGCAGAACCTACCTGATGAGTTATAGCATCTTCAAGATTACCACCTATAACAGTTAGTAGCCCTTCTTCTTCGAGAGATTGCGAGACCTTCTGATTATTAGTAATTGACCCCATATTTGCGTTATTATTACTATTATTCGGTGCAGGACCTCCGGAATTACAAGCCGTTAATACTGTGGCAGTACTAAGTAATAACATTAGTAAAGTATTTTTTCTTAAGTTTTTCATGATTTTCTCCAAAAGTTATTTGTGAGTTATAAAATGACCTACCATGAGAATTATACTCATTCTGATTTACTCTGATTTTTCCATTATTGCATAGCTAATTTTCCATTTATGCAACTTGGACTAACCTTACAAATCATATATCTAAAAAAGCTATAAACATAAATATCAAATTGGAAATCTGGCTCGTAAAATGGTAAAATCATCAGACCTATACATATGGAAGACCTAATATGATTGAAGATATCTTGTTATTTATCAAGGTAGTACAGGCGGGTAGTATTTTTGCCGTAGAAAAGAAAACGGGAATACCACGCTCGACAATTTCGCGGCGGCTAGATCAGCTTGAAGAAAAAACCGGAAAAATACTATTAGTTAGGAGTCTTCATGGTATCGAATTAACTGAAGCTGGCAGGCAAATGTATAACTCCTTTGAGCCCCTTGAGTCACAGCTAAATCAAAAATTAAATAATATTGAAGAAGAAATTACTGAAGTAAGTAAGCGAATAAATTTGGTTTTGCCACTTACTTTTAGCAATAGCTTCTTTTTGCCCAGAGTGGGACAGCTATTACATGAAAATAAAAATATGGAATTAAATATTATTCATAATTTCACTGGCTTTAATATGAAAAAGGAACTTTATGATATTGCGGTAGTTACATATGAACCAGCACAGCAATCACAGAAAGTTAGAAAAATCGGTAAAGATAAAGAAATCCTAGTCTGTACCCCCGAATACATTGCCAAACATGGATTATGGAAAGCCCCTGAAGATTTTGAAGAGCATATTATTGTAGGAAGACAAACACCGGATGGGATTATCTCAACAAAGACCATATTCTTTCCAGAAGGTAAGCATCCACAAAAACAGATCCCGAACCCAACCAAGCTAATCCTCAGTAGCTGGTTGGAAGCAAAGACGGTAGTCATGTCACATCAGGCAATTTCAGGGTTACCTTTAAGCCTTGCCAAAGATGAGATTGCTGCAGGAAAGCTAATTCGCCTTTTCCCTAACTATCACTTAGGCGAGTTTTATTATTACCTGATAAGAAATATCGATGAAAGCGATACCAGATATCAGGTAATATTTAGATTCTTAACCAAAATCCTCAGTGAATTAAATGGAGAAGAATGAGTACCCTTCTTCCCCAAATATATCGGTCTAAGTTACTCCCATGAATTTCAAAGAATACCTAAAAAAAGTAACTCTTCCTTTTCAAAATCAATTCTCGTTAAAATTTTTAATACCCGTACAATTAAGGCGTTCTTCCGAAATTTGCCCGGTATTATATAAACTATTTACATCATAATAGAGCATGATTTTTGTTATATCCGTCAAGATACTATCCTTATCACCATTAATATTTGCATAATACTCTTGAATCAAAGGTTGAGAGTTATAACGCCCATAAGTACCTTTGGCTAGATTATATACATCACGATACCCTGGCTGAACCAAATTATAGTTTGATTGCTGTATATCACCGTTGCGAGTATAGTATTTAACTAAAAATAGGATTCAACCATACAAAAATGGATAGAACTTATTGATTTTTGCAACATTATCAAACAATTTATAAATCTCACCTAAAGCACTCAATTAATGTATATTCTGTATCTCGGTAGATTATCAGAAAACCATGAAACTTCTAGGAACTCTCTTCTCTATTAACAATATTGAAGTCTATATTATCAAAATGATATAATGGCATCACAGATTAATCCAGAAACTTAAATATGAATGGATAACCATGTATGATGATCTAAATATTTTCATTAAAGTGGCGGAAGTTGCAAACTATAGTAAAGCAGCAACAATGTTAAAAACAAGTCAGGCAACCATAACCAGAAGGCTACAAAGTCTGGAACAGGAGTTGGGTGTTAACCTGATAAAAAGAAATAGTCGAACCTTTGAATTAACTGAACGAGGCAAATTAGTATATGAGAAAATGGTTGAATCAGTAAAAGATTTTAATACCGCGCTTAACGACTTTAAAGAAAATAAAGACGTTATCAGAGGAACGCTAAAAATTGCCATCCCGGCTGCATTATCCTACGAATTAATAACACCATTATTAAGCAAATTTAATCATGCTTATCCGCAGGTTCGTTTAATTGTTTCATATACCAGTAATCCAATTGACTTGATGAAAGATGATTATAATCTTGCAATCAGTACCATTTTACCAACCTCGCAAAATAGTAAAGTTAAGCTACTCAAAAAATTCCAGTTTAAGCTTTATACCACGCCAGAATACATTAAGTCTCATGGGAAATTAAAAAAACCAGAAGATTTGAATAATCATAATGTAATTGGGCTAATGAGTCTGGACGGCAATTTAAGGGTAAGCTACCCGCTTACGAATATAAAAACTGGTAAAGAAACCATCATTAATCATCAGGCATCAGTATATATAAATAATCTTCTTCATGGAATCCAGCTTGCCAAGACAGGCAGTTTCATTATTGGTGGTTGGGATGAATTAATGAAAACTGAACTTGAAAATGGTTCCCTAATCCCAGTACTAGAAGACTATCTATTTGGTGAAATGTCATGCTATTTTATTCGGCATAATAATACCCCATCAAAACTTGAAAATCTGTTTACTGAATTTATTTACAAAAGCCTAGGAGTGTAACCATGTTTGATGATATTGTTCTTTTTATCAAGCTGGTGGAAATTGGTAGTTTTAGTCAATTGGCAAAATTAGTGGACTCCAGTCAAGCGACTGTCAGCCGTAGAATCCAAAGTCTAGAGGAAAATCTTGGTGTTACGCTTCTTAACCGTAACCAGCGTCATCTTGAAGTTACTCATGATGGACAAATGCTCTATGAGCAATTTAAAAAACCTGTAACTACTTTGGAATCCTCCTGGAATTTAGTTTGTGAAGAATTACAGGATGAGCTACAAGGAACTATCCGCTTAGCATTGACTACGGAAGGGGCTAGAGATATTATTTTACCAAAGCTTCAGGATTTCTTAAATGAACACCCTAGAGCTAGACTACACGTAACTTTCACAACTCAAGCGATTCATCTGGTAAAACAGCATTATGATATTGCAATTAGCTCATCCTTACCCGAATCAGCAACACATACAGTAACCATTCTTACTAAATTTAAGTTCAAACCATACGCAAGTCCGGAATATATAAAAAAATATGGTGCCCCTACGAATCTGGATGAATTATTAACTCATCGCTGTATTGGTTCACTGGGCTTTGCTGGTGAGGAAAATAATAACTATAATGCTGAAAACCTGAAAACTGGTGAACAAAAGATAATTTCGTATACTAGCAGATTATATATGGATACCACTTCACACGCAGCAATTGTTGCCAAACATGGTGAGTTTATCACTGGCGCCTGGGATGCAGTTGTTACCGAGGAAGTAGCTCGTGGGGAATTAATTGAAATATTGCCGGACTACAGTTTTTTCGAAATCCCATGTTTTTTAGTGCGTAAAGCAGGAGTTACTAGTAAGCTTGAACAAACCTTTGCGGAATTTATTATCAAAGTATTTAATGAATCGTTACATAATAAAATGAATCCAATTACCATATCTGCTTAATGATCCATTATTTAGCTAATAATAAAGTCTTTAGAAATGCCCAAAATCATAGACTTTTTGAAATTATAAAAATTGTCATAATAACCTTTTTTCTATATAATCTTCAAAAATGAATCGTTGTTATACGTAAATGTTCATATACATAATAATCTGAATTAAAGGATAATACCTTATGTTAATTATTAGTAATTTTAAATTTGATTACAAAAGGGGTATCTATGAAAACCAAGCTGATTAGTCTCTTAACCTGTCTAGCTTTAAATAGCTATGCAGTTAATACCATAATAAGTCTTCCTTCTGCGCAACTTAATAACTATACGGTTATTAAAGCTGAAATCCCTACAATTGGCGGAATAAAATCAGCTACACAAAACTGTGCTAACGTTTCATATTGTGACATTACGATAGCAGGAGTCTCATTAACTCCTGGGGTTTATGAAGTTAATATTTATGCGGCTAATAACGGCAAAAAAATTGGTAATGCATCAATTGAAAAATTTGCTAATCTTCCGGGTGACGATATTTATAATATCAACCTAAATTCCAATAATCTAAATCTTAGCAATTTAGCTATATCTGATGCATCACGAAGTAATATTGATAGCAATAACCTTGGTGATTATAAAGAAATATCCCAGCGTGTTGGCGCAAGCTTTAAGATTATTGCTGCGATTTTCCCACCATTTAAACCAGTCAGTGATTTTGCTGGTGGTATAGTAGAATTGATTTTCCCGAAGAATGGTGGAGGAAGTATTGACTTGATTACAACTAATAAACAGTTGTCACTAGCCATTGATCTGATTAGTCAAGTTGGTACTCAAGTAAAAATCCTTGAGAATAAATTAATAAATTTTTATACTCAGTATAATAAAGACAGATTCCAAGACAAGGTTAGTAGTCTTAATGGTGAATTAGCAATTATTAATCAACTATCTCAGCAGATTAGCTACACTTTAAACCCATCTAATAATAGTTTAATTGAATATATGAAAGCTAAACAGAAGACTGAACGATTAACCGTAATAATGGATTTTTTTCAAACTAGACGTGATGTAGCCAAGCTAGCTTTAAGCAAAATTTTGGGTGATAATGGTGATAATTTAATAAATATAAAACATACTCTTGACACTCTAATGTATGAAACTAGTCGTGATAATGCAAAAGTTAATTATATTGCGCTAAATAGTTTTTATAATGCAGAATATATAAAGTGCTATACCGATATTCTTGCCGCTATTGCAAGCATGCAGCAAATTGATACACTTGGAGCTACACTAATTAGTAAAGATTTCCCATATGCGAGTATTTATGATGGGCATATTGCAATTAAAATTAATGGAGTATCATCTAATAATACAATACTACAAAATGCCGCAGTAGTACGCGGGTTCTATGCTAAAAAAATACAATTATTACTAGATAAACTACCTATTGATAAGAATACTTTAAAAGATATTTATGGCCCAACTGGCTTAAAATTTAATGATTCATCGAAATTTAGTAGTGACGGTCGTTTAGACCCTATAAAACTATCCTCTTTGGCTGGGTTGACTATTACATCGTATGATGGAACTACTCTTATTGGTACTTATGGCGGGAACTCACGTTCAAATTGGCCTAATCCAGCTAATTTTAGTATTCCTTTAACAAGTTATCAAAATAGTTCTATTCATGTTATTAATGATCAAGCTATGTTTATTCCACAAAATGCTGTAGATAATAGTTATGATGGAATAGTTCGCCTAGAGCATGTTGATCATACAGAGTTCCGTACTTGGTGGGGAAAAGATGGGGCTAAATACAGTAGTGATATTATACACTGGCGTAAGGGTAGATTTTACAATTCTAAAGCCTTTAATGATATTCCTGTCTACTCAGAGTTAAATTATCAGCATCTCATACGCTTGTATGAACAGGGCAATGTCAATCTTTACGAATGGAATCGTCCAATGGAAGTGATAAATGGCAATCATATTCGAATGAATCGTCCTAACTATGAAACAAACGTAAGCAAACAGGGAGATGTCGAGCCAAGGTATGCAATATATGCGGTAAGTGGGGGTAACGTTCCAGCAAATACACAGTATGCGTTTGGAGTGAAATATGGCGCATGGGGAAATACTAGTATCTTGAAATCTCAATGCAATAACTTTGGCTGTGATGTAAGGTGGCGTGATGAATGGGCTTGGGGATTTAGATTATTCTGTCCAACTTTCATTTGTAAACAGCTTGATGATCGTACTCTTGCTTATCCCGATGGTACTTTTGTTGTAATTAGTGGCGAGCGTGGAAATACTCATATTAATGTTACCAGAGACCCTAAGACTGTTAATTGGCAAAAATATACAATAACAACCAGTTTCCGTTTCCTACAAAACAAATCAAGTTATAACTATTTATATTACGCACCGAAAATTAGTGGTATATCTTCAGGAAATCATAATCTTGCACCTAATTCTACTGATGTTTTTTATAATAATGAGAAAGTGGTAGGATTTAAATATTCATATGGTATGCAAGATATTAACAAGGCTGGACAGGATGATACACCATCATTTAATCTAAAGATGGAGAATGGTTTTTGCCACAGCTACAACACTAAATTTGGAAAAAATCTAAAAACTTGTGTTTCTGATAAAGGAAATAACCATTTTGAAATCAACACTACAGATTAGCTATATATTAGAGAAAGCATGGTGCATCAAAATCCACATCTTTTAATAATGATGTGGTATTTTAAAATCACATATTCAAATAATTAGCTAATTATAAGAAAATAAGCTATGCCCCAAAATCAAGGTATAGCTTATTTCAATCATACTCACAAACTAAATAAACAAGCTTTAGTAGGTTATTACGATGTACGACGATATTATTTTATTTACTCAATTAGTCAAATGTGGCTCATATAGTACAACGGCAACGATACTTGGAATTCCACAACCAACTATTAGTCGGCGAATAAAAAACCTTGAAGAGTTACTAGGAGTATCACTACTAAAAAGAGATACGCATAATTTTTCTCTGACTGATGCAGGAAATACTTTATTTCATAAATTTAAGGATCATGCACACTATATCGAAAACGCTATCGAGCATCTAAAGCAACAGGAAAATACTATCTCAGGTAGGTTGAGAGTCGCGCTACCAATAACTGTATCAATTGAAATTATTAATCCACATCTGGGTAAATTCATGCAGGATCACCCAGAACTTGAATTAGATATTGACTATATCAATACTGACTTTGATATGCTAAGAAGCGACTATGATATTGCAATAATTTCTCATTTACCAGAACGCCCAACCCAGAAAATTCGCAAACTATACTCGGCAAAATTAGTTGCTTGCTGCTCAGATGAATATATCAAACAGTATGGGGAAGTGAGAAAGCTTGGTGATCTTGCCAACCATCATGTTATACTTAAAAACAACGATTTACCCTCAAGTACGATTGCCTATAGGATAAAAGATGGTAAAGCAACCCAGTTTTACCCAAAAAGCAAAATGCTTTTAAATAGCTGTTATCAGACTATTGAAATAGCACAGGCACATCATGCAATTGCAGTTTGCCTTGAAGAACATTATAAACAGAGTAATCTCATTCAAATATTACCAAATTATCACTTTGGTATAGTCGATTATTATTTAATGTCAAATAGTAGTGAACACAATAACAAAGCGCAAGCTTTCATTAACTTTATTGGATGGTGTTTTAACCAAATAGTGTCTTAAAACCGCAGGTTAGATAAGAAATTATCACATTGAATTATTTTAACTTATTCAAATCCAGAAATTTATTAGAAAAATAATATAATAATTTAATACACGCTAACGAGTTTCTAAGGTAAAATAATTATTGCCCTACAGTGTTCGCGTAGTAGAAGTAATATTCTTGAACCAATGATGCTCTTAGATAGGTTAGCTTTCATGTGGCGAGCGTGTATCGTTCCTTGAGGATGATCCCATTAAGCTACAAGCAGACCTAAAATTTTGACTAGGTTCATCATGAATATTCATCATACGACATAGTGGGGTTTTTTATTATCCAATAAAAAAAGAGCTGGCAGATATGCCAACTCAATTTTGGTAAGTAAACCAATCAGATTAGCTAATGGAAATGATTTCGGCATGAACTAAATCATCGACTTTAGTTCCTCCTACATAGCTAATTGAAGACTGAAGATCTTCTTTAAGTTCATTAAGAAGTCGTTCCATATTACCCCTGTAGTCGATCAGAATTTTTTTACCTTCAACATTCTTATATTCACCCTTATTATACTGTGAAGCTGAGCCGTAGTACTCTTTAAAGGCACGGGGTGAAGCTTGCCCATCAATGGTAACTTCAATAATATTACCAGCTGATTGATCATAACCCGCAAAAAGGCTACCCGCCATTACCAGATTAGCACCACAAGCAAATGCTTTGGCTACATCACCATGTTCAACAATACCACCATCAGCAATCAAAGGAACCCCCGCTTCACGAGTGTAACTGGCACAATCTAGAATTGTGGATACCATTGGACGATGAAAACCAGTCTTATTTTTGGTAATACAGACTTTACCGCCTGCAATCCCGGCTTTGATTGCATCCGCTCCCCAGCTATGAACATCTTTAGCTGCATCGCTACCTGCTATATTCCCAACAATCAGAAAAGACTCAAAATGGTCTTTTACATATTTTATCATCCGTTCGGCTTTTGGACACCAGGCATTTGCAATATCAAGTGTCATAAATTCAGGTGTAAGTCCAGCTACCTGTAACTGTTTTAACTGTGCAATCGTATCATCATTAACGCCAATACTAATCGAAGCTACCAGCCCATTTTCCTGCATATAACTTACAAATTCAACCTGATCAACATTAAAGCGATGCATAGTATAAAACCAGCCACGTTTAGCAAGATATTCACAAGTATCAACATTAACTACTGACTTCATATTTGAAGGATAAACTGGCATAATAAATTTATGTTTACCAAGTGTCACTGAGGTATCGCACTCTTTACGGCTATTAACCACCGTATGACGAGGTCTTAAATATACATCCTGATAATTATATTCACGGGCAACAACTGTTTTAAACATATTAAAATTTCTCCAAAATTACAAACGCCACAATCTATATCCACGGGCAAGGATTTCATCTTTTGGCAATACAGATTTAACATCCAAAATTACTCCACCGGGCTTAACTTTTGCTAGCAAATTATTCAATTCAATTTCTTTAAATTCAGAATGAGAGACTGCCAATATCAGTAATGGCACTTGAGGTAACTCACTAAACTCGTAGAATTTAACTCCATATTCATGAAATGAATCTTCTTTATCAGCCACCGGATCATGGGTATAAACTTTAGCATTGTAGTCTTCAAGTTCACGGATTATATCAATTACCTTGGTATTCCTGACATCCGGGCAATCCTCCTTAAAGGTGAATCCAAGCACCACCGCATCCAAATTATCAATAGCTAAACCATGCTTAAGTAATAATTTAATCCCTTTACGCGCAACATAACGCCCCATATTATCATTGATCCTTCTCCCAGCAAGAATTACTTGCGGAATATAACCGATCTGTTCAGCCCGATAGGTTAGGTAATAGGGATCAACACCAATACAATGACCGCCAACTAACCCCGGACGAAATGGTAAAAAATTCCACTTGGTACCCGCAGCTTGAAGCACTTCTTCTGTATCAATTCCCATCCGATCAAAAATAACCGCTAATTCATTCATAAAGGCAATATTTAGATCACGCTGAGAATTTTCAATCACTTTAGCAGCCTCGGCAACCTTAATTGAACTAGCTTTGTGTACTCCGGCAATAACCACACTCGCATATACATCAGCAACGATTTCGAGAGTTTTCTGGTCTGAACCAGAAACAATCTTGTGGATAGTCGTAAAACTGCGCTCTTTATCACCTGGATTTATCCGTTCTGGAGAATAGCCAACCGTGAAATCTTCACCATAACGCAATCCTGAAATATGTTCAAGAATTGGAACACATATATCATCGGTAACACCCGGATAAACGGTAGATTCATAAACAACTATATCACCTTTTTTAAGTGCCTTAGCTACAGTCTCTGAGGCTTTTTTTACCGGGGTTAAGTCCGGTACATGAGCATCATCAACTGGAGTTGGTACCGCAACAATATGAAAATCAGCTTTTTTCAAATCATGAATATCACAGGTAAAAAGGATATCTGCTGCTTCAAGATCTTCTGTTGTCGTTTCTTCGGTGCGATCAATTCCTTGCTTGAGTTCAAGTATTCGCTGTGGATTAATATCAAAACCAATAACCTGCTTCTGTTTTCCAAAGGCAACCGCTGCAGGCAACCCAACGTATCCAAGCCCAACTAGTGATACTATTCTATTATGCATTTGTTCTCTCATTCTTATTAATCATTTGTTTCAATTTTAGATATTCCTCTAATGCCTGCTTATAATCTGGCATTACATGATATTTAGCTAATTTTGAATTATCCAGTATCGTATATTGTGGCCGTTTAGCCTTAAACTGATAATCTTTATAACTAACCCGTTTTACCTTATCTGGATTTAGTCCACTTAGACTAAGGATTTCTCGTGTAAATTCATACCAGCTACAACCCGTACTACTCACACAATTGTAGATCCCAAAATCAGTAATTTTATCATCAATTAGACTACAAATAGCCTGTGCCACATCAAGTGTATGCGTTGGAGAGCTAAATTGGTCATCAATTACTTGCCAGCTATCTTTTTCATTTGCAAGTCTTAACATAGTATTAATAAAATTGCCACCTTTACCCGCTGCCCCAGCAATACCAAATAATGAAGCCACACGTAAGATGAAATATTTATTACAATTAGAATTTACCGCAATTTCCCCAGCATATTTGGATAAGCCATAAACATTTAAAGGATTTGGTTTAGCAGTTTCCAAAATTGGCTTATCAGTTGTACCATCAAGAACATAATCAGTAGATATCTGAATTAATATACTTTGCTGTTCCTGACAAAATTTTGCCAACTTCACAACAAAGGCACTATTCAAAACAAATGCCAGATCTGGATTATCTTCGCAACCATCGACATTAGTTGTCGCGATGCAATTTATCACATAATCGTAACCAGTATAGTTTGCAAGCTGAGAAGCAGCATCTACCGAAGCGGCATCCAAATCCATCTGGGTTAGCCCACAAACTTCATGTGTTGTATTGACAAATATCTTCATCAGATCACTACCAAGCTGTCCATTTGCACCTAAAACCAAAATCTTTGCCATTAATTACGTCCTATATAATTCTGCTTGATCCAGCTTTGGTATTCACCACTAATTACATGCGCTACCCATTCCTGATTATCCAGATACCATTTAACTGTCTTTCTGATTCCGGAATCAAAGTCTTCCTGTGGCTGCCAACCTAATTCAGATTGAATTTTTGCTGGATCCATCGCATAGCGGTAATCATGTCCCGCACGATCGGTAACATATGCAATTTGATTAGAGTATGAAGTTTTATCTGCTTTAGGTTTTAAGTCATCCAGAATCCGACAGATAGTTTCTACCACCTGAAGATTAGTACGCTCATTATGTCCGCCAATACAGTAGTTTTCACCAACCCGCCCTTTTTCAAAAGCAAGAATAATACCCCGAGCATGGTCATCTACATAAAGCCAATCACGCACATTATCACCCTTACCATAAATTGGTAGTGATTTACCTTGCAGTGCATTATTTATCACAAGAGGAATCAGTTTTTCTGGGAAATGGTATGGACCATAATTATTGGTACAATTAGTTATAACTATCGGCAAATTATAGGTATGATACCACGCACGCACCAGCATATCACTACTTGCTTTCGATGCCGAATACGGGCTACGCGGATCATACGCTGTTACCTCACTAAAATAACCAGTATCGCCAAGTGAACCAAATACTTCATCAGTTGAGATATGAACAAATTTAAACTGGCTTTTATCCCTAAGCTGGTTATAATACTCCCGGGCACACTCAAGTAAATTATAAGTCCCAACTATATTTGTTTCAATAAACTCACCGGGACCAACTATCGAACGATCTACATGACTTTCCGCCGCCAAATGCAAAATTCCAACTGGCTGATAATCATTAAAAATCCGCTGAATATTAGTCTTATCACAAATATCCACTTGCTCAAATTTATATCTTGAATTATTTTCTACACTTTTTAATGATTCAAGATTGCCAGCATAAGTAAGCTTATCAATATTTATCACCGTATAGTCTGTATTTTGAATCAATTCCCGGACTACTGCTGAACCAATAAATCCTGCACCACCTGTAACTAATAATGTTTTAGTCATTCTCTTTTCCAAAGATAAAATTTATTTCCGCATCTTTCAATAATGGTTGTGCCTGATCTTTTGCTGATAAAAGTAACTCCCCCACTTTTGGCCAAACTATACCGATTGCAGGATCATCATATTTTATCCCACGATCATATTCTGGAGCATAATCATTAGTTGTCTTATATAGGAATTGAGTATTATCTTCTAGGGTAATAAAGCCATGTGCTAAGCCTGGAGGAATCCATAGCATCTGTCTATTAGAAGCGCTTAATTCATAACCAACCCATTGTCCAAATGTTGGTGAGCCTCGACGAATATCAACGGCTACATCAAAAACACTACCACTAACACAACGTACCAATTTTCCTTGTGCTTTTGGGTCTAACTGGTAATGTAAACCACGCAATACCCCTTTAGCCGACATAGAGTGATTATCTTGAATAAAATCGTAATCAATACCATTCGCCACAAACAGTGATTTTTTATATGACTCTAGGAAGAATCCTCTATCATCACCAAATACCTTCGGCTTGATAAGAATTACTTCTGGGATAGCTGTTTTTATAAACTCCATAGTCTAACCTTATTTAATAATCCGCCGTAGGTATTCAGCATAAGTACTCTTACCCATACCAGACAATCTTTCAGCTAGGGTATCCTTTGCTAGCCATCCTTTATGAAGGGCAATTTCCTCTAGGCAAGCTATTTTGATACCCTGCCGATGTTCAACTGTCTGGATGAAATTAGAGGCTTCAAGCAATGAATCATGAGTACCAGTATCAAGCCATGCAAAGCCACGCTTCATCGTAATAACATTTAATTTACCTTGTTCCAGATACAGGCGATTTAGATCAGTAATTTCAAGTTCACCACGAGCTGATGGCTTTACTTCTTTAGCTATTCTCACTACACTATTATCATAGAAATATAACCCGGTTACCGCAAAATCTGATTTAGGTTCTTTAGGTTTTTCCTCAATACTAATCACTTTTTTGTTGGCATCAAACTCAACGACACCATAACGTTCTGGATCAGCTACCTGATAAGCAAAAACTGTAGCTCCATTTGCATTCTGTGCGGAGATAAGTAGCTCGGTCATTCCACTACCGTAAAATAGATTATCACCAAGAATCAGACATGCCGGACTACCATTTAAAAATTCTTCGCCAATGATAAATGCTTGTGCCAATCCATCCGGACTTGGCTGAATTGCGTAAGAGATGCTAATTCCCCACTGACTACCGTCTCCCAATAACTGTTCAAAACGCGAAATATCTTGTGGTGTTGAAATAATCAAAACCTCTCTAATTTCAGCTAACATTAATATTGACAACGGATAATATATCATTGGTTTATCATATACTGGCAGCAGCTGCTTTGACATCGCAAGTGTAGCCGGATGTAAGCGTGTACCACTACCGCCTGCCAGAATAATCCCTTTATAATTATTTGCCATGGTTATCTCTCGATCAGTAAACTAATGGTAAGGATATTTTTTTACCATCTCTGGCGGACATATAAATAGCAATAAGTAATTCAAGCGAACGTAACCCTTCACGCCCATCAGTTAATGGTTGTGCCTTACCCTGTAATGTTGCAATTACATTTTCATAATAAAGCGGATGCCCAAAGCCATATACAGAAGTCGTAGCATAACTGGCTTCTGTTACTAAATCATCTTCTGGACGCTTATCTTCAAACTCCCAGTGCTCGATTTTGTTTACCGCTACACCACCGATTCGTACCGTTCCCTTTTCACCAATTATGGTTAAAGAACCTTCTAAATTCTTCGGATAGGTTAACATCGAAACATTCATAGTTGCTAATGCGCCACTGCGATATTTTATCGCAACGACACCGCTATCTTCAGTTTCAATATTTCTTGCAAGAGTTGCGGTATAGCTTTGTACTGACTCCACCGAACCAATTAGCCACTCCATTAAATCAACATAATGTGAAGCTTGATTCATAAATGCCCCACCATCAAATTCCCAGGTTCCACGCCAAGCGTCTTGATCATAATATGCTTGCGGTCTAGTCCAGAATACATTACATGCAACCGAATAAATCCGTCCAAAACGACCAGCTTCAATAGCTTTTTTAACCATCTGGATAGTTGCGTTCTGACGATTTTGTTTAACTACAAAAAGGCGAACTCCAGCCTTATCACAAGCCTTAACCATTTCTATGCCATCGGACATTCTGGTAGCCATAGGTTTTTCAGTCAGCACATGAAAACCAGCTTCAGCACAGGCAATTGTCTGTACCGGATGTAAGCCACTTGGGGTGGTAAGGATAACCGCATCAAACCCACCGGCTTCAAGCATTTCATCCAAACTATAATAAGCCTTAGCATTATTTTCTGTGGCTACTTTATTTGCACGCTCAGAATTAACATCACATACTGCAACCAATTCACAATTCTCAGCATGTTGATTTATTGACCCAAAATGATTTGCTGCAATCCGACCGCAACCCACCAATGCAAATTTAATCTTTCTTCCTGTTATCGGCTTATATTTTTGTAGCATTCTAGCTTTCCTGAAATAATTTACATAATTATACTACATGCCGGAGATCTTTGAAATCTGGAATAACCATAACTTAAATATTCTAGCTCACTAGCAGTTTTTCTGTCAATATACAAAGAAAAAGCCGTACAAACGTACGACTTTTAACTAAATCCAGATTTGATCCAATTAGCCTGTTATTAATTGATTACAATACATCATAACCATAGTTGGGAAGATGCCAATTATAACCAATAATGCTCCATTAACCAGTAAGATAGTTCTACTAAAAACACATGTATCGGCTGGAACTATTTCCTTAACCGGCTCATCAAAGTACATTACTTTAACCACTCGGATATAATAAAATGCACCAATCAATGACATTACTACCGCAAATACCGCGGCAGGGATATAACCGCTTGCTACCAAAGCCGCTAAGATCTTCAATTTAGCATAGAACCCAACCAGTGGTGGAATACCAGCCATTGAGAACATTACTAAGAGTAATAAACCAGCATAAACCGGATTAGTTTTACTTAGTCCTTTAAGATCATCTAGATTTTCACATTCAAAGCCATCGCGTGAAAGCATAGTTAAAACACCAAAGCCAGCAAGTGCAGTTAGAGAGTATGTTACGATATAAAATAAAGTTGCTGAAACCCCATCTACATTAACGGTAACCAAACCTAACGCAACAAACCCCATATGTGATACAGTTGAGTAACCCAAGAGGCGTTTGATATTAGTCTGAGCTATTGCAATAATATTTCCGAAAAATAATGATAACAACGCCAATAAAAGCAACATTATTGACCAATATGGATTTAATAATACTAATCCACCAATCAAGAATCTAATAATAAATACAACAGCCGCAATTTTAGTCAGGCTACCGATGATCGTCGTAACTGCTAGAGGAGAACCTTCATAAACGTCAGGCACCCACATATGGAATGGTACTAAACCAAGTTTGAATACCAGACCTGCTACGATAAATACCAGACCGAATACCAGTAATGCACCATTGGTGTCATTTTGGCTGAGCATCGCTTTTAATATATACTCAAGCTGTAAATATCCACCAGTACCACCATAGATAAAGGAAATACCAAAAAGTAGCATACCTGAAGCTAGTGCACCAAGAATGAAAAACTTCATTGCCGATTCAGTCGCTTTTACACTATCACGCTGTAAAGCAATTAAACCATACAATGCCAATGATAATAGCTCAAGTCCAACATATAAGACTAGCATATTATCAGCAGAAATCATCACCATCATGCCAAGCACTGCAAAGAGAAAAATTGCGTAGAATTCACCTTTAAGCATCTGTTTATCACAAACATAACGTTTTACATATAAAACGGCCACGAATGAAAACAGATAAGTAAACATCTTAGTGCCCGTAGCTATACCATCAAGAATAAACATATTATTGAAAGTTAGCTGGGTAACACCACGGTCAATAATTTTCTGAATAATAAAACATCCAGCCAGCGTCAGCAAGGTAAGTACTAGATTAATACCTTTTTTCGACTCTGAAGTAAAGGCATCAACGATCAGAATTAATACGATCATAAATGCCATAAACAGTTCGGGTAAAACCGGAATTAAATTCGGATAAGTCAACATCATCATCTACCTTGCTTAAATTTTGCTTAATGTAACTTGAGTCAGTAACTGCTCAACGCTAGCATGCATTTTGGCTACAAATATATTTGGACATACACCCATTACAATCACGGCTAGAGCCAAAATAGCCAGAATCAGAAATTCGCGCTTACTAACATCATCCATCTCTGCCACATGGCTATTAACAACATCACCAAATACTACCCGTTTGTACATCCATAGAGTATAGCCAGCACCCAAGATCAGAGTTAGTCCAGCAAGAATTGCTGCCACAAAATTCGTCTCAACTGCTCCCATGATTACCATAAATTCACCAGCGAACCCAGAGGTACCAGGCAATCCAGAATTAGCCATCGCGAACAGCATGAAGAATGCTGCAAATACAGGCATTTTATTAACAACACCACCATAGTCAGCTATATTACGGGAATGAACACGATCATACATTACACCTATACAGAAGAACATTGCAGCAGATACAAACCCGTGCGAAATCATCTGGGTAATTGCCCCTTCTACCGCCCATGTATTTAATGTGCCATTAGCAAACAAGAAGCAACCCAAAGTAACAAATCCCATATGTGAAATTGATGAGTAAGCCACCAATTTTTTCATATCTTTCTGAACAACGGCTACCAAACCAATATAAACGATAGCAATCAACGATAATACTACCATTAGACCTGCAAGCTCACGTGAAGCATCTGGGACAATTGGTAGAATAAACCGCAAGAAACCATAACCACCAATTTTAAGTGTAATTGCAGCAAGTACCATTGAACCACCAGTAGGTGCTTCCGGATGGGCATCTGGTAACCATGTATGTAATGGCCACATTGGAACTTTTACCGCAAAAGACATAAAGAAGGCAATAAAAATAAGTGTTTGCGCAGTAATACTTAACGGTAATTTATAGTAACTAAGGATCTCAAAGTTACCATTACTCTTGAAGTACAAATAGATCAAAGCAACCAACATCAGCAACGAACCGATTAAGGTATATAAAAAGAACTTGATTGCAGCATATACACGGTTTGAGCTTCCCCATACCCCAATAATCAGGTACATCGGGATAAGCATCGCTTCAAAGAATACATAGAATAAAATTGCATCTAAAGCACAGAATGAACCAGAAATGAACCCAGTCATCATTAGAAACATGCTATTATACAAAGACACTTTATGCTTAATAACCTTGAAACCAGCAAGAATTACCAGTACAGTAATAAAGTTATTTAGTACCACAAAAGGCATTGAAATACCATCTACACCTAAGTGATAATTAATATTTAAGCTACCAACCCAAGGCCACATTTCCTGAAACTGCATTGCAGTTGCTGTAGAGTCAAAACTAAAAAATACAATTAATGAAAACAGAAAGGCAATTATTGAGCCCAAAAGAGCAAAATAACGTGCCAAACAATCATTCTTGTTTATTAATAAAGTAATGAGACCAAAAATAATTGGCGTCCATATCGTTAAACTTAGCAAATAATTCATCATTACTCTATCCTTAATGCAAGATTAAACCGGTACAGAAGGTAAGAAGAATCAATATACCTAGTACCATAAATGTTGCATAACTATTTACATATCCAGTCTGAGCACGGCGGAATATTTTAGAAAATACTCCAATGACTCTGGCTGAACCATTAACAATTAACCCATCAATCAATAAAACATCACCAATTGACCACAATACTTTACCAATACCACGACCTAGAGGAGCCAATAGATTTATGAATAAATCATCCATAAAATATTTGCGTTCCATTACATAAATTACTGGCTTGAAGATTGCTTTAATAGCAGCAACAAAAGCAGGTGATTTATGTGCGACGTATGCGGCAATAATTCCAGATAAAGCCAAGTAAACTGGCGGACTAGATAAGGAATGGATCATCATTGCAATTGGTGATAATTCACCTTTTGCCATTGCCTCGCCCGTAAACTCTTTAAAGAACTCCGCATTAAAAATAACATTCTGATAAAAATCACCCGGTACAAATTTACTAAATGCAACCCAACCAATGATAACTGACGGAATTGCTAGAAGCACCAATGGAACAGTAATTACCCAAGGAGATTCATGTGGTTCTACCGGACCATGATGCCCATGATCATCATGACCGTGGTGATCATTATGTGAATGACGGAATCTTTCTTCACCATGGAAAGTCATGAATAATTGACGGAAGCTATAACATGCGGTCACAAATACTGCTGCATAAACACAGAAGACCACAAAGGAGCTACCAAATAAACCATGATGATGTGCATTTTCAGCTGCTTCAAGAATCATGTCTTTCGAGAAAAACCCAGCAAACGGAGGAATACCAGCTAACGCCAGATTACCAACGATTGTTACAAGATAGGTAATTGGCATATATTTCCATAAACCACCCATCTTACGCATATCCTGTTCATGGTGCATTCCGACTATTACTGAACCTGCAGCCAAGAATAGTAATGCTTTAAAGAAGGCATGGGTCATCAGATGAAAAATACCAACCGAGTAAGCCCCACAACCCAAAGCAACAGCCATGTACCCTAATTGAGATAAAGTTGAATAAGCAACAACTCGCTTAATATCATTTTGGATAAGCCCAAGTAAGCCAAGAAATAAGGCATTAATGGCACCAACTATCGCGATAAACGACAAAGCTGTTTCAGATAAATCATACATTGGTGACAAACGTGCAACCATAAATATCCCAGCAGTTACCATCGTTGCCGCATGGATCAATGCTGAGATTGGTGTTGGACCTTCCATTGAGTCAGGAAGCCATACATGTAATGGAAACTGCGCTGATTTACCCATCGCACCGACAAAAAGCAATAAACAAATTACAGTTATAACACTCCAACCAGTACCAAGAAAGGTTTGCCCAGTAATTTCATTTAATTTTGCAAAAACCTCAGCATAATTCAAAGTACCAAAGTAAGCAAGTACCAAGCCAATTCCAAGCAAGAATCCTAAATCACCAATACGGTTAATCAGAAATGCTTTCAAATTGGCAAAAATAGCTGATTCACGTTTAAAGTAAAATCCAATCAGCAGATAAGATACTAAACCAACACCTTCCCAACCAAAGAATAGTTGGATGAAGTTATTAGACATTACCAGCATGATCATCATAAAGGTGAATAATGAAATATAACTAAAAAATCTGGTATAACCATCTTCACCAGCCATATAACCGATAGTATAAATATGCACCATCAATGATACAGAAGTTACAACTGTAAGCATTGTTGCAGTTAAACTATCAATTAATACACCTACAGAATAAGTCTGATTACCAACTGTTAGCCAAGTATATAATGGACCATCAAAATATAATCCATTACTTAAAACTTGATTTAAAACCACCACCGAACATACTGTTGAAATTAGTACGCCCAGAATACATAGCAGCTGACTTAGTTTTTTACCAAGTGCACAGCCAAAAAGCCCAACCAGAGTTGATGAAACCAAGGGAGCCAGTATAATTGTCAAATATAAATGCATGCTACTCATTTTGCTACCCTTAAAAATTAGCCCTTAAGCTGATCCATATCGCGAACATTGATTGACCGTAAATTACGGAATAGAATAATCAATATTGCAAGACCAATTGCCGATTCTGCCGCTGCTACCGTTAAAGTAAAAAATACAAAAATCTGCCCGGCAACATTATGCAAAAAACTTGAAAAAGTAACAAAATTGAAATTAACCGCAAGAAGCATTAATTCAATTGATAGTAATACTACTATGATATTTTTACGGTTTAGAAAAATACCCATAACCGAAATAGCAAACAGTATTGCCGACAAAATAAGATAATGATTCATTCCTATCATTGTTTGTCTCCTGCTGTTTCCTGTTTATTTTCTGCGCTAGAAATTTCTTCAACTTCCGCTGCCATCTTAACCATTGTAAACCTAGTTTTGCTATCAACCGCAACCTGTGCGGCAATATTTTGATATTTAGCTTGCTTATCAGTCTTACGTAGGGTAAGAGCTACTGCAACTACCAAGCCTAGTAAAAGGATCATTGAAGCTAATTCAACCGGGTACGAATACTGTGTGTATAATACCCAACCAAGCTTATTAGCATTACTGATCTTACTCTCTGGATCAACATTAGCAACACTTGTTACAACCGGGTTTTTTACTATCACGAGTAACATCTCAAGTAGTACAACCACCCCCAAAACTAGTGCTAATGGCATATTTTTCCAGAATCCTTTGCGTAATGACTCAAGATCAACATCAAGCATCATGACCACAAATAAGAATAGTACCATTACAGCACCAACGTAAACTAGAATCAATGTTAGTGCCAAAAACTCAACATTTAACATCATCCATAGGCAGGCTGAAGTTACAAATGCTAAAACTAGAAATAACGCAGCATGAACCGGATTTTTAGCGGTAATAACCCTAAAGCCACTAAATAACAGTATCGCTGCAAAAACATAAAATAATACACTTACTATATCCATATTAACCTCTTAGCGATACTTATGATCTGCTTCTTTAACTTTAGCAATAACACTTTCGTATTTATCACCAATAGCTAGAAGCATTTCTTTGGTATAATGCAAATCACCACGGTTTTCACCGTAATACTCGTGAATTGGTGTCTCGACAATTGCATCAACAGGACACGCTTCTTCACAAAAACCACAATAAATACACTTAATCAGATCAATATCATAACGAGTAGTACGACGAGTACCATCATCCCGTTCATGAATATCAATCGTGATTGCTAGTGCCGGACATACTGCCTCGCAAAGTTTACAACCAATGCAACGCTCTTCACCATTTGGATAGCGACGTAATGCATGTAATCCACGAAAGCGAGGAGATTGTGGAGTTTTTTCCTCTGGATAAATAATAGTTGGCTTTGGACGTAACATGACACGCCAAGTTACTGCCATCCCTTTTAATAACTCACCAAGCAAAAAAGTTTTAAAAAATCTCTTCATACTTTTACTTCCAAATAGTGAATGGAGAAACCATCCATACAGCTATAACAAAAATCCAGACTAGGGTAATTGGTAAAAATATTTTCCAACCTAAACGCATAATCTGATCGTAGCGATAACGTGGAAATGTTGCACGATACCAGATAAAACCAAATAATAGTATTAATACCTTAATTACCAACCATGCCATTGATTCATGTCCAAGTATACCCCAATTCCGAGGGAATGGTGATAACCAACCACCAAGAAACATTATTGCAGTCAAAGTTGAAACTAAGAACATATTAGCATATTCAGCTAGCATAAATAAGGCAAACGGAGTACCCGAATATTCAACGTGGAACCCAGCAACAATCTCTGACTCACCTTCACAAACATCGAACGGAGCACGGTTGGTCTCAGCAACACCTGAAATAAGATAAACCAAGAACATTGGAAATAAAGGAATAAGATTCCAAGAGAAAATTGATCCTGCAAATTTACCATATGCCTGACTATTTACTATATCAATAAAATTCAGACTACCTGATACCATAATAACCGCAATCAAAGCAAAGCCCATTGCCAATTCATACGAAATCATCTGTGCCGTTGCCCGCACTCCCCCAAGGAATGAATATTTAGAATTACCAGCCCAACCTGCCAAGATAATTCCATAAACCCCAAGTGAAGATACCGCGATTACGTATAATAACCCAGCATTTACATCAGTAAAATACAATTCTGGATTAAATGGAATTACTGCCCAACATGAAAGCGCACAAAAAAGAATAATAATCGGTGAAAAATAAAATACACCACGTGACGCTTTATAAGGAACAATAATTTCCTTAAACACAAATTTGAATAAATCAGCAAATGGCTGAAATAACCCAAATGGTCCAACTCGGTTAGCTCCAATCCGCGCATGCATGAATGCCAGAATCCGACGTTCTGCCAGAGTAAGGTAAGCAACAGATAGAGTTAAGGGTACAATGGTCAGTACAGCCTTGATCAAATGCCAGATGGCAAAAGCAAGATCATGTCCTAAATAATGTTGTAAAAATTCCATATTGCCCCCTTAAGCCAAACTTAATTCAATTGGATCATAGGTACCAGCAAACCCAATTGTACTTTGATTTTTAGCTAATAACACCATGGTTTCCGGAATAGTTTCACATACAGCCAGATTAAATTGTTTCTGAGCATGTGACTGCTTAACAGTAACATTAGCATCTGCTTTAAAACTTAGTTTTTCAGCTAAAACTGGCGATACAGTCAATGTTGGTAGTTTAGCCCATGGAGTTTGCTGTAATGCATTTGCCCTACGAGTAATACTATCTGCATTATAAATACCAGTAATTGCAAAACGAACTAACCCATTTAAGTCAGGTTTATTTACTGAAACTGGCTCTACTTTTACCTTATTATTCAGATAACTTGCAGTATCGTTTAAATTAGCTATTTCCGAACGAACATCTTCAATGCTATTATGATCAAATCCATCAAGATTGAATTTATTTGCTAAAACACGGATTACTTTCCATGCTGGCTTAGCTTCACCCATTGGGCGAGTTACACCATTAAATTTCTGCCATTTACCTTCCATATTTACATATGACCCTGCGGTTTCGGTAAATGGAGTAACTGGAAGAATCACATCTGCATATTGAAACATATCTTCACTAATATAAGCCGTCATAGCAATTACTGATTCTGCTTTGCTAAGTGCGGCTATTGCAGCTTGTGAGCTGAAACTATCTAATTCAAGCTCAGTATTAAATAATACATAACCTTTACGTGGACTTTCAAGCATTTCCCTAGCATTTAAGCCTTTGGCATTATAGCCGTTAAATGCAGCGCGATATGGGGTAAAGCCAACTAATTGTGCACCCACTTCATTTGCTAATGAAGGTAAAACTCCATAATGTCCACCAGTAAGATTAGCTATTTCTTGTGCCAAAATTACTACTTTAGAATAGTCAGGAAGAGTCCGTGCAACACGACCCAAGATAATTGTACCTTGATTTTTAACTAAACTTTCAGCAATCTGTTTTGCTTTTGAACAAGTATCAACATTAGTCAAATTAATTTCAGTTGATTTTCCAGTAATCTCACTTACGTATTTAAGCACTTGAGCAAGTTTATAGCTTAGTTTCCGTGGATCAACTACCGACTGTGTCATCACTTTTGCCAGAAGGTCTTCTTTAATTACATTGATTGTGTGTAATTCGGTTCCTTTTTTGGCTGCCTGACGCAAACGTTGTGCAATCAATGGTTGTTCTTCGCGAAGTACGCTACCTACTACCAATACTGATTTACTATTAGCTAGTTCATTTATACTAGAACCAAGATAACTAACACCTTCAACTTTACCATCGAGATTGAAATCAGTCATATCCAAACGATAATCTAGATTACTAACCCCAATTCCACGCATAGCTTTTTGTAATAAGTGTAATTCTTCAGTAGTTGAAATAGCTGATGCCAAAACACCAATCGCATCACTACCATGATCATGTTTAACGCCAGCCATACTTTTTGCTGCGTAATCAATAGCAGTTTCCCAATCAACTTTAATCCATTTGCCATCTTGCTTGATCATCGGGTTAGTCGCACGCTCTTCGTGATATAAACCTTCATAACTATAGCGATCGCGATCAGAAATCCAGCATTCATTAATATCTTCATTTTCATAAGGTAATACGCGAACTACTTTATGATATTTATCAATTTGCGCTACCAGATTACTACCTAATGCATCATGTGGAGATACAGTCTTACGCCGTGATAACTCCCAAGTTCTTGCCGTATCTTGAAATGGTTTTGACGTTAGCGCACCTACTGGGCAAATATCGATGATATTACCTGATAATTCGCTATCAACTGTCTTACCTAAAAATGGCATTACTTCAACATGGTTATTACGATAACTCATGCCTAATTCTTGATAACCAGCGATTTCATCAGTAAAACGAACACAACGTGAACAGTGAATACAACGTGTCATTTTGGTACGAACTAATGGACCAAGATCCTTATCTGTTACCGCACGCTTTTCTTCATGAAATCTTGATTCTGAACGTCCATAGCCTACAGCTAAATCCTGTAACTGACATTCACCACCCTGATCACAAATCGGGCAATCAAGCGGGTGATTAATCAAAAGAAATTCCATTACCCCTTTTTGCGCTTCTACTGCCATCTTGGAAGCAGTCATAACTTTCATACCCTCGGTAATTGGAGTAGCACAAGCTGGGACTGGACCTCTGGCTTTTTCAACTTCAACCAGACACATGCGGCAATTTGCCGCTATTGATAATTTTTTGTGGTAACAGAAGTGAGGGATATATTTACCTTCACGTAAAGCGACTTCAAGGACTGTAGCGCCCTGTTCACCTTTTACTGCTTTACCATCTAATTCAAATTCAATCATTATTGATTCCTAACAACAACTATCTTTGGCATTAACACCAGCGATGATTTACCATACATTTTTTGTTTTCGATATGATATTCAAATTCATTTCTAAAATGCTTGGTAAAACTACGTACCGGGAAAACCGCTGCATCCGACAAGGCACAAATCGTACGTCCTGCCATTTGATTCCCAAGACTATTCAATAATTCAAGGTCTCCAACTCTTCCCTGTCCAGTTTCAATACGATGAACGATTTGATATAGCCATCCTGTTCCCTCACGACATGGAGTACATTGACCACAACTTTCTTCATGATAAAAGTAAGAAAGTCGCTCAAGTGCTTTAACCATACAGACATCTTCATCCATAACAATCACAGCACCAGATCCAAGCATAGAACCCGCTTTGGCAATTGAATCATAATCCATATTACAATCCATCATGATTTCTGCTGGTAAAACTGGCGCTGACGATCCACCAGGGATTACCGCTTTCATTTTTTTACCACCACGCATACCTCCAGCCATTTCTAGTAATTTGCTAAACGGTGTTCCCAATGGAATTTCATAATTACCAGGACGCTCTACATGTCCAGAAATTGAGAATAATTTAGTTCCACCATTATTTGGAATACCCTTATCCATAAATGTCTGTCCACCATCACGTAGAATAAATGGAACTGATGCAAGAGATTCAGTATTATTAATTGTAGTTGGCTTACCGTATAAACCATAACCAGCCGGGAAAGGCGGCTTAAATCGCGGTTGACCTTTATGCCCTTCAACTGAATTTAATAATGCAGTTTCATCGCCACAAATATAGGCACCATAACCATGGTGAGCATGCAACTCAAACTCAAATCCAGAGTCTAAAATATTTTTGCCTAAAAATCCAGCAGCTCGCGCTTCTGAAAGGGCCTCTTCAAACCTTTGATACAGCTCAAAAATCTCACCATGAATATAATTATAACCAGCTGATGCCCCAATTGAATAACCAGCAATAATCATACCCTCAATTACTGCATGGGGATTAAAAGCAAGAATATCACGATCTTTAAAAGTACCAGGCTCACCCTCATCACTATTACACATGATGTATTTCTGACCAGGCATTGTACGTGGCATAAAGCTCCATTTAAGTCCAGTCGGGAATCCTGCACCACCACGACCACGTAAGCCGGATGTTTTCATTTCTGCAATAACTTCTTCAGCAGGAACTTTTGAACCAATGATACGCTTAAGCGCCTGATAACCACCGCGCTTGATATAATTATTCAATTTCCAGCAATCGGGATCATGCGTATCCACATCGGCAAATATAACACCGCTATGATAAATTGCCATATAAACTCCTTGGCTTAATAAATTATACCTATCCTGAAATCAAAAGTATTTGCACTCATGCTAGGATTATAGGTATTAATTGTATATGAGTAAATAAATTGTGTTGTTAATACTTTTGTAATATTGTATTGTATACTAGGACTAAAGCTCCACAAAGTATTGGTATTGCTTTGGTCTGGGTAATTATTTGGTGATACAAAGGATGATTTCGTATTTGAAAATAAAACATTAGTATCAAATCGAAATTTTAAAGTATCCCTAATCGCATCATATTCAGTTATTAACCCCGGTCCATATGCATCAGTATAATCAACCTGAGAAGAGTCATAGCCCGTACTCAATGATTGACCTATATGTTGCATTCTTACATATGGAATAAGGTTAAGCTTATTTTCAAGAGTAAGAAATGCGTATCCTGCATTGATAGCTAGACTGGCACCTGTAACCTTATTTAATACACTACTGGTACGGTTATAATATAATACATATCCAGCACCAGCTGACAACCATAGCCCCATATCTAGTAGGGCTTCAGCATGAATATCAATACCCCCGGTTGAATCACCATCACCATAAATAACATTATAGTAGCCAAGAGTCAAGTTATTATCATAACGTTGAAAGGGACTACTCTCTCCAGCATAAACCAAATAATTTCCATTTAATAGTATTACTAACGAACAGGCTCTTAACAGCCCTCGTGAATACAACTAAACTAATTCCGCTAATTTTTTATCAATTGCTTCCGGATTCATAAAACTACACATTTTATGATTATTTAGCAATAATACGGGCGCATCACCACATGCTCCCATGCACTCACCTTCCATCAAGGTAAATTTACCATCAGATGTAGTCTCACCTACTTTTATGCCTAACTTGTGTTCAAGATACTCAATCGAATTGACCCCGCCACGCAATGCACATGGAAGATTAGTACAAACGGTAATCTTATATTTACCAACTGGCTTGAGATTATACATCCCATAAAAAGTTGCTACTTCCATTACTTGAGCAGCAGGTATCCGTAAATAACTAGCAACAAATTCCATTGTTTCTGGAGATAACCAACCTAATTCTTGCTGAGCAATTCTCAGCGCAGACATTGTTGCACTTCTTCGTTGTTCTGCTGGATATTTAGCCAACTCAACATCAATTTTTTGTAATGATTCCTGAGATAACATTATCTATCAATCTCCCCAAATACGATATCCTGAGTACCAATAATTGCAACAACATCGGCAATCATATGTCCACGACTCATTTCATCAAGCGCTGCCAAATGAGCATAACCCGGTGCTTTAATTTTCAGACGATATGGTTTATTGCCACCGTCGGAAATAAGATAAATTCCAAACTCACCTTTAGGATGTTCAACAGCCTGATAAACTTCACCTTCAGGTACATGCATACCCTCAGTAAACAATTTGAAATGGTGAATTAGTTCTTCCATTCCGTATTTCATTTTTTCACGATGCGGTGGTGCAACTTTGTGATCATCAACTATAACTGGACCAGGATTATTTTTTAGCCAAGCCACACACTGTTTAATGATTTTATTCGACTCACGTAATTCTGCTACACGTACCAAATAACGATCATAGCTATCACCATTTTTGCCAATTGGGATATCAAAATCTAAATCAGCATACACGTCATACGGTTGTTTCTTACGTAAATCCCAAGCTAGACCTGAGCCACGTACCATAGGACCAGAAAAACCTAAATTTAACGCACGTTCAGGAGTAACGACACCAATACCAACGGTACGCTGCTTCCAAATCCGATTATCCGTAATTAAGGTTTCATATTCATCCACACATTTATCAAAGCGACTAGCAAAGTCTTCAATAAAATCAAGTAAACTTCCTTGACGGGCTTTATTTAATGCATCTATTTGTTTTTTAGTTTTTACTTTTGATTCTGCATATTTTGGCATAGTTTCAGGTAAATCGCGATAAACACCACCTGGCCTAAAATATGCCGCATGCATCCGAGCACCTGAAACGGCTTCGTAGCAATCCATAAGATCTTCACGCTCACGGAAAGCATAAAGGAATACCGCCATTGCACCAATATCTAGGGCATGTGCACCAATCCACATTAGATGATTAAGAATACGGGTAATCTCAGCGAACATAACTCGAATGTATTGGGCGCGAATAGGAACTTCAAGCCCCATTAACTTCTCAATAGCTAGACAATAAGCGTGCTCATTACACATCATTGATACATAATCAAGCCTATCCATGTATGGCAAAGCTTGAATAAATGTCTTATGCTCAGAAAGTTTTTCAGTTGCACGATGCAATAATCCAATATGTGGATCTGCACGTTGAATCACTTCACCATCAAGCTCAAGTACCAAACGTAAAACCCCGTGGGCAGACGGATGTTGCGGCCCAAAATTCAGGGTGTAGTTCTTAATTTCTGCCACCGTAGCCCTCCTCACGTATAATGCGTGGTGTTATTTCACGCGGCTCAATTGTTACTGGTTGATAAATAACACGCTTCTGCTCTTCGTCATAGCGCATCTCAACATATCCTGACAATGGGAAATCCTTACGGAATGGATGCCCAATAAAGCCGTAGTCAGTAAGAATCCGACGTAAATCCGGATGACCCTCAAATACAATACCATATAAATCAAAGGCTTCGCGCTCAAACCAACTAACTGAACTCCAGATCTCAACTACTGAAGGGACAATTGGGAACTCATTGTTAGTAGCAAAAGTCTTGACACGTAACCGCCAGTTATATTTCTGTGATAAAAGATGATAAACAACTGCAAAACGCAAAGCATCTTCAGACCTTTCTTCGTTTTTATAGTTTAAATAATCAACCCCACAAACATCCTGACATTGTTCAAAACTAAGTTTATCATCTAGAGCAAGCTTATTCATAAGCTCAATTAATCGATCAGGGCTTACCTCAATGGTAATTTCATTATAATGGCGATATAAATTATTGTATATATTACCGGCAACTTCAACTAAAGCCGCTTCCAGTCTATCTAATTTACTCATCAGGCACTCTTTCTGGCAATTGTAGAATCACGACGAATTTTATTCTGTAACTGAATAATTCCATACATCAGAGCTTCAGCAGCTGGCGGACATCCAGGAATATAAATATCAACGGGAACAATGCGATCACAACCACGGACAACAGAGTAGGAATAGTGATAATACCCACCACCATTAGCACATGAACCCATTGAAATTACCCAACGAGGCTCAGGCATTTGATCATAAACTTTACGTAACGCTGGTGCCATTTTGTTACAAAGCGTACCCGCAACAATCATAACATCTGACTGACGTGGAGAAGGACGGAATACCGCGCCAAAACGATCAAGATCATAACGCGCAGCACCGATATGCATCATTTCCACCGCACAACAAGCTAAACCAAATGTCATTGGCCAAAGCGAACCTGTACGCGCCCAATTAATCAACTTATCAGCGGTAGTTGTAACAAAGCCCTCTTTTAGAACTCCTTCTATTCCCATTCTAACGCTCCTTTTTTCCATACATAAACAAAGCCAGCGATTAATATCGTCAAAAATACCGCCATAACCACAAAGCCATACATCCCCAAATGACGAAATACTAATGCCCAAGGTAATAAAAATGCAACCTCAAGATCAAATAAAATAAAAATAATCGCTATCAAATAATAGCGAACATCAAATTTAACCCGTGCATCTTCAAAAGCTTCAAAACCACACTCATAGGGTGAGTTTTTTTGATCATCTGGCTTATGACGCCCAAGAAGACGACCTGCAACA
The DNA here is from genome assembly GCA_008017155.1 of Neisseriales bacterium. GTDB lineage: Bacteria > Pseudomonadota > Gammaproteobacteria > Burkholderiales > UBA11063 > Aquella. The sequence continues at coordinate 62,674 of SSGX01000014.1, read as the reverse complement.
ATCATTATGGAACCCATAATGGTAGCTAGCAGCATAAAGAAAAGTATTGGAAAATATGAAGTATAAATCATTTTATTTCCTTAAAATATTAACGTGGTGCCGACAGTGAGATTTGAACTCACACAAGCTAAGCTTACCACCCCCTCAAGATGGCGTGTCTACCAATTTCACCATGTCGGCAAAATTTATCAATCTGGAATTTGATTACCAGCTTCTTTCTTAGTTGTAGCTTTTTTGCTAACACCAGCTGGCTGACTAGCAACAACTCCTGACGAAACAACCTGACTGGCTGATGCTTTACTACCATTTGTCATACTAGCCATAACTCCAAGATCACCAACTCTACCACTACTTGAAATCAAGACAAGCACCAAAGTAGTAACAAAGAAAATCACTGCTCCAACCGCGGTAGAGCGACTCAAAAAGTTAGCTGACCCACTGGCACCAAACAATGAAGATGAACCACCAGAACCAAAAGTAGCACCAGCATCCGCACCTTTACCCTGCTGCAATAAAACTAATATTATCACAGAGATAGCTGAAACTATCTGGATAATCCACAATAACGTTTTTAAAATTTCCATATAATCAATAAATCTAAAAATTTACATTAAAATCAGAAACATAACAAACTAAACATTTTCACAAATTGCTGTAAAATCGGCAGTTTTAAGCGAAGCCCCACCTACCAGTACCCCATTAACATTGGCAATAGCAAGTATTTCATGTGCATTTTGACTAGTTACACTTCCACCATACAAAACAGCTATTTTAGCATATGGGAAGTTTTTTTGCATGTAGCTGTGAATAAAATCAGCTACTTCTTGTATTTCAGAAAGGGTTGGCACTTTACCAGTTCCAATTGCCCAACATGGCTCATAGGCAATAATCATCTCTTTTATTTCAGCAATTTGCATTAAACCAGATAATTGAGTTTCAATATATTCAAGATAATTACCAGCATCTCTATTAGTAATTGACTCACCTACACAAAGAATGGGAACTAAATTGTTATCAAAGGCATTGATTAGCTTATCAACAAGAATTTGACCATTCTCGCCAAGTAAACTACGCCGTTCAGAATGCCCAACAAGAACATAGTTAACCCCGGCATCCTTTAGCATACTACCATTAATCTTGCCAGTATAAGCACCACAATCACGATAGTGACTAAGATCCTGAGCTGCTATTCTAATAAATGAGTTATTAAGAAGAATATGCTTTGCCCAAACTATATACAGATACGGCAAAGCAAGTACTACATTTGCTTTATTTGTAGCTATATGGTTGGCATAAAAACTTAAATCTGAATTTACCTTATTAAGGTCTCCATTCATTTTCCAGTTTGCTATAACCAGTTTATTCATTTCTAAGTTCCCCAAAATAGAAAACGCTGCATACTGACTGAATTTTAGCATGAACAGCCATTTTGCAAACTCAAATTATTTTTTTGTTTACTACAAAATCCAGTATAATCTTTAATTATTATCAACTATTTTTAAGCCGAATATGCAAAATAATCTTTTTTTTGAAATGTTGCCATTAATTGGTTTCTTCGCTGTTTATTATTTTACCAAAAACATTTATCTAGCAACCGGGATCTGTATTGTCCTAAGCTGGTTACAATTACTACTCTACAAGATAATCTATAAACGAATCGGCAAAAATACCTGGCTTAGCACATTGCTAATAACAATATTTGGTGGTTTAACAATCATTTTCCACAATAAAACCTTTGTTATGTTAAAGCCAAGCGTACTGTACTGGATAATGGCAGTATCACTACTTGTCTCAGCAAAAATGGGCAAAAACGGGATTAAACTACTTCTAAATGAACACTTCACTCTCTCAGATAAAGATTGGGGACGAGTGAATCTAATGTGGGTAGCTTTTTTCATCCTAATGGGAATACTAAACCTGATTATAGCATACTCTTTTAGTGAATATATTTGGGTTAAATTTAAAGTATTTGGTGGGTTTGGACTAATGCTCTTATTTACAATTATTAGTGGCTTATTTATCTATAGTAAAACTCGTGGTGTCCAAAATGAACTATGACAAACTCAATCCTTTTTTTCAAAATCTGGAAACCGATTATCTTTATCACTTAGGTTTTGATTCTAGCCAAAATTTGGAACAAATGTTTGGTGATGTAGAATATGTAATTCTCACACGTTCCTTTAATAATGCGGATACTATTGCCAACGAATTTGCTAGAAAATTTTACAATGTCAAGGACATTGACATTCGCTGTAAAACCATTGGTAAAAGAGAGCGCTATCATATTCACAAAATTCATAATAGTTTGATTGTTTCTCATGGGATTGGTGCACCATCGCTACTAATTTGTCTAAATGAAGTAGCCAAACTACTCTGGCATGCCAAAGTAAAATCACCAAAATTCTTTAGAGTTGGACCATCTGGCGGCCTTGGTGTAAATCCAGGGCACATAGTAGTTGGAACTGAAGCAGTTACCAATACTCTTAAAGCTCAGTTTGAGTCAATTGAGTTTGGACAGATACATTATTATCCAACCCAATTTTGCCCGAATCTAGCCGAAAAATTTATCAAAGCTACTAGCCTAGCAGAAGATTGTTCAGTTATTAACGGAAAAATAGTTGGCGGAATGGGTTATTATAACGGACAAGCGAGATTAAATGGCGCAATGGCACTTAACTATACACGAGAAGAACAGCAACAATATCTTAAAAAGGCCTACGAACAAGGGGTCAGAAGCTTTGATATGGAATCAATTGGTTTTGCTGGATTTTGCAATCAGCTTGAAATCCCTTGCTGTGAAATAAATGCAGTATTAGTTGACCGCTTTTTAACTGATGAAGTCTATATTTCCAAGCAAGAACAAATCACCCATTTCAAAAAAGCAGCAAAGCTTGTAATTGATTACGTAATAAATTATTAATCAGTAGGTTCCAAAATGCAAATAAACCCTTTATTAAAAAATCTTAATGAAAAATACCTCTACTTATTGGAACTTGAATTAACAGATGAAATTATCAGTAAATTCGCAGGGGTTAGATATGTTTTATTACAAGGAAGTAATGACAGAGCAAAAAATCTGGCACGAAAACTAGCCCTAAGATTTTCAAAAATATCTCCAGAATTTTTTGAACCCAAAGATATTACCCCCACTAGCAGATATAAGATATATCGAGTGGGTAATGTATTGTCTGTTTCACATGGCATGGGAAATACATCAGTCATAGCCTTACTCCATGATTTGACCAAAATATTGTATTATGCAGGTAATAACAACTTAGAATACATAAGAATTGGTACTTCAGGCGGTATTGGTGTGGATCCGGGAACTGTTGTTATTACAGAAAAGGCATTTATGCCAACCTTGGTAGATTATTTACCGTTACCTTCCTTAGATAAAAACATCAACATTTCCACCATCTTTAACTCCAAACTTGCTAATGAAATCTATAAAGTACAACCACGTGGACTTGATTTTCAAGTTATCTTAGCCAACACAATTGCAGCAGATGATTTTTATCTTGGACAAGGGCGCTTTGATGGCGCGATTACGCCAAAATATGATCATGCTTTCCGTAGCGAATACTTTGAGAATGTCCGTGCCTTAGGTATTAGAAATTTTGAAATGGAATCAACTGCTCTTGCAGCTTTTTGCAATCAAGTTGAAATCCCTGCAACTATGCTAGCAGTTACACTAGTTAATCGCTTACTTGGTGACCAGGTAACTGCTACTCCTGAAGAGTTGGCTGGATTTTCAGATCGCTCACAATTAGTTGCAATTAACTATCTAAATACAAAAACTGATTTGATATGATTAATTTCACATTAACTGATCTAAAATATTTGATAGCGCTAGCAGATGAGCAGCATTTTGCTAAGGCAGCGCAGAAATGTTTTGTATCACAACCTACTTTGTCTATCGCTATAAAAAAACTTGAGGATAACCTTGGTATTACTATCTTTGAACGCGAGAATCATAGAGTACTTATTACACCTGCTGGGGAAGAGGTTGTAAGTCAAGCACGAAAGATAATTCTTGAAGCGTACAATTTACTCGATATCGTTGAGAGCAACCAAAACCCGTATAAACAGCCACTTAAAATTGGTGCAATTTTCACGATCGGACCCTACATATTTCCGGAGCTTATTCAAAAAGTAATCGACGAAGAACCAAAGCTACAATTAATAGTCGAAGAAAGCTATACTGATGGGCTTATTAGCAAATTGTTAAATGGCGAATTGGATGCAATTATTCTTGCAACAGAAACAAACCATCCTGAATTAACACAAATAGAATTATATGATGACAAACTAGCTGTAATCTGTGCTAAAGAACACACTCTGGCAAAAGTAAGTAAAATTAACTCCGCAGATTTGGATAAGGAAACCTTTCTGCTTCTAGGGCTAGGTAATTGTTTCCGCGATCAAGTATTAAAAATCTGTCCGGAATGCAATGCCAGTGCTAATAATGGTCTTGGCTTAATAACGGCAAGCTCTCTTGAAACAATTAAATTTATGGTCGCGATGAATATTGGGATTAGCATATTACCTGAATTAGCACTAAAAAATCTTCCAAAAGAAGTAAAAATTAAGCCTTTACCAAAACCTGCTCCTAGTAGAAAATTAAGTCTTGTATACCGCAAAAATTTTGCACGCATCAAAATACTACAGAAATTACAAGCCCTATTACAAAAGCAACTCTCTAGTAGCTAAGATTATTAATACACAAACAGAACAATTTGATAAACATCCAATTATTAATAAAATAATTTAAGTATACTAACTTTAATAGTTACAAACCTGAATACTGACTTCAACATTAAATTAATAGCAGGCAATTTTAGATATTTTATTACTATTCATAGTTGGTACGCCAAGATTAGAAATAAAGCAGTATAAAATATAAGAAATTTGAACAAAATAAGATCATAAATTTTCGAGACATGATAGCCATCTTCATCGTTTAATTTAATTGCAACTGCAGTTACTAAAAAGCAAATAATAATTATCAATCCGGCAAAAACACTAATTATATCCATTAAGGTGATCCCACTACTGGAATTAATCTGATTATTTACCTGAAAAATATTTGCTGAAAGATAAAAGATTGAGCTACCAATGATAGAAATCCTGCCGCTAATCGCGCTCCCTTTTTGCGGATTAATTAGCAATGCTATAATTGCTACTAGCATAGCAAAAATTATAAACTGAATTGTTTTTAAATAAGAATAAATATTTTTATGCTTGTAGATTAGATAGCATAAATTATCAATAAAATATGATGTAGTTGTTGCATTTAATGAATCACTATATTGACGAACTTTCTGGGCGACTCCAACTGACTCTTCGTAATAGTTACGCCCCTTACTTAAAGACTGAGATAAGGTTTGATCCGTAAGGCTAATCACATTAAGATAGGCGTAATCATCAGTATCATCATCACTAAGACTTAAAGTAAGAGGAATCATTTGCTTATCTAAAGGATAAACTAATGAAGTATAGCGAGTTTGTATATTTGCCCGGTAAATAATCTGTTCTTCAACCAAACCATTCAAGACATGGCGATACTCCCGCTTTTTTTCAGTAATAGTTCCATTATTCAATTGAATCTCAGGATTTCTATTTCTGAAAGAGCTTTCCAAATACTCAAATTTAACCGCAAAAATAATTGGCATGGTTTCATCTTTTATTTTGATAAGCGATTGTGAGAGTATTGTTACTGAAGCATTAACCTTATACCGATAATGTTTGCGATAATCATCAAGCTTCTTAATATCTTCTTTCATATTCACAGCCAGAAAATCTTGCTGCATCGTGTGTAGGCTATGAATTTTGATTAAAGAAAAGCCTATTATCAGTATGAGTAAGGCATTAAAGAAAAGAATAAAACGAACTATTTTACGTTTTGTCTCTCCCGGCAGATCACGAAATTTAACATCATTTCGTAATAGATATGGTACTTTTACTGGTAATATCCGCTTTAACATTTAATTATTTAGCACTCGACAACGTTTACAGCTAAACCAGCTAATGCAGTTTCTTTATAACGGGTACTCATGTCACGCCCAGTTTGCATCATGGTATGAATTACGGCATCAAGACTTACTTTACCTGGCTCATTTTCAAGTAGTGATAATTTTGCAATATCGATAGCCTTACTCGCTGCAACACCATTTCTTTCAATACAAGGGATTTGCACTAGACCATTTATCGGATCACAAGTCATGCCAAGACAATGCTCCATTGCAATTTCGGCCGCCTTCTCAACCTGCAAATAACTGCCGCCCAATACCGCTGTCATCGCACCAGCCGCCATTGAGCAAGCAACGCCAATTTCTCCCTGACAACCAACTTCAGCCGCAGAGATTGAAGCTCCGTATTTATATAGATTACCAATTGCACCAGCAGTCAAAATAAACTCAACAATCTTATCATCCGTTACCCCAAGATAAAAATTGCGGTAGTACTCCAATACACCCGGAATTGTCCCAGCAGAACCATTGGTTGGCGCAGTAACCACTCGGCTAAAAGCAGCATTTTCTTCATTAACCGCTATCGCATAAGTCATTGCCAATAAACGACGATCCTGATCTGAAACCAGATTCAAATCATTCTTTATCAATTTTGAATATAATTGCGGCGCTCTTCGTTTAACATTAAGCCCACCAGGCAAAATACCATCATGCAATATACCGCGATTAACCGAATAGCGCATTACTTCTGCGATTTCCAAAGCCTCTTTATATACTTCTATTCTTGTTTTAAAGACAAGTTCATTTGCCAAAACAACCTCAGCAACACTTAAATTATTTTTATGGCAATGCCCAAATAATTCTTCCGCATTATGAAAGGGATAAGGAACCGAAATTTCTTGATCTGTACTAGCTTCATTTTCTTTCCGATTCATTATTTGTTCTTTATCCAGAATAAAACCACCACCAATCGAAAAATACTCTTCTTCCAGAAGAATATTTCCATCCAAGTCAAGTGCAGTAAACCTCATTCCATTCGCATGTTCTGGAAGAAATTGATCTTTATGAATCAATAGATCGGTAGCATAGTTAAAGGCAACCTTATGCTTCCCATTAAGATTTAATTCATTACTATTTTTTATCTCTTCAACACGGGAGTATATTGTATCTGGGTCTATAGTTTTAGGATGCTGCCCTGATAAGCCATTAAGGACAGCAAGAAAGGTTCCATGCCCTTCACCAGTCAATGCCAATGAACCATATAAATGAGATTTTAGCCCTTTAACTTGTAGTAGTAAACCATTCTTTTCCAATTTATTGGCAAACTCTAATCCTGCCTTCATTGGACCAACAGTATGAGAACTAGATGGACCAACACCAATTGCGAACATATCTAACGGACTTAACATAATAACTCCCCTTGTGCCATGCAGCATGAAAAATGGCACCACTAATGGTGCCTTTAAATTTATGATGATTTAGTTTCAACCTGTTGATAGACCACATTTGGATCTATAACTTTTTCTTCAATTACAATATCACTAAAGCGTGTACCTTTTATTTCAACAGTCTGCGGTATTTCCTGAGCTAGTAGCTCCTCTTTCGTAGAAACAAGTTCCAGACTACCTAAATCAACTGGCTCTGGAATATACTCAACAACTGCGGCAACTTCCGCTACGTTTACTTCAATTTTTATAGTATTACTATCATCCTTAACCACCGTATCAGCAATTACTGGATTTGCAATAACAGTAGCCACTACTGCACCTGAAGCACTTGCTGCAAAGATTGTTTGTGGTGTAACATTCTTCGACGCTACATTAATCTTATCATCTGGAAGTAGATTAACTTTTAACGGTTCAGCCGCTACTACCTTTTGACGATATTGAGATGGAGCAGAAACTTCTTTTCTTTCAACATTATTTTGCTTTACATTATTCCGTTGATTATTTCGATTACGCTCTTGCTTTTCAGGACGCTCTGATTTTTCTACTTGTTGTCGCTCGCGTTCCGCTTTTGCTGGTGCTTCATTTTTAGATTCACTTTTCACAAATGCGTTTGGTTGTGACGGACGCACAGTCTGTATCCTATCATTGCTTTTAGTAACTGCAACTGGGCGAACTTTTTGTCCATCAATAGTAACTTGTTCAGAACGAGCTTCGCGTGAAGAATTATTAGCTCGTGTCTCATTACGCTGTTCTGTATCACGCTGACGGTAACCCGAATTACTACGTTGATTATTCACAGGACGTTTACGCTGATTTTTATTTTGCGAAGGTTTAACTTCTTCTGGCTTATTTGCAAATAATTCGCCGATTTTCTTAACAAGACCACCAAACAAAGATTTAGACTTACGTGGTTCAATTACAGGAGCCGGAGGATTTTCTTGAATGCCCTGTACCACTGGCTGTCTATTTGCTGGAAGTTCTGGTTTATTACTCGCAGCTTTATAACCAGGTGTTTCTTCAGGTACTTCTACCAGATTATAACTTGACTTATTAAAATTGTTATCATAGTTATCGTATGAAAGTTTTTTAATCCGATAATTAGGAGAATCCAAATGAACATTAGGTATCAAAACAATTTTAACCTTCATCCTGGCTTCTATTTTTGCGACATCATCACGACGTTCATTTAAAAGATAAGTAGCAACATCTACTGGCAACTGCACGTGTAATGCAGATAAATGATTGCCGTTTTTTACAGTTTCTTCCTGAACTATACGTAAGATGTGTAATGCGCTAGATTCAATCCCACGAATTGTCCCTACACCTGCACATCGAGGACACGCAACTGAACTTGACTCATCTAGAGAAGATTGTAGCCGTTGACGTGATAATTCAAGTAAACCAAATTTAGAAAGTTTACCCATTTGAATTCGCGCGCGATCAAGACCTAGTTGCAATTTAAAATGATTTTCCAGTTCGCGCTGATTACGTGGATTTTCCATATCAATGAAGTCAACTACTACCAAACCACCCAAATCACGTAACCGTAACTGTCTAGCAACCTCTTCTGCAGCCTCAAGATTAGTCAAAAAAGCAGTAGTTTCAATATCTGCACCCTTATTTGCTTTTGCTGAGTTTACATCAACGGCAGTTAGGGCTTCTGTATGGTCGATAACAATTGAGCCACCGGATGGTAAATTCACTGATCTCGAATAAACTGACTCAATCTGATGCTCGATTTGGAATCGTGAAAATAGTGGAACATCATCGCGATAAAATTTGATACGCTCAGCATAATTAGGCATCACATGTGCCATAAACTGACGTGCCTGATTATAAACTTCTTCAGTATCAATCAAAACCTCAGTTATATCTGGGCTAAAATGATCACGGATAGAACGAATTACCAGACTGCTTTCCTGATAAATCAGGAAAGACCCTTTTTGCTCTGTTGCGGCAATTTTTATTGCTGACCATAATTTAAGTAGATAAGTTAAATCCCATTGTAACTCTTCTACAACTCGACCTAATGCTGCTGTTCTTAGAATAACGCTCATACCATGTGGAACTTCGAGCTGACTCATTAATGATTTTAATTCATCACGGTCATCGCCTTCAATACGCCTTGAGATGCCACCAGCACGGGAATTATTAGGCATTAATACCAAATAACGTCCTGGTAAGGTAATATAGCTTGTTAATGCAGCACCTTTATTACCACGCTCATCTTTTTCTACCTGAACAATTAACTCGGTACCTTCTGGTAACTTAGTAAAATCACGACCACGTTGACCATTTACTTCTGGAAGATAACGGAAATCAATTTCTTTAAATGGTAGAAACCCTTGTTTTTCAGTACCATAATCAACAAAACAAGCTTCAAGTGAAGGTTCAACTCGGGTTACTACACCTTTATAGATATTACCACGGCGCTGCTCTTTACTACTGGTTTCGATATCAAAATTAATTAATCGCTGCCCATCGACAGTTGCAACTCTTAGCTCTTCCGCATAAGTTGCATTAAATAACATTCTTTTCATGCTTAATCAGATCCTTTTGGCTAATTAAGCTATCTTCTTGTTTATTTAAAATTACTATATTGCAAGAAATTAAAATTTGGTTATAAATAAAACCACTATAATAGTTACCTAATAACAACCAATTTTAAGCTTTAACCAGCCCAAAATAATATTTAAAACTGCTGTGCAACGATTATTAAATCAATTGCTGATGAACAGTATATTTCACATAGGTTTTTAGCAACATTACATTTAGATCACTTAATAAATTAATATTTTTTAATAGCCGTATATTAGGCGACTGCTGAACACATTTATCAGTTTGATATATAATTAAAATTAAACAAAAGAAATAGCTAATTAGCTGAATATATTTAAAATAAAACTTAATCCTATTGACTTAAACTGCTAATATGTAAATTCTGTCAATGTACAATTACATATCTCCTCCGCATTGAACCAGACACCTTATTTCTGATAACCAGTTGGGTCTAACTGGAACACAAATACTTTTAGACCAAAAATAAGTTACAATTACGCCAAGCATAAATCAATCTATAATTATAAACTAAAATGGACTTCCTAATGAATGAATTAAACAGAAACCAAGTAAATTTTTATGAAATAACAGAAAATGAGGAAAGCCAACGTTTAGATAATCTTTTGATAAAGATCTTAAAAGGTGTCCCAAAGAGCCATATTTATAAAATTATAAGAAATGGAGAAGTCCGGATAAATAAATCCAGAGCGGATGCAAGTACAAAAGTTGAAATAGGTGATTCTATCCGCATTCCTCCAATCAGAATAGCTACGACCGAAGAAAAAAACAATATTCCAAAAACGACTTTCCCGGTTTTATTTGAAGATGATTATTATCTGATAATTGATAAGCCAGCGGGGACAGCTTGTCACGGAGGCAGCGGAGTATCATTTGGTGTTATTGAACAGCTTAGGCAAAATCTTGATCATAAATTTCTCGAACTAGCACATCGGCTTGATAAAGAAACCTCTGGAATCCTTATTCTTGCAAAAAAAAGAAATGCACTGATCAAACTTCAGGAGTTAATGAAGAATAATTTAATGCTGAAGGAGTACTATGCTTTAGGCATCGGAGTAATTCCCGATAACAAGCGAAATGTAAAATTACCAATTTTTAAGTATACAACAAAGTCTGGTGAGCGGAAAGTTAAGATTGATCATGAAAATGGTCAGTTTTCACATACAATTTTTACTGTCAAAGAACGATTCAAAGAGTTTACCCTATTGAGCGCCTCGCTACAAACAGGAAGAACACATCAAATTAGAATTCACTTACAATCAATTGGCTACCCTATTGCTGGTGATGAAAAATATGGCGATTTTGCCAGTAATGATTTACTACAGAAGAAAGGATTAAAACGCATGTTTCTTCACGCCTATCATATAAAATTTATACACCCCATTACTGAAAAAAATATTGAAATAAATTCTGAACTACCCCTACCCCTAAAAGCCTTCATTAACAAACTGAGAGAGGAATGAACTACAAATATCTACAAAAAAATATTTTATCGCACCTTTTCCGAAGCAATAAACAACACAATCAACCACTTTATATCAAAAATAGAACAATCAAAACTAAATATTACAACTAAAAAGCCAGAAAAATGGCTTTTTTGTTTGCAAAATTCCAATATTAAAATAAATAAAATCAGTACCTTACAAAAGATGAGCTATTGACAAATAAATAATCTTATGTAATAATACGCCCTTATCGAAAAGCTTACACTGTTTGTATAAGCATAAACCATATAGACTTTAAACAAAGGAACTCAATCTTAGTCTATCCCTTAAAAGGAGAAAAGGTATGTTAGTAGTCACGGCGAACTTATGCATGGCAATTAACTTATATAAAGAGTGCCGTAGTGCCTCAGATACAGAATGTCAATTAATAAATCGGGTAGTTATAAACCGCATGCACGATACCAATCAAGATGCATGTAATGTTGTTTTTGCAAAGAACCAGTTTAGCTGGACTAATACTACACCTAAAAAACTTAAATTTAAGAACTATAGTGAGATGATTGCTTATTATAAGCTAAGTGATACTGCACAATTAATTCGTGCTTTCGACAATGTAAATCAATCGGAAGATGGTAGCAGCAAGCTTAAAATTTCAGATAGTATGACCCACTACTATGACAAATCAATATCACAACCAAAATGGGCGCAAAGAATGCAAGTTGCCTATAAAACAAAAAACTTTATTTTCTATAATGCATAAAACAGAAATTTCTGGAAAATATCCAGAAATTTTTTCATCTTGATGAAAAGCCCCGTATTCTTTACGGGGCTTTTGCTTATTATAATTATTGGAGAAGCGTACCACTATAACTGCCGGAGTATGTAGTAAGAGCAAAAGGTAAGGCTTCGTGGTTTACTTGAGAAGTACACTGTAGCCTTGCAACATAGCCATTACGAGATAGTCTAACAGTTACTTGTTTATTTACTCAAGATCTCACGCAATACATACGGAAGAATACCACCATGTTTGTAGTATTCAACTTCAATTGGGGTATCAATCCGACATAAAACAGAAACATCTTTCGATTTTCCATCAGCATAGGTAATACGTAGCGTCAAATCTTGTTGTGCTTTAAGATCATTAGTAACCCCAAGCACCGAATAGGTTTCAGTTCCAGTTAATCCAAGACTATCAGCAGACTCACCAGCCTTAAACTGCAGTGGTAACACACCCATACCAACTAGATTTGAACGATGAATCCGCTCAAAGCTCTTGGCAACTACTGCTTTAACGCCAAGTAATTGAGTTCCTTTTGCTGCCCAGTCACGCGAAGAACCTGTACCGTATTCTTCTCCAGCAATAACGACAGTTGGAGTGTTACTATTCACATATTTCATTGCGGCTTCATAAACAGTTGTCTGCTCACCATTGTATAGCGTATAACCACCCTCAACTCGTGAACCATCAGCTTTAGCTGGAATCATTAAGTTTTTGATCCGCACATTGGCAAAAGTTCCACGCATCATAACTTCATGATGCCCACGCCGTGAACCGTATGAATTGAAGTCTTTTGGTTCAACTCCTCGCTCCTGTAAGTATTTTCCAGCAGGAGTAGTTGCCTTAAATGAACCAGCTGGTGAAATATGATCAGTAGTAACGGAATCACCAACAATTAATAACGGCTTCGCATTATTAATATCACCAATATCTGAATAAGTCATGCCAAAGTCAGTAAAGAATGGTGGCTCAGCAATATAAGTTGATTCAGGCCAAGTATAGACATTACCAGTAGAAGATTTAACATTATTCCATAGATCATGACCTGACGTGAAATCAGAATAAAGTTTTTTAAATGTATCTGGATTTTGTGCCAAGTGCATCAAACTAGCAATTTCTTCACTAGTTGGCCAAATGTCTTTAAGATATACATCTTTACCATCACTACCTTTACCAATTGGTTCGCTAGTCATATCAATATTAACCCGCCCAGCAATTGCAAATGCTACCACCAATGGCGGAGATGCCAAGAAATTACCTTTGATATTTGGATGAATCCGCGCTTCAAAATTACGATTTCCAGATAATACCGCACAGCCAATAACATCATTAGCACTGATAACTTCATTTACTTCCGGTTTTAAATCACCAGCATTACCAATACAAGTAGTACAACCATAACCAACAATATTAAAGCCAAGCTGGTCAAGATATGGCTGTAAACCAGACTTAGCCAGATATTCAGTAACTACACGAGAACCCGGCGCGAGAGAAGTTTTTACTCGTTTATGAACATGTAAACCTTTTTCGACTGCTTTTTTAGCCAATAAACCAGCACCCAAAAGTACTGTTGGATTTGAAGTATTAGTACATGAAGTAATTGCAGCGATTAACACATCGCCATTACCGATATCTACACCATCAAGTTTAGTTGGATAGCGTGCAGTTAAATCTTCAGCTTTTTTATTAAAGCCATTTTCAGCAATTGGTTTCACAAATAGCGAGTTGAAAGTTGATTTCATACTACCAAGCTCAATCCGGTCTTGTGGACGTTTTGGACCAGCTAATGAAGGCTTAATGGTTGATAAATCAAGACTCAAAGATTTGGTATATTCAATTTCACCAGTTTTCGGCATACCGAATAATTCCTGCGCTTTGAAATATTTTTCAAATAATTCGCAATCTTCTTCTTTACGCCCGGTTGCACGCATAAAACGTACAGTTTCACTATCAACTGGAAAGAAGCCCATGGTCGCGCCATATTCAGGTGCCATATTAGCAATCGTTGCCCGGTCAGTAACTGATAAGCTAGCTGCACCTTCACCATAAAATTCAACAAATTTACCAACTACTTTCTCTTTACGTAGCATTTCAGTAATAGTCAAAACCAGATCAGTCGCCAACACACCTTCATTTAGTTTACCTTTAAGTTCAACCCCAACTACATCAGGAGTCAAGAAATAAACTGGTTGCCCAAGCATGCCGGCCTCCGCTTCAATACCACCAACACCCCAACCAACTACACCAACGCCATTAATCATGGTTGTATGCGAATCAGTACCAACTAGGGTATCAGGATATACAACATCACCTTTATGCTGCACACCACGGAATAAATATTCCAAATTAACCTGATGCACGATACCAATGCCCGGAGGAACTACACCAAAGGTATCAAAAGCCTGCATTCCCCATTTCATAAACTGGTAACGCTCATTATTGCGCTCAAATTCAAGCTCCATATTTTGACGTAACGCATTTGGATTACCATAATAATCAACTTGTACCGAATGATCAACGACCAAATCGACAGGCACTAGTGGTTCAACGATTTTTGAATCCTTACCAAGTTTATCAGCAACGGTACGCATTGCTGCCAAATCACATAATAGAGGAACCCCGGTAAAATCCTGCAATACTACACGAGCAACTACAAAAGGAATCTCATCAACGCGTTCACCTTTTGCCTGCCAGTTGGCTAATTGTTTAACATGCTCTTCATTAACCTTGATGTTGTCGTAATTGCGCAACACTGCTTCTAGAACAATTCTTATTGATACAGGGAGTTTTTTGAGATTAAAACCTGCATCGGCTAATTTGGGTAGGGAGTAATATTTGTAAGACTTTCCACTTGAGGTACTAATTTCAGACTGAGTATTAAACAGATTATGCATCTTTGTCACCATTAAAATATAATTTTCTCTATTATTTTATCATAAAACCACTACTTAGCGCTGATCCTTAAGATAAGTCTAACAGATAAATATAAAAAATGATAAAATGATTCTCCTATTAATATTTCAAATCAAACTTTGTGAACTATATGAATCAAAAAAAAATTAATTATTTTGTGTTTTTCTATTTGTTAGTTTTGGTGATCTGTGGCTGTGTGCCATTAGGTGGCGGTAGCACTAATAATAGTACAAACGTTGTGGCTGGGCAACTATCTTTCAATACAACTACAGTTAACCTTGGCGTTGGAGAGACTAGTAGTATCATTTTATCCCTAACGGGAAGTAGCGCAGTTGCTCCAATGATTGTATCGTTACAAGAATCTCCATTACAATTAGTAAATATATCTCCTAGTTACTGTACACTCTCTTCTCTTGCACCAAATTGTACTATACAGATAACAGCTGAAAGTCAACAAGAATCAACCGCGATTATAGCAGCAGCTGTTGGTTATCTCGCACCTCAAGCTACTGTAAATGTCTCGATCCCGTTATCAGGTTGGACTGCAACTGCAAATACACCACAAGTAAATGGTAGAGCTAATAATGTAGGTCTAACTAGTGATCAGCTTGGTAATCTTTACTTAGCATACCAAGGAAATGAAAGCTTAAATATCTATCGCTATAATTTTGGACAATCAACTCAAAGTTGGCAACAAATTGCAGGTACATTAAATATGTCTCTTGGCTCGGCAAGCACGTCAATTGCAGTTGATGGTCAATTTAATGTGAATATTATGTATCTTTCAGAGTCTAATCCTGAAGATAATCCAATAATTGCCTTCCTAAAAGCACTTCCAGATAAGATTAACTTCAGTTCATCGCGAAAAGCCGCATACTTACAAAGTTATACATATATAGGAACCGGAATAGGGGTTCAATGTCCAAATCCAATCTCTCATGATGTAACATCAAATAATGCTTGGATGGCATTGGCTCCAGGTGATGGATACCAAATAATTGCCTTTAGTGATACCACAAATTACGGAGCATCATCAAT
Organism: Neisseriales bacterium; assembly: GCA_008017155.1. GTDB lineage: Bacteria > Pseudomonadota > Gammaproteobacteria > Burkholderiales > UBA11063 > Aquella. Next base: position 46,506 of record SSGX01000014.1, on the reverse strand, counting down.
AACAGTTGAGAGTGGTACTTGTTATGCTCCAGCATACCGTGGCAATGGAAAGCTAAGTATTTTTAATACGAATCTAACTGGAGAAACCTCAATAACCTCAGGAACTGTTTCTCAAGTTCATGTAGCTGCTACACCAACACAAGTAAGTACCTCATATCCGGTATATGTTGCATATGCTGATGGATCCTACAACGGTGGAGTTAGTGTAATGGAACTGACTAATGAAGGTGGGAGTTGGTCTTTAGTCGGCAATCCAAATATTACTGGGAACCCAGTGAATTTTATAAGCCTAGCTGTTGATACCTCTGGAAACCCATATATTGCATTTGAAGACTCTTCTGCGCAAAATCGACTGACTGTCATGACATATAGCAATGGAGCATGGCAAAATTTAGGTAGTAGTAATATATCTGTTGGTAAAGCGACTTACATAAGCATCACGGTAAATCCCGCGACAAATGTTCCTCTTGTTGCCTATCAGGATTCTGGCATGGGAAATAATATTGTTGTCCAACAATACTCCTCTTCAAGCAACTCATGGAGTCAGCTTGGCTCAATGCTACCGAATAGTCCCAATAATTATGGAACCTATACGTTCATGACAATGTTATTGCAGCCACCATATCAACCACCATACAGCTATCAACCGGCAATAGCATATCAAAATACGTCACCTGCACAAGCAAGTAGTGGAATAGCTACTTACTACTATCAACCATAAGAATAATAAAAAAGGGGGTAACATAATTACTCCCTTTTTATTTGACCCCTTTATATTAATCTAGCTTTTTAACCATATACGATTGGTAAATGACCTGAATAGTCGTCTTTCACATACTTTATCAACTATGGCACATAGAACATTACGCTAGCGCTAGAGTTACCTGTACTTGGAGTCCCTCCCTGAAAAGAAACTATTGGCTGACCTGTAACAGAAGATATCTGTAGGGCTGTATAGGCTCCATAATTACCAAAATAAGTAGCAATTGGATCACCTACAGCAAGCCATGAATTTGTCGTAGTATCATAATACTTCACAATAATACTATCGTTTACCCCAGAATCCTGATAAGCCACAAATGGAACATTATCACTTTCTCGGATGGCAAGTGAGATATAACTTGCAGTACCAACAGATATCTGAGTTCCACCAATATTTTGCCAACTTCCACCTGAATAGTTTTTTATAATCAACTTTCTACTATTTGGAACATCTTGATATGCTATGTAAGGAGTACCTGTACTATTAACTGCAAGACTAATAAAATTTGCTTGCCCACCACTAATACCTGCACTACCAACAACTGACCAAGAACTGATAGAACTAGATCGCTGCTGTACAGTAACACTATTATTATTTGCTGCATCAACATATGCTACGTAAATTGGATATGTAGTACCACCATTAGGTGTAACTGCCATTTTAATCTGACTAGCATATCCTGCAGAAATTTTATTATTAACTAGCCAAGTCGATGCACCGAGATAATTCCAGATACTAAGCATTCCCCCACCATTATAACCTGAAGATACACAGGTATAGGTAGTTGACTCGACTGTCATGGTTTTTACATCGGTACCAATCAGAGTATTATCTTGAAAGCCAATATATGGGCGATTATCACCAGGTATTGTTAAAGCAACATAACTACCTAACATATCTACCGTACGATCAGGAAACTGACTTAAACAAGGGGTTTGGGGTTCATAAGGTAGGTTCAAAACCAAAGGACCCCTTTGCTGCCAACTTGCAGAATCTGGTAAAGCGTACTGAGAATACACTCTCTGATCATTGCTAGTATATCCCAAATATATATCATTCACACCAGAAAGATATAATGAAGAATAAGGAGATAGTGAAGATGAGCTTAAGCTACTTGCAACTTGTTGCCATGCAGAACTAGCCAAAGAAGGATCATATCTATATACATACAAGCTATTACTTGTCTGATAAGACAAATATATATTTCCATATTGATCAAGCGCTTCACCAATATTATTAGATCGCCCACTTACTTGTGGAGTATTTGGTAAGCTATTCCAACCGGATAAAGGCTCAACTGAGACAGGCACTGTCTGATTTACAGATTCTCCTTGAATTTTCGCATAAATTACAGCATTTCCTGCACCAATACCACTAACTGTTATATTACAACTTGAGCTAAGTGAAGAAAGCTGGCAAGTTGAAGGCGAAACGGTAGCTATATTACTTTCTGTACTATAAAAATTGATAGGAACAGATCCAACCGTGCCCGAATAACTTAACTGAACTGCTATTTGAGCACTCTGCCCGAGGTACATATTAGCAGAATTAGGATTAAATGAAACATCATTCACAGCAGGAGAAACACTAGTGATAAAAGATTCGTATAAGGTACCATTAACCGAAGCACCAATTGTACTATTCCCTGTTTGTCCTCCAGTTAGTACAACATTACAAGAAGGAGAGGCTGTTGATAACGTGCATGACTGAGGATTAACACTAACTACAGAGCTACTTGTAGAAGTAAGAGCTACAGGTAAACTAGATACTGCCCCACTACTATTCAAATACATAACGGTAGTGAATGATTCACCAGATACTAAAGAGGTTGGAACAGAAGAAAATGCTACAAGACTCGTTGATGGCATGATAACGTTTGCTAATATCGGCGTTATTGTATATCCTTCTGCAGTAGCATTTAAAGTTGCTGTTCCTAACTGTAAACCATTAATCTGAACCGAGCAAACATTATTTGTTGTGGACAATGTACATGTTGATGGAGTAGTACTAATAATTCCAGAAGGCGAAGAACTAAAGACAACTGGAACTGAAGTTACTCCACCACTATTATTTAAGGTTAAATTAACTGTTGCACTTTCCGACAGGTTAATAGATAAAGAACTGATATTAAAAGCAATTGATCCAGCTTGTACGGGAACATTAATCAACAAATATGGACTAGAATATCCTGTTGCAGAAGCATAAATGTTTGTGGAACCTGATTGATTTGCAACTACAGTAACCGTACAACTTGGAATTGCTGAACTCAAATTACAACTTCCAGATGTTACAGATATAATTCCCGAATTTGAAGATAAAATAGTAGCCTGTAAATTTGTTACATTCTGACTATTAACCAAATTTAATTGAACTGTGGCAGTTTCACCACGATTAAGCGACAATGAGGTTAGATTAAAATAAAGTTGTCCCGCAACAATTACTGGACTTGGTGTTGGCGTTGGCGTTGGCGTTGGTGTTGGCGTAGGTGTTGGTGACGAACTAGAAGCCGAACTACCACCAGCACCATTACAGGAAACTAAAGACAAGATAGTTAAAGTCAAACCTATAAATACTAATAATCTTCGTCCAACTTTAAATAACTGCCACATAAAAAATACCCCATTTGATTTTGTATTAAGAATAACCCTTCAAATATTTTATCAGAGTTAATCATTAACTATTGCTGTTTATTCAACTTGTAGGATTGCTAGAAAGGCAGTTTGTGGAATTTCGACATTACCAACCTGTTTCATCCGTTTCTTACCAGCTTTCTGTTTCTCAAGCAGCTTTTTCTTACGCGTAATATCGCCACCATAACATTTGGCAAGGACATTTTTCCGCATCGCTTTAACCGTTTCACGCGCGATAATATGGGAGCCAATTGCAGCCTGAATTGCAATATCAAACATTTGGCGCGGAATTAATTCACGTAATTTGGCAACCAACTCACGCCCACGATACTGGGAATTTGCCCGATGGACAATTAGCGATAACGCATCTACTCGCTCGCCATTAACCAGAACGTCCAGTTTTACCAAATCAGATACGCGAAATTCCTTAAATTCATAATCAAATGAAGCATAGCCACGAGAAACTGATTTAAGTTTATCAAAGAAATCAAGAACTACTTCATTTAGCGGCATTTCATAGGTAAGCATTACTTGCCGTCCCATGTATTGCATGTTTAACTGGACCCCACGCTTTTGCGTACATAGGGTAATTACAGCACCGACATAATCATTAGGAACAAGAATATTAGAGGTAATAATTGGTTCACGTACTTCTTGTATGCGACTTGGATCTGGTAATTTTGCTGGATTTTCAACAGAAATAACTTCACCAGTTTTTTCAACAACTTGATAAACAACCGTTGGTGCAGTTGTTATCAAATCCATATCAAATTCACGCTCTAAACGCTCTTGGACGATTTCCAAATGAAGTAAGCCCAAAAATCCACAGCGGAAACCAAAACCAAGCGCCTGCGAAACTTCTGGTTCAAAATTTAGCGAAGCATCATTTAGTTTTAACTTCTCTAAAGAATCACGCAAGGCCTCATAATCATGTGATTCAACCGGATAAAGTCCAGCAAAAACTTTTGGCTGGATCTGTTTAAAGCCGGGTAAGGCTTCGGTTGCAGAGTTTGAGTCTAGTGTAATCGTATCACCAACTTTGGCGTATTGCAATTCTTTAATCCCGGCAATAACAAACCCTACTTCTCCAGCAGATAATGCTGTTTTTTGTACTGATTTTGGTGTAAATACTCCCACCTGCTCACACAGGAAGACGGCTTTATTACTCATAAATTTGATTTTATCTTTTGGTTTTAATTGTCCATCAACAACTCGAACCAGCATAACCACGCCAACATAATTATCAAACCATGAATCAATAATTAAGGCTTTTAAAGGTTGATCTGGATTACCTTTAGGCGCAGGGATCTTAGCAACTACTAATTCTAATACTTCCTGTAAGCCAACGCCAGTCTTCGCCGAACAATGAACGGCATCAGTAGCATCAAGCCCAATAATATCTTCAATTTCCTGAGCTACCCGCTCTGGCTCAGCAGACGGTAAATCAATTTTATTTAAAACCGGTAAAACTTCGACACCAAGATCGATTGCGGTGTAGCAGTTGGCTACTGTTTGTGCTTCAACGCCCTGTGAGGCATCTACAACCAGTAGCGCACCTTCACAAGCAGATAAAGAGCGTGAAACTTCATACGAAAAATCGACATGCCCAGGAGTATCAATCAGATTAAGATTATAAATATTACCATCGAGAGCTTTATACTGAAGCGCTGCTGTCTGGGCTTTAATTGTAATACCACGTTCCTTTTCAATATCCATTGAGTCAAGAACCTGACTATCCATCTCACGCTTATCTAATCCACCACAAAACTCAATGAAGCGGTCGGCTAAGGTTGATTTACCATGGTCAATATGCGCAATAATGGAGAAATTTCGAATATGTTTCATAAATACCTAAAATAAATTTGCAGAAAAATATGAAGATTATAACATAGTCTTTAACATGACAAAAAAATAGCGGGCAATGCCCGCCTAATTTTAAAAATACTATTTGACTGTGAGAGGAACAAATATTGTTGCCCATTGTTGTCCATCAGTACGTAGAATTTTTAGTGCAATTGTTTGTCCACTTTGATAGCGAGCAACAATTTTTAATAATTGATCAACCGAAGTAACTGGAGCATTAGCTACCCCAATGATAATATCACCCGGTGAGATCCCGGCAAATTGAGCATCGCCATTTACTGATTGGACCACCACCCCACCGGATAATTTATTTCCTAGCTGCTTTAATTGACTACTTGATAACTGACTTATAACAAGCCCTAATTTATCAATCTGTTTTGGCTGTTTGGAGTTATTGGCAACTGGAGCACTACCATTATTCGCATCTGGAGCTGCCATAGTGGTTGCCGTGATATTGATTGTCTTATTATTGCGCCATACTACAAGATCAACCTGCTTATCTGGACCAAGATTACTTACTACCTGTGGCAATATAGCCGTATCAGTAACATCCTGACCATTAACTTTAAGAATTACATCGCCTACTTGAATGCCAGCTTTCTCCGCAGCTGACCCAGCATCAACTCCATTTACCAATGCACCAGTTGCCTTACTTAAACCAAACGAAGCAGCCAATTCATCAGTAACTGGTTGTACCGCAATTCCCAAACGTCCGTGTACGACTTTACCAGTTGCTTTTAATTGATTAGCAATTCTCATCGCATAGTCAATTGGAATTGAGAAAGAGATTCCCATATAGCCGCCACTTTTACTATAGATTTGCGAATTGATACCAACTACTTCACCATCTAGATTAATCAATGGTCCACCAGAATTGCCCGGATTTATCGGTACATCAGACTGGATAAACGGCACCGTGCTATCATCCGGTAAATTCCGCGAAAGCGCCGAAACTATACCCTGAGTAATGGTATTTTCAAGTCCAAATGGCGAACCAATCGCAAGTACCCAGTTCCCCGGTTTTAGCTGATTTGGGTCACCAATCTTCACCGCTGGTAATCCACTTGCTGCTATTTTGACAACGGCAACGTCTGTTGATAAGTCATAACCAACCACTTTTGCCTTAAATTCACGCTTATCACTTAATTTAACTGTTACCGTATCCGCATTAGCAACCACATGTGCATTAGTTAAGATATACCCATCCGAGGAAATTACAAATCCTGAACCTAAGCCGCGCTGCTTATATTTTTGCTGCTGAGGTGGTAACATACGCTTGAAAAAATAATCAAACATTGGGTCACCAGTACTACCAAATGAATTTTGTGGCTGAACCACCTGTGTCACATTGATATTTACAACTGATTTACCAACACTATCATAGATTCCAGAAAAATCTGGCATACTTTGACTAAGCGAGCTGGTTGCTGCAAATGAATACTCTGGGGTAAATGAGACTACCCCAGCAAGAATAGCAAGAACAAGAAATTTTTTCATAGTTAACTCCGTCACAATTAATATTAAGCATTAAGGCTTTATCAACCTACTTTAACTAAAAAATAATACTTGAAAATAGATAGGGATTTAAAATAAAATTTCAATCACCAGTAAAAAATTCTTTTAAAACCGAAACTTATTCGTATTCGGATAGCGCCAATCCTTGGCAAAAGCACTTCGTGAAACTTTTGGACCTACTGCCGCCTGCCGCCGTTTGTATTCATTAATCTTTAACAAATGTGCTACTTTATGCACATCATCAGTATTAGCGTAAGCTTTAGCAATTATTTCTTCAGTTGATAATCTGTTTTCAACTAAATCAACCAAAATCTTATCCAGAATATCATATTCAGGCAAGGAATCCTGATCACATTGATTATCACGAAGTTCGGCACTAGGTGCACGAGTAATAATTCGTTCAGGAATAACATAGCCCTGCGTATTACGCCAGCGTGATAATTGATATACCTGAGTCTTTGTAATATCCTTGAGTAAAGCAAAACCACCAGCCATATCACCATACAAAGTAGCGTACCCGGTAGTCATTTCAGATTTATTGCCAGTAGTTACAACCAGATAACCAAATTTATTGGAAATTGCCATTAGAAGATTACCACGAATCCTAGCCTGAAGGTTTTCTTCGGTTGTATCAGTAGCTAAGCCTTCAAATATTGTTTCAAGGGAATTACAAAAACCATCAAATAATGGCTTGATAGCTATTTCTTCATATCTTACTTTTAAAATATCTACCATTTCCCGCGAATCATCAACACTTATTCCCGCAGTATATTGAGATGGCATCATCACCGCCATTACCCGATCAGCTCCCAATGCATCAACCGCAATTGCCAAAGTTAGAGCCGAATCAATCCCACCAGATAGCCCCAAGACTACGCCTTTAAAACCATTTTTATTAATATAATCATGTAAAGCAAGCTTTAAACCATTATAAATTGCCGCTTCATTTTCTGGATACTGATTTATTTCAGCTCTCTGAATATCACCATCCATAAAATTTAGGAAAGCTAAGTTCTCAGCAAATGCGGTTTCTTGATAAACCACATTACCATCTTTATTCTTAGCAAATGAAGCGCCATCAAAAATCAATTCATCCTGTCCACCAACTTGATTAACATACACTAACGGAATTTGGTTTTCTTCAACTCGATATTTGGCAATCTGCAAACGTTCTTGATGTTTGCCAGTTTCAAAAGGAGAAGCATTTGCAATTAAAACCAGTTCTGCTCCACTTTCTTTAGCTTCGGCGATGGGAACGCTATCCCACATATCTTCGCAAATTACTACCCCGCATTTAATCTGATTAACTTCAAATATCAGTGGACTAACTCCAGGAGTAAAATAGCGGCACTCATCAAAAACACCATAATTAGGCAATAACATTTTGTCATAACGCCCAATTATATTACCATCACGAATGACAAACAGGCTATTGAAGTTATCCGCACCAATCCGATATGGACAGCCAATAAGCATAGTTATCCTATCAATTTGAAGAATACGTTCCAGCTGTTTATGGCAGCTCTGATAAAAACTCTCTCGTAAGAGCAGGTCTTCTGGTGGGTAACCACTAATGGCTAACTCAGGGGCAATAAATATATCGGCTTTTCGCTCTATTGCCAGATTTATCTGGTTAATCAGCTTATCCATATTCCCAATCAAATCACCAACAATTGCGTTCATCTGATAAGAAGCTATTTTCAAAGTATTTTGTTTGTGCATATTTATCTTTCCATTATCTAACGTACCATACCTGGCAATGCCCATAACCCAGCAGCACGCAAGGTATCACGAATAATTAAAGCTTTTTCTATCTCATTTGGGGCTAACCTAGTTAATTCATTTTTGTCTTGAGCGGCAAGGGTATCAATCACTTTGACACTTAAATTATCAACCGTAGCCACCTCCTGAAATAGCGCAGTAGCTCTTCTGATATGATTAGCTGATGAAACCAAAATTACTTTATCTAGGTGCTTCTCTTGCAATATTTGCATAGTATTAATTGCATTAGTTAAGGTATCAAATGATTTATCTTCAATGATGATTCTATTTTGGCTAATGCCATTTATTTTAAGCCACTTTTGCATGGTATAAGCCTCAGTAACTCCACTCTGTGCTACACCACCGCTAACAATCAAGGGCGTATTAGGATAGGCTTTAGCTGCTAATAGTCCAGCTTTTAACCGCTCAATTAATTTCTTATCCATACTCCCATCTGGATTAAGTGCATAACCAAGAATAACAATTGCAACGCCTGATTCCACTTTTGAGCTTAATGGCAATTGGTAGTTGATTTTTAAATTGAAGCTATTTGCAGCTATCTGAATTGCAGTCTGCATTTTACTAACATCTGGATTTTTCAATTGTGCTAGCTTTTGGGCATAGTATGAATACTCACCACTCTCGCCCCAAATAAGAGCATAAGCAGTTTCATAAGTAAGTACGGCTAGATCGTTGGGAGCTTTCTCTTCTATACCAAGATAAGTACTTTCTGCTGCATCAAGATTACCAGATAAAACCTGTAACGACGCAATTGAATAGATAAAATCTAAGCGCTCAGGTGCGATTTCATATGCTTTTTTAAAGCTATCAATAGCCTGCTCCAGATTCCCCTTAACGGTTATGCCACTATAAACACTACTTTCAAAAGTCTTAAAACTGCCACCAGAATTATAATAGGCAATTGCCTGTTGTTGTAATGGGATGATCTGCTCTAGCTTAGTATAATTACTAATAGCCTCAACTTTTATCAATATCAGGCAAAAAAATATGAATCTTAGAGTAAATCTTGACATTACTTTCTCAATAAACATAAATGACCCTTATTGGTGTCATGATTTAATTGTTTTTATCAAGTAATTTCTCAATAAACTGCCATTCTTCAGGAGTTACTGGTGTGATTGAAAGACGGTTACCTTTTTGTAAGACACGCATTCCCTCTAACTCTGGATAAGTCCGTAATTCTTGTATTGAAATATATCTAGTTTTCTTGATAAATTTGACATCCACACACCACCAAACGGCTTTATCAGTAGTAGATTTTGACTCATAGTAATCACTATTTGGATCAAATTGAAAGCTATCTGGATGCGCATCACAGCAAATCTCAACGATGCCATAAATTCCAGGCTCTTTACATGAAGAATGCCAGAAAATTGCCAAATCACCGATCTTCATCTGATCGCGCATAAAGTTTCGTGCCTGATAATTTCTGATCCCAAACCATTCTACCTTTTGCTCGGGCATATTTTGCAAATCATCAATACTAACTTCTCCCGGCTCTGACTTCATTAACCAATATTGCATATCTATTCCTGAAAAATTTTGTAATCAGAATTTTATCATTACCGCACACATCTTCTACAATAAAATTAATATGTACTAAAGCTACTTATATCAGATGAACTGTTTTGTTTATTGAAAAAATTAGATAGCATGCTAAAATTCTTTGCTTAAATAGGATATATAAACACTTACGGTAAAAGTCTAATCATAATAAAAATATATTTAAGGTATATAATGTCTCCAAATAAGAAGTATAAGATATTTATTGTTTGTATCGTTGTAGCATGCATCTGCTATAGTATGGCACCTCAGACAAATCTAGATACCAATAATAGTAATATAGATAAAAATATTCAACTTCATAAAAGCAGACAGACCCAATCTGATAGTTCTATTTTCTCGGTTAATTTTACAGCCGCCGGAAAAAATGATAATAAATCCCTAGAAGATGGAATCAATTATTTGCGACGAGTTTCAGAATCAGAAAATGCAAATTTATCAAATGACAAGTCTAATATAGAACCAGATAGTTTTAAAATTAATTTTGATGAAAATGTGGTTAGTGTATATATAGAGAGTAACAATACCAACGATGATGACTCTGAAAACTCCTTGATAATCAACGATGGTTTTTATATAAGAAATAACCTTATGAGTTCGGAATCTGTCAGTGATAGCATTGAAACTGTTTTTGTTACCGATTATGTTACAAATCAATTGATTAGTTGTCGAGAAAATAAAGGCTCTTATAAATGCCATATTGCCTTATCCAAATTAAATGCCCCTCAAGATATATTGGTTATCAATAATTACATTTACATAGTGAACTCATATAAAGAAGGAGAAAGTGGTGGTGTTACTAGATGTAATATTACTAATCAAGGATATATTGATAGCTGTGGTGAGACAAGAATCAATATCATAAACCCAATGTTTTTTTACTACAACCCACCGAATATTAACATTAGTGATTTCGAGTATTCTGGCAGTGGTAGAACCACACCTCGCAATGCAATTCAATGTCTTGTAGATGCTAATGGTAATTTTAATTGTATCCCGGATAACAAAACTCTTAGTGCATTTTATTATTCAAAATACTATAATAATAGTTATTATCGTACTCATTCAAATCCTCCAAATTCTTACATAGAAAAATGCGCAACAGTAGATTCCATATCATGTATCAATATGCCAAATGAACATCTGGTATCACCATTAAGTCTAAGCATTAACAAAGATAGGATATTCATATCAAACGCTAAATCCGGCAATGCTAAACCTGAGATTTTGAAGTGTAGCATGGACATGAAGAGCTGTGATGTTATAACAAATAGTATTATTAGTCCTATGTGTATTGGAGTTTTTAATTTTAAACAAACTTACAATGAGAATTAATACTAAAACCTCTTAATCATTATTAACTGATTTATGTAGAAAACAGATTTTTATTAGAGTAGATAAATGAAAAAGGAAGTTTTTAACATTATCAAAAAATTATCTGTTTCATCCTTATAACAGAAAACCTCTGTTCTTATTCAATACAAGGACAGTACGCTGGCCTTACTATTTTACCAGTGTAGTTGACCTTGAAAATGTCATAAATTATACTAATCGCTTAAATAGTGTCACATGTAGCAACTATTTCCCCGATGCTATCCACACTACTTACTAGTAATCAATAAAAAATTTATTATTTGGCATTTAGAGAATCTAAATGCCAGTCTATATCATTATACTAGATTAAATTCATTCACTTACTGCATAAACGTAGTTTTAACATTCTTTTTATCTTTTAAGTTCTTACTTAAGGCTTTAATATTAGCAGGCTGAAATGATTCTAAAGCACTAGTAATACCACTTGGGAAGTAAATCCTCCACGGTACTGTAACAGCTTCTAAACCTTGAATACTAGAAGCTTGTTTTATGTGTCCATAAAGATATTTTCCATTATTAGAAATTCCAGAGATTCTAAACTCATCACCATCTGTGGTATTAATACCTAAGTTTAATGAATTAATAAAATCTACTGCATTATAATAATCGTGTGTCCCAGGGTTATAGAAATAGTATGCCTCCTCTAAATTTGCTGGATAGTTATAGGCTAATATGGTGATTCCATCATTGGTTAATGAATGTTCAAATGGAGTAAAATCAGGTTCTAAATTTAAAACTGAATTATGTCCATTATTTCTAAATAAATAAAACGGTGTTGTTGTAGTTCCATCATTTTGATAACCAATTATGTACTGAGAACTTTCTGATATTGAAACTAAAGTAGAATCTATATTAACATCTTGAGTATAGGTTGTACAACTTTCAGTAGTGCAAATTAAGCCAAGAAAATTTCCATTTGTATCTTTTAAACCACCTACAGCGATTTTATTATTAGAAACTGAGGTAAGTGATGATGCCTCAATATTTTCAACATTGAGTGCGGGAGTGAAATATTGACTACTCTCGGTATCATATATATACGATTGGGGACTATAAGTACCATTATAGCTACCAACAAGTAATGTTCCGTTTGAATTAATAGCTATAGCATTATCCGCCTGCACATTTGGAACAGGTATAATAGCCGGTTGAATCTGTTGAAGTTGATTGTTTAAAGAAATTGCTGCTACATAACCATTTGGATTAAATTGTAGTTCTCCAACTAATGTATTATTATTTGATATAGATAAAATTTGTGAACCATAAGCCTCCTGATCCCCACCTTCTAGAGTTACAGAAGAGTTCATTGATTCAAGACTTAATGAAATACCATTTGTAGTAAATGCCCTATAACCACAGACCATTTCTGGAAAATTCATGGATGTTGCAGGTGCATATGTTCCACCTACGATTAATCCATCGTTTGAGATATTATTTACAAATATTGGCTTATCCGTACCTGAATTATTTTGGCAGTATTGAATACTTTCAGTCATCGCCGAACTAGGCAGAATACTTAAAACAGCTGTATTATTAGATGGTGTTGTGTTGGAACTAGAAGTTCCAGAACTACACGCCATTAAGCCTAAAGTTGCAGATAAAGTGATGAATAGGTGTGAAAAAGTTGGTCTTGACATATTAACCTTTCTTTGAGTATATTAAAAAAACATGAGAGGTGATAAAGCTTTATGAGTCAAATCGAATAAAAGTTAATTTAATCAGACTTGTCTATTTGCTGAAGATATTTTAACATAGACTTGGTTTAATTTCGATCAAAGAAAACGCATTAATTAGGTCTTGAGTTCTCTTTAGTAAATAGTGCGGGTGTTAAGCTTAAAATGACAAGAATCATGTTGTAAATTATACACAAAATATCATTTAATTTCTGTAACTTAGGACATTAATTCTGTAGCTATTCCCAACCTAGAAGCCATTTTAAGTTACAATTATTAACTTAACAACCATTTTAATGGGAAATTTGCATGGCCTATATTGAATCATCTGCAGGTAAAAAACCTAATCTTTTCTCCGCTATCACAATTGGTGTTGGTTCTATTATCGGGAGTGGTTGGCTATTTGCTAGCTATAAAGCTTCTAAGGTTGCTGGTCCAGCAGCCATTTGGTCGTGGGTAATCGGCGCTGTAATTGCACTTGCGGTTGCATTACTTTTAGCTGAGATAGCTACTTACTACTCAAAAGAAACAGGCTTATTTGCTCGACTATTAAGTTTAACGCATAATCATGATATGGGTTTCATCATATCGTCTTCAAATTGGTTTTGTACAATTATTATTATCCCAGCTGAAGCTGAAGCATCTATTCAGTATTTAGCAGAAGCTTACCCACCTTTTAGTACGCATATTTTTGCTAATAATCATTTTACGGCCTTGGGTCTAGTATTTGTATGTGCTTTGATGTTTACTTATGGTCTAATTAATTACTGGGGTATAAAATTATTAGCCAAAGCAAATAATGCTATCACCACATTTAAACTAATTGTTCCTGCAGCAACTGCATTATTATTTCTTTTCACATCTTACCATCCTGAGAACTTTACGTCTTACCAAGGTACATTTGCACCCTATGGTTATGGCAAAGTATTCTCTGCAGTAGTCGCTTGTGGTATATTTTACTCGTTTTATGGTTTTAATACGATCACATTCTTCTCAACAGAGTTAGACAACCCACAGAAAAATATCCCCTTAGCACTTATTGGCTCTATTTTAATTTGTTTGATTATTTACTTAATGCTCCAGGTTTCATTCATTGGTGCAGTTGTTCCAGAAAGTATCGCTAATGGCTGGCATAATCTAGACTTTAACTCGCCGCTTGCGCAATTAGCAATTTTATTCGGTATGAATTGGGTTGCTATAGTCCTTTACGTTGATGCCGCAATAAGTCCATCTGGTACTGGTATCATCTTTGTTGGCTCAAGTGCTCGGATATTTACAGGAATGGCACAAGATAAACAAATGCCGCAAGTATTTAGTAAAATTCATCCATTGCACGGAGTAAATCGCTTATCAATTATCGTGACATTAGCTTTTTGTATGGCACTAGTTATTTTCTTCGATAACTGGGATAAAATCATGATTGTTGTAAGCGTATTCATGTCAATTTCGTGTATGGCTGTGCCAATTGCATTCTGTAAATTACGAAAAATGGATTCTCGTAAACGCCCATTTACCATGCCTGCTGGTTTAACTATTAGCTATATTGTGTATATTGCGATTAGTTATTTATTAACTCAATGTGGTTTCACTCCATTACTAGTATCTTTAATATTTCACGCTGTATTTTTTGTTATTTATTGCATTGTACATTATCGCTCGTTTACAAGCTCTTTCAACGCATTTATATCATCGTGGTCGTTGTTTGCCTATATGGCATTATTAACTGTATTTGGCTATATGCAAGATCAAGGAGTTTTTGATCAACAACCGGGTAATTTTGTTGGGTTTATTATTCTTGTGACTGTTTTATATTATTTCCTAATAAATCAAAAGAGTTATCGGAAATAAATAAAGGCGGAACTTTCCGCCTTTATTTATTCTAAGTCACTAAAATTATTGTTTAATATTTGCATTTATCTGCTGTAAAAATTTTTCATCAATGACGCCACTTAAATACTGTAATTGAACCTCTGCCATAAGATATTTATAACGCGACATTTGATATTCTTTAAAGCTCTGAAAATAATCTTTCTGAGCACTTACCAGATTTACACTATTTCGAATACCTACTTGATAACCAAGCCGGTCTGAATCAAGCTTAGTCTTAGCAGATTTTAAGGCTGCTTTTTGTGCCAATACAAAGTTTACTCCATTTGCAACATTCCAGTAAGCATTACGAATATCTTGATCGGTTTGTCGCTCTACACTAACTAATTGCTGGGTAGAAGACTCATAAACTGCTGCTGCTTGTCTAGTTTGTGCATTTATTCCACCACCAGAAGAAATTGGAACGCTTAACTGTAAACCAACATAGCCAACAGTATAACTTGAAAGTGGGCTACCCGGAACATTAGCAATAGATTGGATTTGAGAATCGGCAGCATTAGCATTAGTATTATCTACTGAACCTGTATCTTGATACATATACTGTGCCATAAGATTCAAAGTTGGCAGATGTCCAGATCTGGCAATCGTAATGTCTTCTTTTGCCATAGCCACCTGCTTATCCGCAATCTTTATATTCAAATTACCACTTTCTGCCATCTGCGCCCAACTATTTGAATCTTCTGGAACTGGAAGTTTTAAATCAATCTCTTTCTGTAATGGCTGAATTAAATCAGGATTAAGCCCGGTCAAATTTCTGAAAATATTTTTTTTGTAGATAAGATTATTCTCATCCTGAATTTCTTGCGCAGCCGAGGCATCATACGCAGCTTGTGCATCATTCACATCTACGATTGGTACAGTTCCAACCTGAAATGCTTCTTTCGCCTGTATCAGCTGCTGTTCCAAAGCTTTCTCAGTCATTTGAGTAGCAAGTAATACATCTTCTGCATAAAGCACATCAAAATATGCCTGAGCAACATTTACCATTAATTGTTGACGAGCATTTTCTAACTGTAATGTAGCCAATTGAGAAGAAAATTTACTACGGGTAAGCGTTGAGAATTTACTAAAATCAAATACCACTTGATTTAACTGAGCTGCGTATATAGGTTGATGATAAAAAGCATATATTCCAGTTGCAGAAATATAATTCTCAGTGAGCGAAGCATTAACATTAATTTGTGGCAAAATAGCTGCTCTTGCAATGTTTGGATTTTCTTGTCCAGCATCATTATTTGCTACTGCTTTTAAATAGTCAGCATTAAAGCTCAGTGATTTCTGATATGCTTCAAATAAATCAATAGCATTTACCAGCCCATAAGGTAAAAGCCAAGCAAAAAATAAAATTATATTCTTTTTCATAGCCGTATATTATACCCTGTTTTTAGCCCCAATTAGCCTAAAATCGTTGAATTACCACTGTGTTTGCTTCTTAACCATTGACTTAATGATATAATACTATAAAAACCAATAAGTGCTAGTGTGTTGCAAGTAGTTTGTCGGCACTGTACTTTTGTTTTAATAATAACACAATAGAAAAATGATAAGAAAATTACTCGTTAAGGCAGCATAATGTATGATGATTTATTAATGTTCATAAAACTTGTTAGTTTAGGCAGCTTTAGCCAGACAGCAAAAGATTACAATACGTCACAACCCACAATTACTAGAAGGATTCAATCCCTTGAGCAAACTTTGGGTATTCAGCTCTTAAAGAGAAATACTAGGAACATTGAATTAACAGTTGCTGGTCATAAACTATATGAGAATGTGCGGGGCTATAAATTCTCTATAGATAATATAATCCGCAACCTCCGTACTAGTGAAGGTACATTAAAAGAGCGCATCAGAGTTGCACTACCACCAGCAATGTCTTTTTATGTTATTTCTCCATATATTGGGGAGTTTCTCCATAAAAATCCAAATATTTCTTTAGATATTATTTATCAGCGAACAGCTGTGGATTTAGTAACTCAGAATCTAGATCTGGCAGTTAACGCCAATCCACCGAGCTCACAAGTAGCAAAAATCAAACTCCTACATAAGGCACATTTCCAGCTTTATGCCAGTAAAGAATACGTAAACCGTTTTGGGCTACCCAAAACCATGGAAGAATTAGCAAATCATACCGTAATAGGCATGATAAATAGTGATGATACTGTAACCAAAGTTCTTTATGCCAATCATATAAAAACTGGTGAACAGATTGCCTTAGACAATCAAGGCTGTAGAATTTTAAGTAATGAGGGATTAAATATCCATCAGATAGTAAATAGTGGTTATGCGATTGGTGGACTTTGGGATACATTATTGATGAACGACACTGCGAACAAAGATTTAGTTAAGGTGTTTCCAGAATATACATTTAGTGAGATCCCATATTTCCTAATTCGTGATGCAGAAAATAAATCAGCCAATCTTGAGGCGTTGGTAAAGTTTATCGAAGAATGCTTTAATCGCATTCAACCAAAAGAGCTTTAACGAAATGCCCAAAATTTACTGATTAAAAAACTAATAAATGGAGTAATAAAGGTAGGGATTACTCCATATTCGGGAGCTAACATAAATACTTTAGTAAGAATACGTACCCCACCCACGTTTATGCACAAGCCTATCACTGAAGTTATCATGAATTTTGTAAATTCGCGCTTAGAAAAGCGATGTCTTTTAAATGTAAATTTGATATGCCCGTAATAAGCAACAAACATACCAACAGCGCTACCCAAAATCATTGACACAGAGGGAAAAACATGAAAATAGCGATGCGAAACCCAGTAAACTAGATCCTGAAAAAACAAAGCAGTCAGTCCAACCATACCATAAATAGCAATTTCACGGATGTGCTTGCGCTTTATCTTCTTTACATGCTGATGTATCATAAACGGGGAAATCCTTTTTTGGCAAAAACCTGTAATAACGAAATTGCAGCCGGAGTAATCCCGGATATTCGTGATGCTTGCCCCAAGGTCTCTGGCTGATGACGTTTGAGTTTCTGTACCACTTCTACTGACAGTCCACTTATTTTATCATAATCAACATTTGTAGGAATTTTTTGTTGATCAAGGATTAAATTTTTCCCAACCTCATCATTTTGCCTAGCAATATAACCAGCATATTTTATTTGAATAGCTACTTGTTCAGTTATCCGCTCATCATCACAATCTAATGGCTCAAAGCCGGGTAAGTTAGACAAATCAGAATAATTGAACTCTGGTCGCTTTAGCATATCATGCATCGAATATTCTCTATCAATTGCCTTACCAAACAATGACTCATATTCCGTACCATTAATATTTCCCGGATAAACAAAGATTTTCTTCAAACGCTCAATTTCTTTTTCGATACTATCTTTTTTATAGCAAAAAGCATCCCACTGTTTATCGGTTACAACCCCTAGTTTACGTCCAATCTCGGTTAAGCGGAAATCTGCATTATCTTCTCTAAGCTGCAAACGATATTCGGCACGGGAAGTGAACATACGATATGGCTCATTGACACCTTTGGTTATCAAATCATCAACCAAAACACCAAGATAGGCTTCATTGCGTAATGGACACCAGCTTTCCTGTTCTTTCACCATTAGCCCTGCATTTATACCAGCTAGTAAGCCCTGTGCTGCTGCTTCTTCATAACCAGTAGTCCCATTAATCTGCCCGGCAAAAAATAATCCTGTAACAAGCTTAGATTCCAAACTAGACTTTAGATAAGTTGGATTGAAATAATCATATTCGATTGCATAGCCCGGTCTTAAAATATGAGCATTCTCGAGTCCATTCATTGAACGAACCAACTTTAACTGAATATCAAATGGTAATGAGGTTGAAATTCCATTAGGATAATATTCATTAGTAGTTAAACCTTCTGGCTCAAGAAATATTTGATGTGAATCTTTATCAGCAAAACGATTTACTTTGTCCTCAATTGATGGGCAATACCGTGGCCCTACGCCTTCAATAACTCCAGTAAACATAGGTGAGCGGTCAAAGCCACTACGAATAATCTCATGAGTCTGACTATTGGTATGTGTAATCCAGCATGGAATCTGCTTTGGATGCATCTCGCGACTACCAAGAAAAGAGAAAACTGGTGTCGGCGTATCACCTGGCTGTTCTTCAAGTTTACTAAAATCTATTGTTCTACCATCAATTCGTGGTGGAGTTCCAGTTTTTAGACGCCCAACAGGTAATTCATAATCACGCAGTCGCTCAGATAAACGAACTGCAGCAGGATCACCCGCCCGCCCTCCAGTATAATTCTGAAGCCCGATATGGATACGCCCGCCAAGAAATGTCCCAGAGGTTAATACGACTGTTTTGGCCTTAAAGACTATCCCACTTTGTGTTATAACCCCGGTTACCCGATCATTTTCAATCAATAAATCATCAACAGCTTGTTGGAATAGCGTAAGATTTGGTTGATTCTCAAGGGTATTTCTGACATATGCCTTATATAATATCCGATCAGCCTGAGCACGGGTAGCACGGACAGCTGGACCTTTACTTGAATTCAGGATTCTAAATTGAATCCCAGCATAATCACTGGCAATCGCCATCACACCACCAAGCGCATCAACTTCTTTTACCAAATGCCCTTTACCAATTCCTCCTATAGAGGGGTTACATGACATCTGCCCAAGGGTCTCAATATTATGTGTGATTAAAAGGGTTTGCAAGCCCATCCGGCTAGAAGCTAAAGAAGCTTCTGTCCCAGCATGCCCACCACCGACTATAACTACATCAAACTGCTTATCAAAAATCATCTGAAATGTACACAAAAAATTATTAGCCTAAGATTTTAGCATATTTGCATATAATACTTTCCAGAATCATAAACCAAGACATATATAACTTATGAACGCATGCACTCATAAATAAAACCTATAAATACTGGTACTGATGCCGTAACTAACTTCACATTAGGATTAGCTTGGACTGATCAAGATAGTCCTAATGGTGATACTCAGAATATGTAGATTAATACCCATACTGTTACTCTTGTATCTGTGACTTCAATTCCCTATAGATTTAGTAATCCAGCAGAAGTTGTTCTAAAGCCTATTGGTACTTAAGTTTTATTACTAATTTTAATAATATCAGCCTTACCCAGTGTAGTGTAAATAATGGTCCCCTGAGTAACTGTGCACAGACTGGATTCTGACAGTTAATTCCTACTCTTAACTTATAGACTAGAGGATAAACTAGCAATAGCTTATCTTCTAGTATTTCAACTAAATACTTTCCCCTTGCCCCTTGTGCTAAAGCCAAGGGGTTCTTTTTTATTTGAGTCAACTCGGATAATTCTAGAATAAACTCATGATTATCATGAGCTTATTTATCATGACTGTGGTTGAACTTTTTTACCTTCATTGAAAAGCTCTTGCCAATCTTGCTGATAAAGTGACGCCAATTCAGGCTGATTATAATATATCTGGTAATTTTCTGCATTGGCAGTACTTGCTGAGCCAGTATAATTATAGCTTCCCGTTTGAACTGTTTCACCATCAACTATCATATATTTATTGTGAAGTATTTCGTAATTGGCATTGGTTCTAACTTCAATCCCAGCATTTGCAAGCTTTTGTACAATGCTATATTTTAAACCATCACCTGTCATATTCCAATTATAGTCAGCAACAACCTGAACATTTACGCCACGCGATTCAGCTTTTTTCAAACGATATAATAGTTCACTATCAGAGAAAGCAAAAACTGCGATTTGAATAGATGTTTTTGCACTATCAATCAGATTATAGAAAGCTGTATTTTTATTATACTGTTTTTTCCCTTGGCTATCAGTACTTACATAATTGTAGTCTGGTAAACAAATACCACCAATTGCAGCAATATCAGCAGGGCAAGTTAGATTGCTATTTAAAACATTTGCTAATTCATGGACAACGTCAATCTGGGCATTATTGATATTCAAGGTATGAATCTGTGTCGCAGCAACTCCAGTTTTCTCACTTGGTGTAACAGCTATAAATCCATCCGGAATATATGGTGTATCTGTATATTTTGATTGAAATACCTGATAAATAGAAGTAGATTCGTTTTGACGAATTTCATTCCAGCGATCAGTATAAGTCTTCGCAATATTGCTATTATCAATTAAAATCGCATTATTTGCTTGTTCTACTGCTGCGGTTGTCGAATAGTTAAAACTACCATATTCGACAGCTTTCCCATCAAAAACCATAAATTTATTATGCATGATACTATAAGCTGCTGAGATATAAACTGGAATATTATTCTGTTTTAGTACTGCTATCATTGAATCAGTACTAGTCAAATTACTCTGATCCGCAATTACCTGAATATCCATATTTGGGTTTTGCTGCTTTTTCTGAATCAACGCATAAGTAATATCGGGATTATTAAAATCATATACTGCAGCGTAGATAGACTGAGTTGCATTATTAATTCCTTGAACTACCATCTTGGTAATCCCATCATTACAATTAAAGTATTCATCTTTATTCCAAACGCTATCTAGCGTTGTTTGTGGGCTAACAGCCTTGATTGGAGCAATTGTAGCATTGTAGATTGCAGCAGCATTCTCACAGTCACTTGCTGTATGAGTATCATTAGCAACATTATATGGCGAAAAGGCAACTTGTAATTGAGCAGACTGTCCAGTAAAGCGAGCTGCAAAGCCGATTCTGGTTTGATCAAAATTTGAGATTTGGGTAAGAATCGAAGCACCACTTCCACTGCCAACTGATTTAGTTGTCATTTGTGAGTTATTGTTATATTGATCATGATAACCGCCACCACTATTACATGCTGCAAGAGCTAATATTGGCAATAACGTGATTAATAGTTTCTTCATTCTGTTACCCCTTTAGTATTGAAATTATTTTTCTGATAGGCATTATTTTATTCAATCACCATATTTTTTAAAATAGTACTTTTACTCTATTTCTCAGTATCAATTGAGTGAGTGATTGGAGAGTTAATATAGATGTAGCTAAGTTACATTAGAGCGTTATGAAACAATTCAATACATTAACTACTAAAATACAGATTATTATTAAATAAATCCAAAACGGATATATTATCAAATAAAATATCCTGTAAAATATAGAGGTATTGTTTTATAAAATTTTTTGAGGGGTAAGTTTATGGAAAAAACTTCATGTGAAAAACGTGTAAGTACTCCAAACACATTAAATCAAAACACAATTAAGCAAATATATAAAAAACCAGAATTGCTAAAAATGGACATAGAAGATTTGACTTGCGGTTCTGCTTTTGACATAAGTGAATCGCAAAGTGGTAATGGGTACTACAGTTAATCAAATGAATATTTTTCAATGAAATTTATAAAATTCTGAAATATATTTCATAAAATAATTCACTATTGCTAAGTGTAATAACTTTACTAATTTAGCTAGATTCTACTTTCTGTAATAATTAAACTCACCTTATTTAAACTGAAAAAACTCTGATAGTAGCTGACTATATTTGTCCTGATCAACTGGACCAATTATTTCACAGTGATGGTTCACATTGGTATTATTAAATATTTGAAATTGGCTTATACATGCACCAGTTTTAGGTTCTCTTGCCCCAAATATCAAATGACAGATTCGGCTATTAATTATTGCTCCACTACACATTAGACATGGCTCGATAGTTACATATAGATCACAATCATTCAAACGAAAATTCTGTTTAAAACCTTGTGCTTCGCGGATAGCTTGAATTTCTGCGTGAGCAAGAATATCATTGTGACTACGAGTCTGGTTAAAGCCTCTTCCGATAATCTGATTATTCTCAACAATAATCGCACCAATCGGAATCTCACCCACATTTTTTGCCTGATGTGCCAACTCTTCGGCTATTGCAAGATAGTTATTAATTGTTTCAGGGTCTAGTGGTTTATAGCGCGGAGGTAGCCCTTTAAACTCTTTAATCAAATCTGACTTTAAATCTTCAGTCAGATCTTTATATTCAATCTGCTTAATAAGAGAATAGAGTAAAAATAACTCCTTAAAGCTTATTCCGGATAAGACTAACCTTAATTGGCTAAAGGCTTCCAAATAACCGATAGCCATTAATTCATCAAGATTGTTAATCCCGATCTGACCAAGCTTAGTTTGTAAATTTCTACTTATTTGAAGCATCTATTCATCGATAAAAAATTCAACCTGTTCCCAACTACCAACAGAATCTCTTTTACTAGCAAGTCGGGTTTGCCATGAACCAATATGTAGTTCTAGCTTATGCCCATCCGGATCACAGAAATATAGTGATGCACCTTCAGACTTATTTGATTTAAAGATATGCGCGCCAGAGTCGATAATCTTTTGACTTAGATTATTGAAATCCTCCTCTTTTACATCAAAAGCAAAATGTGTATAATCCTCGCGAATATGCTTTTTTTCTATTTCCTGATTAAGGCAGAACCATGTTTCTCCAGCGAGAAAGTATGCGCCCTGATGCCAACGGCAAAGAGGCTTGAGTCCAATTATATTGCGATAGAAATCAAAAGAACGTCGGATATCTGTTACACTTAGAGTTATATGATTTATACCTTGAATCATGATTATTTTTCCTTAGTTGGAATGATCCAGAATAATCTGCCATTTATTCCCAACTTTCTCAAAAATCAATGATGTAACGCCGTTATATTCTTTGTTCTCAGTTGTTAGATGCCACTTACCGGTTAAATAAGCGTGAGTACTATCAATTGGGTTAATATCTTCTACCATAATTTGCAGATGCCCCATCCCTTTCTTATCATCACCATATTTTTTCTTATAGTGATCATAAGAACTTTGCCAACCATAAATAAATTTATCACCAGAAATAAACAGGGTTTTATCACTATGTACATAGCCATCCATAAAACACTCTAGATCGCCATTATTCCAACATTTTACTGATTTAGTCATTGCGGCAGTGATTTCGCTTTGAATTTTCTGATTTTGTTGAGGTGTTAGTTCTTTGGCAGAAACATTTGCTGAGATTATCAGGCTTGTACAAATTGTTAGTAGTATTTTTTTCATAAAATTTCCTTAGAAAACCTAGATTGAACCAGCCAAACGAAAACCGGAATTTACACTTATTGTTGAAGGTACTGTCACTAACCGATATGATGATTGCAGGTATGGTGGAGTTGATGTCCATCCTCCCCCTTTAATGCTGCGATAATAAGAAACGCTACCATCCATGTCCGTCCATTCCCAAACACTACCATTTTGGTCGAAAGTTCTATAATAGCTGATGCTATTTATGAAAGTACCAACATTAGTCAGATAGGTTTGGCTTGAAGAATACAACATTGATTGCGGCACTGAATAGCCAGTTGTTGCATCGGAGAGAAAATTTGCTGCATTTGAACTATCGCCGATTATATTTGATGGTGTAGTATTATGTTGGGTTGCAAAAACATAGTAATCCCGTCCATTAAAAAATGCAGCTTTATACCACTCATTTTCAGTAGGGATATAGTATGCTGGAGCTGCATTGGTATTTGGGTTAATTGTATTTTTGCTAACAGTAGTACCAGATTTTTTACCATTTAGCGGATAGGCACCGTTCTCGGTTGTGCCAGCACTTTCAATACCATGAGGTTGCCCATTTGCCATCCAGTTGGCAAAGCGTGCTACACTAAACCAGCTTACTCCAGTAACAGGCATATTGTTACTGCTAATGCCACTTTCACTACTTGTATTCATAACAGTGTATGAATAGTTACCACTATTACCACTACGGCTTATTCCCTGAATATTCGGGATAACCATAGTTGAATTCCATAGTCCATATGGGTCTGACTCTGCTACGGCATTTAAAAATTCAGTATATTGTCCAATAGTTACTTCATATTTTCCAATTTGATATGTATAGGCAACTCCTCCAAAGCCAGTGTTGTCATTATTATTTCCTGGATTACCAATGACAACCATATCATAAATAACCTGTGCTTGGGCTTGAATGAGGCAAAATCCGACAAGTGTCAGCAAAATAGCTTTTTTACTGGAATTATAGCGATTAAAAAATCTGGATAGTTTCATTTTAACTCTCAAAATAAATGGTTATTGTGCTGGACTGGCAAGACGAAAGCCAACACCATTATCAGTTTTATCTGGTACATTAGTATTATATATCGTGGCTTGCATTGAGTAAGCACCAGCAAACCAGTAACCGCCAGCAAGTCCCCGATATGGCGCTGGAGCACCATCCAGATCATTCCATTGATAAACATTGCCATTTTGATCAAAAGTACCATAGTAGCTTCCACTATTGGTAAATGCACCAACATCAGTCAAATAGTTCTGAGTTGCATAGAAATAAGTTGGCGATTGAGTTACACTGAATGTTGTTGCAGGAAAATTATTTGCCTGATTTGGTTTATCGCCAATTACATTTCCTGGTGCGGCATTACTTTCAGTTGCATAAAGATAATAGCCACCAGCGCCATTATTAAGCTTTGGACTATAATAAGCCGCTTTATACCATTCCACATATTTTGGAATATAATAGCTTGGAGCTTTGCCAGTATTGGGATTAATTACGTTTTTAACAATAGCATCTCCTGTAATTGCACCATTGAGATTATATGCACCATTTTCAGTGGTCGTACTATCCTCTACTCCGACTGGCTGACCATTTGCCATCCAGTTAGCAAAACGTGCTGCATTAAACCAGGTGATATAAGTGATCGGGCGATTGCCACTATAGCCACCATTATCCATCACTGTATAGCTATAGTTGCCTTCGCTACCACTTCTCGTTATTCCGGCTGAATTAAGATCGGTTGCCATTCTTTCATCGTAGAGAAAATATTTGTCAGTTTTAGCAACAGCATTTAGAAATGTTGCATATTGGCCAATCGTTACATCATATTTACCAATCTGATATGTATACTCAATGGAACCAATTCCAGTTAATGGATCATTAGGATTATTCGGATTAGCTATAGTTACAAGAGGATAATTAATTTGTGTTGTAGTGGAACTGCTACTTCCACCTTGAGAACAAGCCATTAAAGTAATTGAAAGAGCTGTTAATTGTCCTAATATTGACATGTATTTTTTGATTTGCATTTATGTTCCTAAAAGGATAGTTTATTTCCAAATATTATATTTATTATTAATTATCCAATGAGTTTCTTCATCTGTCAGATACCAGATTAGCCAAACCCGTCCTTGGTAGTCAGGCTGGATGGCAACAGGCTGATTTATGATATTATATATGTAATTTTGTACCTGATTGTTATTATTTTGATCTCTTAAAATCGATGCTGGGGTCATTTGCATCGTTGCCGATGACAAGAAGAATAGTCCCAGCATGGAACTACCCCAATTACTTGGGATTTCTTGAATTGTAATTTGTGGATAATTAACTGACTTTAAGATGGCAAAAATGGTATTTGCTGGGAATTCACGAGCTAAAGCCAGAGCATTAGTACTATATATAATTATCAGGAATGTAACTATCTTACGCATGGGTTAATTTAGGAAAAACTGGATTGAAGTTACAATCCGTACTTTTTTGCTGATATTCTGAGTATCATTCACAATCGCACCATCTGGTGAAGAAATAGTAAATACGCCTTGGGATGCAGATTTGATCTTACCAACCTGACTACCTGTATTTTTAGCAAAAGTTTCTGCTGCTTGTTTAGCATTCTGGGTTGCTTGATCAAGCATTGTAGCCTTGATGGTATTAAGGCTATTATAGAAATAACTGATACTGTTATTATTTACAATTACCCCCTGATTTACCAATTCCCCAGCATTCTGACTGACTTTTGCTACCAAATCTACATTACTAGTAGTAACACTAACACTATTACTTATTTGATAATGCGGAAGTTTTTCATTATTATTTCCGTATTGGTTTGCCCAATTGTCCATAACGCTAATAGTTCCCTGCTGGATATCTTGCTGCTTAAAACCATTTTGCAGCAAAAAATCGGTAACTAATTTCTGATTTTGGCTGATAGTTTTATTTAATGGAGCCAAAGTATCACCACTAACTGCAAAATTGATACTCCATGTTGCCAGATCTGATTTCACGGTTTGTTCGGCAAGACCTTTTACTTCTACCGAACGATCAAAGTTACGAAAATATTTTATTCCATTACCAACGAAATAGCCGCTACTGGCAAGACCCAGACTTACTATGATTGCAAGAATTACTTTGTTCATCAAAACCTACCTGTAAAATAGTGCTATATATTCCATGATTTAGAAAACTAAACCTACTTAAAATCCTTATGGGCAATAGATATAAATGCTAGCAAAGACATCGAGGCAAAGAATATTGAACTAATAACAATACTATGACTTGGGTTTAGTGGTAATTTACCTACAAACCATGAGCCAAAGCCAGCAAAAATATATTGTAAAAAGCTGAGTAGTCCGATTGCCATTGCGCTTTCTTCTTTAAAATAGTGGGTAACCTCTACCTGAATCGGTGGATTTATAAATGCAGTTGAGATTCGGGTAATTAATCCACCGATTGAAATAATAGCTAAAACCATGAGTTTAGTGTCGGAAATAAGGCTAATTATCATGATTAAACTAGCAATAAGTGCAAGAAAGATTCCAGCTTGAACAATCTTTCTTGGTGACACACCGCGTTTATTTAAGTAGAGCATTATCTTATTTCCAAGCAAATATCCCATAGCAATTGCGGTAAATATGAAGGAATAATAAGTATGATTAACATGGTATTCGTTGATATACATATAGCTTGACATAGAAATAAAAGCATAAAATGAAGCAAATGCGCCACCAATTACGATAGCAAATTTAATAAATACCTGACTCTTTAGCACGCAGATATATGAATTAAGTATTTTGTTGATATGAAAGTTTTTCCGGTTTTCTTCCATGTATAAATTGCTCTCACGAATTAATCTGGAACTTATCAGTACAAGGATACCCAAACTTAATCCAATCGCAATAAAACAACTGCGCCAGTTAAAAATACCGATAATCAATGAACCAAGCACTGGAGCTATCGCAGGTGAAATAACTAACCCCAATACAAATAATCCGGTAATATGAATCTGTTCTTCGCGATCATAAACTTCTTTGATAATCAGGCGTGAAACTACATACACTGCACCACTACCAATTGCCTGTAATGCTCTTAGGAGTACGATTAAGTATAGGTTGCTACTAATTGCAATAAGAAAAGAAGCTATGATAGATGTGATCAAGGAGTAAATTATTGTCTTCTTACGTCCAAATAGATTACTAATAACACCCATAATAAGAAATAAAAATGCTTGGGTATAAACGTAAACGGTAATGGTTAGATTCATTTTATCTGGATCAACGCCAAATTCACGAGCCATATCTGGTAAGGCTGGTAAATAAATATCGGTACATGCCTGAGTTATGAATAATAAAGCTATCAATAACCAAATTAATTTTTTCTTATATTTTTGTAAATCCACTGACTCCCTCTCTTTTGCTGGCTTTATTAGACCTGTTTGCTAGACATCAAAATTTTAACTTATGTATTTCATTTGCAACTGAGACAAATGAGTTATTTCCAATATGAAAGTGCCCTTGAAATGGACGATCAATTTCCAGTATCAACCATGCTGAAGATAGAATGATAAGATTCTGACTAAATAACGCTAGAATAGTAAGCCGAAAATTTCGGTTACTCCGGTTACTAACACAGCCATTCCAAAAGCAAATTAGAACTAGTAGGATAATAAAGAAGATTAATAACACCCCATTTAGTTCTCCATTCACGAAATCAAGTCGTTCGGTACGATAGCCAACCAACTGGTTAAGTGCATTTGACATTTGTTGATAAGACATCTGATCCTGAATGGTTTCGGTCGGGATATCTTTATAAACGGTTTGCATTAATTTACCAAACTGCGCTTCTGTTTGACTACTTAGCTGTCCATGCTCAAGAAATTTATATTCATCATTTATTACTGAATCAAGGTAATTATTAATTGATTGACGGACCTCATTTCGGCAATTCACATCATGAATGGTTTTACTAATGCTATAAATATTAAGTATCGCATGTGCTTCATTTTCACTGGCAAGCGCTAGTTGATCAAGTGTTTGCCAGTTAATTGCGATCCAGAATGCCATAAATAACGTTCCAAAGGTTAAACTGGTTTGTTGCGCAATACTGATTATTTTGAAAGATTTTCTTTTAGTCAGGAACTTTCTGCGAATCCAGAAGCCAAATATACTAATACAGCCAAAAACTATGTAAATAAGAAATAAAGCTGCTAATACGGGTAGATCATAAAACCATGCTGGCATTTTTTAACTCATTAAAAACTGGGCAATACGCTTAAGATGTTCTTGCCGATATAAATATGGAGAATGTCCAGCATCATTTATAGTAAGGACGCTAGTATTTGGATGAATATGCTGCATTTTGCTTATAGTTGCATCAAGTAATAAATCAGAATTTACTCCATGAATAATAAATACTGGCTGATTAATTCTTTTCCAGTATTCCCAAAGATCAATATTGCCATTGCCAAGCATACCTTCGGCAAGACTTGAAGCAATTTTCCGATCTCGCTTCAGTTCCCAGCGATGATTTTGATTCTTCTGAAAAGAACTTCTAAACATATGCAACCATACATTATCATCATAGATTCCATCATTTAGACAATACTGTTGATAATAGTTACACGCTTCGGTAAAAGTCCCAAAATCAAGGTCTTCACCACTATAAGTAGCGATTCGAACAATTCCCGCCAATTCAACTTCGGCACCAATATCATTTAAAATCAATTTATTGAACTTATTTTGCGGCATACTTGCAAGTATCATTCCCATTGCTCCACCGAGAGATGTACCAATACAGTCAATATTTTTTAACTCAAGCTGGGCGATTAACTGCGCCAAATCAATAACGGTACTTTCAAGATTATAACCACGACCATCTTGAAGATAACCACTATTTCCACGCCCGGGCAAATCTGGTGCGATAATATAATAATCTGAATTAGAGAAATACTCGGCAATATAATCAAAATCGCGGCTATTCCGATTCAGTCCATGTAAGCAAAGTAAGGTTTTCTCTGCTTCAGGATTACCCCAAGATGAATAGCTCATCCGGTATGATTCGCCATAGGCGTTGATACGTTCAATAAAATTGGTTTGCATAGACATCTTTATTTAACCCCTTAGGTAATTTATTATGTATATTTTACCAGAGTTTTAATTGAAATAATGTACCTTGAGTGGACAAATAAAAAAAGCTGGCAAATTGCCAGCCTAATTTCTAATGATTGTTTGAAAGTGGAACCGCTATATCTGAAGAGTAGTTATTTTTAATATATGCCCCATTACTGGTAACAAAACTATCCATGATTGAGCTACTTCCTTGATTAAATAGTGGATTACCTTGAGAATCTTTTTGGACTACACCATTTATAACTACCGGAGTTTTATCAAGACCAGGAATCTGTTCGATATCAATCTGATCAAAGATTTTAAACACATCAGCATCAGGAACATAGAATATACCATCATTCATTGTATAGCCGTTCGTAATACTATCTGGTCCAGCTGGAGTAAAGTTAGTACCCCATGGATTTCTTAACTTGAACATACCATTAGCATGACCAAGTATTGCGTATGCATGAGTACCAACTATTCCTGGTGGTAGGTCAACAGCAGTTGAATCAGTTGCGCCATTTAACTCTTTGGTATCAACAGGAGTACCAAGTACCATTACCCGTCCTTGAGCTAATAATGGATCAATCAGATTTACCATATTCGATGGTGATAGTTTTGTACCTAGTATCAAGTTATTCGAGTTAGGATTAGCAGCATAAAGATTAACCAAAGTATCATCAGTATTACTAACCGTATCAAATTCATACACCTCATGTCCAGTCAAGAATTTGAATGCTGGATAGTATTGACCAACTGGTAATTGTGATGCAATCATCCCATCATAAAACGTAGCCAAATCATAAATACTACCCGCAGTTACAGGCGTATTACCAAAGTAGATAAAGCTATATTCTGGAGTCATCAAAACATCTCCATAAGCTTTTTCCAAATAACTTAGCCATTGTCCACTACCAGCAGCGTACGCACCAGTTGCAATTTCAAGATCAGTTACAGGTGTTACACTGATTTGGCTTGCAACAGAATGAACATCGGTATAATCAATATTATATCCAGTTCCATTTTGATGGAATTTAGCTAATACTGAGGCAGCTCCACGTTGATAAATCAAAGCACTAAGGGTTGATAAATAATAACAATCGCCAACAGCTCCCTGATGAACATTTAAGAAGTTAACATCAGATAAGTTTCCAATTTGATTTGGAGTATTTACTATAGTTTCGAGTGTTCCCGGATTAAAACTCCAAGTATAATCTTGCTGGGCAAGTCTATACCCACCAAAGAAACGATGGGATACCATTCCTAGGTTTTTAATTGTATTATCCCAAGTTATTTGCCCAAGATCACTGGTACCGTCACTTCCAGATGAGTCAGTTACGTCACCAATAAACAAAGCCGCAAATAAAGCTTCATTATACTGAGCTTGGGTAGGCGTTGAATTAATTGTTACATGCGGCACATTATTTGCATTTGCAACTGCAGCGCTATAACCACTTAATGATAATGATTTTAACTTAGCTAGTGCAGCTTGATCATTTCCAGTAATAATTGCTACCGCTGATTCCAAATTTATTGTTGTTTTTGCAGGGTCTGTTGCAAGAGCATTAAAAATCTGTTTTAAGTCGTTGACACTTACTTGTGGCAATGAACTAGCAGATTCTGCAATATTTATATTACTGTTATACGAGCTTGTGCTATTAGTAGCTGTTGGTTGACTACCACCATTACATGCTGAAAGAGTTAAACCAATTGACACTAATGATAAAAATAATGCTGAAGATTTAAAGTTTTTCATTATTAAATTCCTATATGTAAATTATATGATATTCTTAAATTTTTAAAAAGCAAAATATGGACCAGTAGTGCCACCAGCATTTGCACCAGTAAATGCACTAAATACTTTTTTCCCATAGAAAAATGGTAAGCCCCAAATAAAGAAGTTATCGCCACCTTCAGCAGCTGCATTTGGAATTGCTTCGGTGTTTAGGTTACTGTTTAAATAATTTTCAACATTAATAATATTGTAACTATAATTGATAGCGTTACTACCATTTAAGCTTGATATTTGCGTGTTTATTGCTGTGGTACTAGTTGGGCAATAAAAACCACTCAAACTTTGACAAACGGCTAATGCTGGTGAATTAGCTGGTGTATCAAAAAATAGCTCAGTTGATCCAGTATCAAATATTGAATCATAACTGCCATCATCATAATTAGTCGTAAAGCTACCATCTTGTGCCGTACCATTACTAGTAAAGACATTTTGTGCTGTTAGCTGATTATTTTGTTCAGTACCAATTCCAAAGGTCAAAGTTCCACTTAAAGAAGAAGAACCACCACTTGGTACATTCGGTAACTGAACAATTACACCGTTATTATCATTAGCGAACATATATACTGGGCTTACTACTTGCTGATTTGTATTAATATTACTATTGATACTGCAACTACTTCCAGAACATGAATAGTATGTTCCATTATCATAAGGTAATGGATTAACCCCAATAATTCCGTTCGCACCACCCAAATCATTATACGCACCTTGATTACTACAATTAGATGGTACTCCCGGGATAGTTGGATCATTAATAATCTGGATTGGTATATTAGTTGCAATTTCACTACCCATTTGCACATTAGCCATCGCAATTGAACCCCAATCATAACCGCTACCAAATAAAGTACATTCAGCAGTTGGTGAACCATTCACATTTTCATTAGTCAGATTAAGATTACTATTAAGTTTATTCGCAAAAATTCTAAGTCCCATAGATCCAGTATCCAAAATAATATGATCAATTGTTTGGCAATTAGTTGGATTACTTACACTACAAACCGTCACACTAACAAATGGTGTGTTGTATGGAGAATTACCGTTTGGTCCACCATCAACAGTAACTGGTACAACATTATTGACGGTTGAATTTGATGATTTTTGTGGTAAACCTGAGCTTTCAATAGGAGGATTAGAAGTACTTGAAGCATTTGAACTACTTGAATTACTACCCCCGCCACCATTACATGCCGCTAATGTTAAACCTATAAGAGCTGTTGAAATTATTTGAATTTTTTTCATGACATTATCCTTATTTCACATTATTGATAGATACGTTTGCTGGTGCTAATGAAGGAATTAATGCTTTTCCTTCGTAGTGCCCCATCCAGCCATTAGTAGCAGAAACAAAATCATCACTATTGACTTGTCTTGCTGATACTGATTTATAACTTGGAGTAGCATTTTGCAAGGTTGCAAAGTATTTACCAAATAGCTGATTTTGATCAGGAACATGTGAACCATGCCATGCAACGGCAAAGACCTTACCATTATAGACAAACTGTTTGATCGTGATTCCATTTGCAGTTTCAAGGACATTTGTTTGATATGGTGTAGATGAATTTGCTCCAGCAACTGAATAATCAGTAGCTTGTGAGACTTTAGCATTTAGGACATTTGCATCATTCATTATACTGTTTGAATCTTCTCCTAGAGTTGCCCATGCTGCAAGTGGGGTAATACTAATTATTAGTGTTAATACTGAAACTTTAAGTAGTTTTGCTTTCATTTGTATAATCTTTCTCGATGTAGGCATTTTCTTTAGATAAAGCTAGCGCATAGCTCACTTTATTTATAAAAAATGAACCTGATTATTTATAGTTTATCTCAGATAAATTGAGATATTTATCGGTAATTATCGTGAATAGTTATTTGTAATTATACAAATGGAAGGTATGATGAAGCTTCTTCTGCCTGAAGTAAGCAAAATTGATTGGTTTTGATAAATAAGGGATTGTGTTTGATTCTTGAATAAAATAATTTACTCAAATAAGTAATGGTAGATAATTTGCTAAAAGTATGAAGGCTTCTTTTAAGGCACTCCACCAATAAAAGCAAATCATTGTCAAAATCATGTACTGTAAGACTTAGTAGAAGAAGGACAAGATACACTATATAGTAGGCAAGAAAATACATTATCCAGTAGACTTCATTGACTAAATCTGAATAACCATCCAGAGAAAGATCATTATCAAGTAGCCAAGTATTACTTGATAATAAATCAGTAAAGGCATCCATTGAAACTGACACTAGCATGCAGGCTTGACCAATAATCAATAGCCTGATTAAGAGCACGCTCCAAGATAGGTTTGATTTTTGCAAATACATAATATTGTCCATATAATATTCATAGCTATCTCCAAAGCATATAGCATTAGAAATAGTTACCAATATTATTGTGACTAAGCAATAATACATTCAATTGACTTCAGGATATGTATCTTGATATTATTAGAAACACTCAAAAATCAATTAAATAAATACAATACGACAATTTAATGTTTTGTCATTTATATTTTATTTGTTTATATATCTGGTGATATAAGGTACATCCAGTTTTATCGACTGTTGTAGTGGTTACAGGCATGCTAGAAGATGCATATAGTACTATAACCAAGATCCGCTATTTCATTAATAATCACTTATTAATGGCAAAACCGCGTATGAGTTGTTTTTGCTAGAACCTAAATAGTAACACAGTTAGGTAAAATTGTGCAATTAAATTTGTAATAAATTGATTAAAAAAAGCCATATAAAAACTAGATGACCTCTGAATTTAGAATTCAAGACAGCATATTGCATTAATTATGCTATGGATTTTTAGATGTCCATAAACTCTTAGGAACTACGCAATGGAAATCTTTTTTCCCACTGGTGTATGGTGCCAACCGACAATCCATAGTCATACTTAATAGTGAATAAACATCTAACTGTGACATTTTTTTATCTTTTTCAATTTTGGTTATCATTGCCCAGGTTGCATCCTTCATTGCTTGTAGTGCATCATTATTTTGCGCTGTTGTTACATAATAATCATTATTATCCTGAGATAAAAGTGGAGCAGGTTTGGGAGCATCAGCTTTTTTAGGCACAATACAATACATGCCTAAGACGCCATCAACTACTTCAGCAACAGGACAATTCCAATTTGCATACATAATTTTCTCTGCTTCAGCTTTCGATACTTTTCTTTGTCCGGCAATAAATTGAATGGTATTAGCCTTCAATAGATCTATTGCTTTATCAAGATTAGTATCATAACCAACGGTAATCCATGAATCAGGTGTTTCTGCAATTGGCCAATCAAGTTTCTTATTCTTAATTACATTAATCGTAAGATTTAATTCTTCAAACGCAGTTTCAAGTGCGGTAAGGTTTACTTCTCCATTACCCTGTACTGCATGTGAGTCTCCTGTCCAAACTAGTCCACCCTTGATAAATACTGGTAGATAGAGAGTAGTTCCTTCCTGCAACTGATTCAGATCGAGATTTCCACCAAATTTACCTGGAGGTGCGGTATCCAGCTTTCCATTAGTAGAACTTGCTACGGCAAGCACGCCAGGAAATGGTTTTAATGGTATTTCAATGCCTGGAGCAAATTGAGCAACCATATTTTTGGTATCAAGATAGAAGTATTTGATTTGACCCTTTGGAAATTTTTCTGGTAAAAGACCTTTACCTGGCAGGCTATTATTTGAGCCATAAGGACGTGGGACGATTTTATTAATATGAATCTGTAAAACATCACCGGGTTCTGCGCCATCAACATAAATTGGTCCCGTTACTGTATGTGGTCCACGACCAGGAACTGCATCATTCATTTTTTTAACCTGATCAACACTTACACCGGGAACTACCTGATTATTGGAAGCAGCATCAGTTTCTATAACTACTGAATCCCCTGGTTTTATTTTAAGTACCGGTGGTTGTTTATTGTCAAAATAACCCCATTGGGTAGTTGCCGGCGTTGCTGGTAGAATATATGTTTTCGCTGTTTGTTTGCTAGTTTTTGCTGGTACAAGCATCAAATTTTGATCTAATCTACCGGGTAAAAAATCAAGACAATTTTCAAAATTTTGTGATTGATTTAGATTTGGATTAGAGGGTTCTATAGCTGTAGATGTAGCTATACATACTCCATAAGTAATAATTATTTGCATAGCCTTTTTAATATAATTTTTTTTCATTTAACTTCTCGATTCAAGTAAAAATTACACATACTTTGATTAAGTAAAATTTGAAATTAACATACAAATCGCAAATATTAAAGCAGAATCTATTTAAAACAGCTTTCAATAAATGCGGTAAATTTGTCTAGTGCGGGTAAAGTCTTTCCTGCATGACGAATCAGATAAAATGGCACTTCACCAAAGGCAAATTCCGGCAATATCTTGACATATTCTTTATTTGCTAACTGTTCAAAAAAAAGATCATCCCATGCGCCACCGATAGCTGCACCTTTAGCCACCAACTGATAAGTGCTTAATGCATCATTGGTAAGTATTCGGTTTAGACTATTGTTAACCTTAATTGTCTCGCCAGTTTTAAGATTAAAGGCGGTAAGACTTTCATCTATACTACCATCTGGGTTTATCAGCCCGATAACAGTGTGTTTTGTAAGATCTTCAATTTTTTTTGGTTTACCAAAAGTCTCCACGTATTTTTTACTAGCAAACAACTGTAATTTTACTTTTTTTATCAACTTCACCTTTGCGATTTGCGATGTAGGCATATTGATATTTACTGCCAAATCAAGATTTTGCCCAACTAGATCAACCGAGGTTTTTTGAAAAAATAGCTCTAAAGAAACATTTGGATTTTCATTAAGAAACTCATCTAATCGATTAGTAATATGGTGAAATGCTAACGTTGGTGGAAATGCAACTCGTAGCCTGACATTATTTTGTTTAGTATCACTCTTAATTTCTTCAATAGTATCTTCAAGAATAGCTTGAAAATTTGCTAACCGTTGGTAGATTTTCTGCCCAGCAGGGGTGATTTCTAAATTTCTAGAATTACGGTTTATAAGTTTTACACCAAGATTATCTTCTAATGATTGAATTCGACGCGAGATAGTTTGCTGGCTAGTGGCATATTTCTTTGCAGTTCCGGTAAAACTTCCAATTTCTACTAAGCTAACAAATATTAATAAATCTTCGTGCATACTTAAATCCAGATATATTGATTAGTTAAACATCTATTTTAGCATTATTAAGTCAATAAATTAGTAATAGCGACAATTATTATCTAAATTTGAGTCATTTATACATTTTTGTATCAATACTATACATAGATAATTATTTACATACTACTAACTAGCAGATATAATAACAACTTAGAGGCAGACTTAGTTAAACATAAAAAGGAGATTTAGATGAAGGATTGGTTAATTCTATTTGCAGCAATAATTGCTGAAGTGATTGGGACTATGGCAATGAAATCTTGCGAAGGGTTTACTAAACCAATTCCTACGTTAATAATGGCAGTTTGTTACGGAATTGCTTTTTTCTGTCTATCAATAATTCTGAAAACCATCCCAGTTGGCATTGCCTACGCAATCTGGTCGGGTGCTGGAATTGTTCTAATTGCGCTCGTTGGTTATTTTGTTTTTAAACAATCCTTAGATTTACCAGCAATGATTGGTATGGGAATGATAGTTGCCGGAGTATTGATTATGAATCTCTTCTCCAAATCAGTGGCACACTAATTATAGAATTAGCTGATTTAGAAAGAA
Organism: Neisseriales bacterium; assembly: GCA_008017155.1. GTDB lineage: Bacteria > Pseudomonadota > Gammaproteobacteria > Burkholderiales > UBA11063 > Aquella. The sequence goes on along the minus strand of SSGX01000014.1, from coordinate 8,800 downwards.
CGCTATTCTATCTAATTATCGTTACACTTTTATTAAATTAATCTGGTAAAATAATTATAAATATTTCTACTGGAAAGTGTATCAATGAGTCGAACATATCCTGTCAATAATTTTTATCAGATAATTTGTGATAATCTACGTAAGAAAGGTGCTAAGGCAGCAATTATTGACGGGGAAAAGAAAGTATCTAACCGCGAATTAAAAAACCTAGTTGATACTGTTGCCAGCTATCTAGTTGAATCGGGCATTGGACCCGGCGATAAAGTTGCGATGATTATGGCAAATTCGTACATGTTTATTGTCAATTTTTTCGCTATCTCAAAAATTGGTGCTATTGCAGTTCCAGTAAATAATTTTCTAAAGCATGACGAGTACGCGTATATTTTGAACGACTCGGATGCCAAACTACTATTTGCTTCTGGTAAATTTGCTAATGAAGTAAAAGGTCTCACCATTGCTACCAAAGTTGAAAAAATTATTTGGGTTGAAGATATTCCACTCGAAAATGAGATCAACATCGATTATGCCAAAATTACAGATAAAATTCGTGATACTACTCCATTTGTAGATAGTGCATTGGATGATCTGGCGGTGATTATCTACACTAGTGGTACAACGGGTAAACCGAAAGGTGCAATGCTTAGCTATCGTAATCTCCTTTCAATTATTTATGGTGCGATAGATCATTATAATCTTAAAGAAGGGCATGCTAAGTTTATCTGTTACTTACCAATGTTTCACGCATTTACTCTCGCGGTTACCCTGTTACTCCCGATTGCAACCAATAGTGGTGTAGTTGTCGTACGCTCTATTGCTAGCAAAAAAGATTTTGCTAATTTGCTTAAACTCGTCCTTATCCACCGCTGTCAGTATTTTGCTGGTGTTCCGGATATATTTAGTGCTATGGCACGGGCAAAATTACCTTGGTATTTCCATTGGTTTCATAATGTCAAAGGTTGGGTTTCAGGTGCAGCACCATTGTCTGAGGATGTTATCAAGCGATTTGGTGCTTCATTCAAAAGAGGGAAATTGGTACAAGGCTATGGTTTAAGTGAATGTGCTTCAGGTGTTTCTCTAAATAAGCCTTGGGCAAATAAATTTGGTTCAGTAGGGACTCCATTGTCTGGGTTTGAAATCGAGGCATTTAGTGAAGATTTTCACGTCGAGGCTAGAGGTGAAATTGGAGAATTGTGCATCAAAGGTGATTGTGTAATGCTTGGCTACTATAATCGTCCGGATGAGACTGCAGAAGTAATTAATAATGGTTGGTTTAAAACTGGGGATATTGGCTATGTTGATAAAGATGGCTATGTATTTATAATTGACCGGAAAAAAGACTTAATAATTCATAAGGGAATGAATATTTATCCGCGTGAGATTGAGGAGTTTCTCTATATGCATGAGAAGGTACAGGCTTGCGCGGTGATCGGGATTAAGGATATTGAAGAAAATGAAACTCCTGTTGCTTATATTGAGCCAAAAGAAGGAGTTGAAGTTTCTGAAAAAGAAATCCGGGAATTTTTAAAGCCGCTCTTAGCACCATTTAAACAACCGCGCAAAGTATTTTTTATGGATAAACTACCACGCAATGCAACTGGTAAGATTCTTAAACGTGAGCTACGCTTATTAAATAGCGGAGATAATTAAATGAAAAAAGCTATTGTAGCATGGAGTGGTGGTAAAGATAGTTGCCTAGCTTATCATTTAGCAAAAGCACAGGGTATTGAAATTATTGGATTATTAACCATGCTTGATGGTGAACATGATTGCTCACGGTCAAATGGAGTTGCCAGAGAAATCCTTGAATCACAGGCACAATCATTAGGTCTGCCAATATTATATTTGAATACTAGCTGGGACGATTATCGTCAAAACCTACTTTCAGGATTAAAGATTTTAATCGAGAAATATCAGATTGATAGTTGCATTTTTGGCGATATGGATAACTTAATACATAAGAAATTTAATGATGAATTATGTCATGAAGCTAAGATTAAAGCAGTTATGCCAATATGGGGGAAATCTAGATTTGAGGTTTACACCTTATTACATAAATACCAAATAAAGGCTAAAATTAATGTTATAAATAACTCTTTCAATCTTGATGATATTTTAGGTGCTGATTATCATAGCCTTAATCTATATGAACTAGTCTCACGACCACTTGATATTTGTGGTGAACAAGGAGAGTTTCATACTTTGGTTTATGATTGCAAAGAGTTTAATAGACCAATAAAGATCACTGAAAGTAATATTCATAAGCTTGATTCGGTTACCATAGTTAATTATCGATTAGACTAGTTCTCAGTATCAAGAAAAAACCCGGCATAGACTATTGCCGGGTTTCTTATTAGTGAACGAATGTAAATGTATCTGGAGTCGCTGCTTCCCAGAATCTCTGATATTGTTTTGGAACAGCTGTTGGGTCAAGTAAACAGCCCGGTTTCACAAATTCATAGATTTCATCAAAATAGCGTACTTCGTGATCACTTATCCGGCGCATTACACTTGATGGCAAAATATCACTCGGATTTTCAAGTCCCATTGCACCAACTAGTTCGGTAAAATTTTTAACCGTTGATTTATGATAGTTATACACCCGCTCAGATTTATCATCGATATCGAGTTGCTTAAATAGGCGTGGATTCTGTGTCGCTACACCTACTGGGCAAGTATTATTACCACATTGTTTCGATTGGATGCAGCCGAGAGCCAACATCATGGCACGTGCAGAGTTGATAATATCAGCACCTAATGCCATCATCCGCACCATGTCAAAACCAGTTGCATTTTTGCCACTAGCAATAATGCGGATATGTTTACGTAGTCCACAGCCTGTTAGAGCATTATTAACAAAAACTAGAGCTTCCTGAAGCGGCATCCCGATTGAATTGACAAATTCTGAAGGTGCAGCACCAGTACCCCCCTCCATCCCATCAATCACAATAAAGTCAGGATAAATACCAGTTTGTAGCATTGCCTTACAGATTGCAAAAAATTCAGTTTTTTTACCAATACACAGCTTGAAACCAACTGGTTTGCCATCCGATAACTCACGTAACTGAGCAATAAAGTGACACAAACCAACTGGTGTTGAAAAAGCTTTATGGGTTGGTGGAGAAATTACATCTTTATCCATACCTACGCCACGAATGCGGGCAATTTCTGGCGTGATTTTTTCTTTGGGTAACATTCCCCCATGAGCTGGTTTTGCCCCCTGAGATAGCTTGATCTCAATTAGTTTAACATTTGGCAGAGTTGCTTGTTGGCGAAATTTTTCTGGATCAAAATTGCCATCAGCAGTTCTAAAGCCAAAATACGCAGTGGCTACCTGCATTCCAACATCCCCACCAAGTAGATGGTATTCAGTTAGTCCGCCCTCACCAGTATTATGGAGGAAATTTCCTTTTTTAGCCCCAAGATTTAGTGCCATTATGGCGTTTTTGGATAGTGCCCCAAAGCTTAGTGCGGATATATTCAGGCGAGAAGCCGAATATGGCTGTTTGCATTGCTCATTACCAATAATTATACGCGGATCTACATCGGTATGATGCTTAGGTGAAAGAGAGTGTAATGCCCATTCATAACCAGCTTTCATTATGTCCTTATCATTACCAAATGAAATAGTATCAGGTATCCCTTTGGCACGTTCATAGACTATAGTTCTGGTTTTGCGGTCAAATGGTCGTTCGCTATCATCACTTGCCACGAAATACTGTTGAATCTCTGGACGGAAAAATTCAAGAATATAGCGCATATGCCCAAGAACTGGAAAGTTTCTTAATAATGTATGTTTGCGCTGAATTCTATCGTAAACTCCAACTGCGGCAAGGATCCCGATTAAACCAAAAATCCAGTACCAATTAGCCTGCACAATAATCAGTAATGCAACAAAAAAGATCAGAACGATTCCAAATCCGACATACCACTTACGGCGTTCAGTTACCAGCATAATAATTTACTCACAAAAAACTAGGGTACGTTATTTTATCATTAGAGGAAGTCGGCTATTATTAGTTATCAATAAATCTTTTCTTATATACCTAAAATAACACCTAGCAGCATAGCTTACTCTAATATTTCAAAAGTATTATATGCAATAAAAATATTAAACTCTCGATGATATTCGACTATTAGCGACAAAAAGCTTTAACTCTTTTTGGACAAAATCAGTGAAAAGATCTATTAATGGATTTTTCTTATAATTATTTTTTAGTAAGTAAAGTTTATTTGGTACATCTAAGATGTAATACTCAGGTAGAGCTTTGATTATTGAAGGATCACTGTTGCACAAAAAATCTTGACAAGGACCAATAAATTCATTACTTTTTATTAATTTAAGAGCATTTCTAATATCTGTAAGGACAATCTGATTGTTTGGTATAAATGTCTCAACTATTGCGGTACTTTTATGAATAAAATCTACCGAGTCAAGTAATTTCCCATATTTAGTTACAGAAAATATACGATGTGATTGTAGATCATTGACAGTATTTGGAAGACCATATTTCTCAGCATAAGCCTTAGTACAATATAGTTCTGTGCTAGCATCTAATAATTTGATAGAAGGCAGTGTATCTTTCGCTGGCACATAAGCCACGATAGCAACATCATAGTTATGCTTACTGAAGTCTACGACATCTGTCCCATAATTAATATATAAAGTAATATTTGGATATTTAAGATTAAACTTGGGTATCAACGGAGTAAAATATACTAGTGAGGAGGCAGGTGGGAATAAAATATTCAAATGTCCAGCTTCTTCTGGATTAGTATTCAGTATGAGTTCATTAACTGTAGATTTTAAATCATCAAGATAACTCATTTTTTGTTTAACAATTCTATAGAGCATATTACCAAATGCAGTTACTGTCAAATGATTACCATCGCTAATGAATAACTCATATCCTAGATTTTCAGCTAATAGTTTGATTCTTCTACCAACGGTTGGTTGTGATATATTTAGTTGCAAAGCAGTTTTTAAAAAGCTCTTATTTTCAACAACTATGGCAAATAATAATAAATCATCCAATTGATACATTTTAGTGCCTTAAATAAAAATTTTGACCATTCTCTATTATTTATTAAGTCTATATTATTAATAGCATATCGATATCATACTTGACTAGATATATTCAATAGACGTAATTTTTGTTTAAGAAAATTAATAAAAAGATCAATGATTGTATTTTTTTATACGGATTAAGTAATAGGTAAACACTTGTTTTTAAATCAAAATCATATTCTGGTAGCACCCTAATTATAGTGTCATCATCTTGGAATAAAAACTCATGATTGGCGCCGATAAATTCACCACTCTTTATTAAAAGCATAGCATTCTTATAGTCTGTAAGAACTAGCTTATTATTAAGTTCAAATATCTCTTCTTCCTTAGTTTGATTATGTATAAATTTAAGATGGGGTAGAGTTTCTCCATACATGGTTAGACAAAAATAACGATGTGCTTCCATTTCGCGGATGCTATTTGGTAATCCATATTTATCTGCATAATCTTTTGAACAAAATAAGCCTAATTTGGAGTCTATCAGCTTGGTAATTTTCTGGTTTTGATTGGTAGGCATATAAAAAACAATGGCTAAATCATATAAGCCACCATCAAAATCTATCTTCCTAAGGTCATAATCAAGAAATAAGCTGATATTTGGATATTTTTGATTGAATTCAGGAATTAAGGGTGTAATAAAATCTTCTGCGATAAGCGGTGGTAATAAGATATTTAAATGTCCAGCCTCACGACTATTATCTAGGATAAGCTCATCAACTGCTCTTTTTAATTCATCTAAATACGCCATTTTTTCTTTGATGATTGAATACAGCACGGCACCAAACTCTGTCGTTACTAAATGCTTACCCTCACTGATAAATAACTGATGCCCTAAATCTTCTGTTAATGATTTTATTCTTCTACTAACAGTCGGTTGGCTTGTACCAAACTGTAAAGCAGTTTTTAAGAAGCTTTTATTTTCAGCAACAGCAACAAACAATAATAAATCATCCAGTTGATACATCTAAATACCTTATAAAATTAGCTACAAAATAATTAATATGAAGTATTTCGACTAGATTAATCATGATTTATCTAAAGCTACTTTGATTAGAATTTTAATAAGCTAAGATCAATTCAATATTTTATCATCATTGCCACCAATCTATATCCCCAAAGTAATGAGGGTTCTAGACAAGTGATAAAAAAGCACGAGTCATTCCTCGTGCTTTTTGGGGACTTTATTAATATTATGGTTGGATGCGTGCGGCTCCTCCTGCTACAGGGATATAAGAGTACTGATCATTAGCATGATGACCATAACTATAACCAATTGCAAAGTATTGACGATTATTACCACCAGTTTCCTGTACTGGAAGTACTCTTCTTCCTGTTGCAGTGGCTGTGACATTATTTAAAGCGCTCGAAATTGTACTAGTCATAACGTATCCTCCTCCCCCATCATTATTAGCTGCGTAAAACAAGCCACCAATATTCATCGCTGACGTTGGATTAAGGTAATTACCTGCAGGATAACCTGAAGCACTAAATGAACCTTTGTAAAGATTTGTATTCATTTGACCATCCATAGCATAATTCCACGTAGCTTCAAGTTCACGAATATTAGCCTCACGCCAATTCTTTAAACCACATAAGCCATAGAAACTACCACCAACACGATCAAATGAATTAACTGTTTTTGCTAGATCAGTGTTATTGGCTTCAGCCATAAAGTTGTTACGCGTGAATCTTTGCTGAAATATTAGTCCTGTTCCCAGATCTATCATACAGTTACCTGTTGGATCAGAGACATAGCGGTTTTTACCATAAATATTTTGTACTACATTAGTTATCTCATTTGGCCAATTACCGCGTGTTGGCCAAGTTGTGCCAACTCCGCCATTATTACTATTTGCAATATAGCCAGAACTTTCCTGACAATATGCATCACAATTCGCTTTTCCAGCAAGCACACTATTAATAGCAGGATCAATAGATTTTAATAGTGGCTGTAAAGGCTGTAACTCGGTCGTTGGTAGGGTTGCTACTAGTACGTGATTAATAAGGTCTATATTAGTGAGGTTAATTAAAAATCCACTCGTTGTATAAAGACTACTCCCCAGATTGTTAGACCAAGTAGTACCATTCCAGTCAAAAGTGTTAGTTGTGGCAGCATTTAGGACATTTGGATATATGTTATTAGGAATAGTTAGCTCGTAATACAAGACTGATGATAAACCGGTCGCACTAGATCTACCATTACTTGTACCATTTTGTTTTGCAAGACTATTATAATTAGTTGGACTAAGATTGCTAAAACCGAATAAGGTGCCTGGTGTCTGATTATACCTAAAATCTATTATTGATGACATTTCACGTAATGACGGAAGACGTGATCTTGCAATTGCCCCATTATTTAGTCCCGCATTAGCAACTACCATTCCACTGCATGAAATATCTGGAGCTGATCTTAGCATATTAGAATAACTTGTTTGATTAACTAGTAGGTTATTAAACCATAGTAATCCAGTTACCTTATCAGCTATACATCTAGAATCACCTCGATATAGGAAGAACCTACCTGTACCAGTACTTGTACTATCAGGATTAGCTGCATTCCACACTAAGCCCCAAGATTCACCAGAATTCCAATAAGTATCGCCACCTGCTTGTGTATCAGCAGTCCCAGCATATGGTAGTGAGCTTGTGTAGTTATACATTGAAGATACCTTGCTAGTTGGATTTAACGCATAGAAGCTAATTACGTTACTTTGGAGAGCTATATTTGGATATTTATCAAAATAACCACGAATATTTAGCTGAATGTTGCCATCAGTTTTATTATTTGGACTCCATGCGTTCTGAATATTTATGTAACAAGTTCTAGTCGGTGATGCAGCAGCAGGAATCTTACATCCTCCAGTACCTACACCCCAAGTCTGAGCAGGCACAGCTGGTGCTGCAGTATCAGCAAGTGCATAAGTTATCTTAAATCCTTGTGCTGTGAGAGTACTTTCATTATCTAAAACATAGTTAAACTGGCTTGGTAAACCGGGACTAGTTGTAGCTTGTGGTAGTTTCACGTTTAGATAACTTCCCTGAACGATACATTGATAGGTATTCCCTCTGTTTGATTTATTACCACAATCTGCTGGAGTACTACCACCAGTAGTTGAAGTAGTGATAAATCCTAACTCTGGCATAGACTCATTAAAGGCTGTACCATTTGGTCCACCCATGACTGTTGTAACATTTCCTAAAAAGCGTGAAAACGAAGACGAATACTGCATATAAAGATTAGTATTATAGTAACTCAACCGCCCTGATCTAGATGAGGTAAGTCCTACTTGGAAACTTATTGCATCTCCTGCCATATAGCTAATCCCGCTTGATAATACCTGCATAACTACATAACAATTCTGCCCAGGCGCTAAAGACTGACCTTTACTACAAGCAACAGCATTGCTACCAATTACAGATTTGACAACTGCTGGGCTTTCTGTAATAGTAGCATTATTACCGATGGTTGTACTAGGTACTTGATAGTTAAGTATTACTGATTCAGCACTCTCGTAGTTATAAATCTGTATCCAGCGATACGATGTAGGGGTATTAGTAATCGAAAACTGAGTACCATTATAGCTAACGCCGGTAGATTCATTCCCAATACTAACAAAGCCAGCATTATCAGGAAGCATCGCTGCAGATACCGGATTATTGATATTCGATAAATTAACAGTCAATATCCCACTTTGCGTTGGATTTTGTGTATTACCATTACTATCTTTAATCTCT
>SSGX01000052.1 GCA_008017155.1 Neisseriales bacterium | reverse complement strand
TTACAGAAATCATAAATTCTATGGCGAATTTCCATTACGTATCTGTTAATAGAGTTTCGACTTATTCCAGATAAAGTTGCTATTTGCGTTGCTGATAAATCTGCAACAAAATACCTAACTATTTCCCTAAACTTAGCTTCTGAAATTTTTGAACTATTTATATACTTATTTTTATGAATCATGACAATATATTAGCACACCTTCAAATGTGCTTTGATTGTCTAGCCCCTTGTGTATTTAGACAACAATTGTTTGTTGTGCAATAAGTGAAACTGCGCAGTTTTAAAAATTAAATACACCTAGTACTAGAAAGTACTAATTGAAATCATATCATTTATTATTTTTAATGGCTTGTTAGGATATAGTAAATAAGCCATTTTGAAAATAATTTTTAAGGAAGATATATGAAATTAAAAGTATTAAGTTACGCTATCCCAGCCGCATTTGTTGCGGTTGGCTGTAGTAGTGGTAACTCCAGTTCCAATTCGCAACCACAAGCGAATAATACAATAGTTGTGCCTCAGAGTATTCAAAAGCGTACTCCGATTTCGGCATACACTCAGTTTGGAACTGGCTCTACGAAAAAAACTAATGCAGCTTTGAAAGACTCTAATAATAGTTGTATTCAGTTGGTTCCACTCGCAAATGGTCAAAATTATTCTATCTCAATAAATTCTTCACCGTGGTGGTCAACGGCAACAGTAAATTTTGCTATTACTAATACTTGTTCGACTAGTCAGCCAATCAATGATGTAGTTACGCTGAGTGGAGTTGAATTTAATGGGGGTGCCTTGCCTTCTTCTGGATTCAGTTTCGGGCAACTTGGTTCACCATATTCAACAGTTGCCGGAAGTGGTGCTGGTACTAATACTGGAAATATTGCTATAACCGGTCCTGGATGTAGTGGTCAATGGTGTTCTTGGGCACAACTAGGAGTCGAATCACAATTGGCAATTTCTGCACAGATTAGTTATACTGAGTCAATCAATAGTCTTACTGTTGCTGGAATATCAATAAACGGTTCTACTCCGACTCCGAGCCCTACACCGGCTCCTAGTCCAACGCCAGCTCCGAGTCCTACACCGGTTCCAACTCCTGCTCCTACACCGACTCCTGCCCCAGTACAAACAGGTTCGATTAACTTAAGTTCAATTGCTGGTACTGGTGTTTCACAGGCCTGTTCATCTGTTGGTTGTAATTTCCAAGTACAGGTGATTTCACCTGCAAATGTAGTTGTTGCTACTCAATCCTTGAATCCAGCAAATACTAATTCTATTTCAAATACAATTACTGGTTTATTACCGGGTCAATATACGGTAGCTGTTGTACCTAGTTCAGTTCCTAGTGTTAGTGGTGGTACGCTTACATATAGTTATGCTCCAGGAACATCCGTAAGCGTGGCGGCTGGTTCTACTGTCAATGAAACTGTTAATTATAGTTATACGTCTAATCCTGTAAATACAGTTACCGTAGATCTAAGTTCAGTTAATATTCCTTCATTATTTAAAAACAATACAGTACTTGGACGTATTATTGAAAGTAATGGTGTTGTTGTTGGTAATTTGACTTTTAATTCAAGTAATTTAACTCAGAGTATTACTTCAAACTCTTTTGTTTCTGGTCAGACATATACAATACAAATTCAAGGTCTAGGTGATCCAGCAACAGGTGACTACTATGCCCCTATTGTTGAGTCATTTAATGTTAGCTCAAGCTCTACTACAGTTGAAAATGTTTCTTATACAAAAATACCAAGTAGTAGCCTTTATACTGTAAATATCAATGTAGAAAGTCCTGTCGCAGGTCAAACATTATCATATGGTTCAGACACAAGCTATATGTCTTATGCAACTGATGCTTTAAAATCAGGAACATATACATTCTATAGTAAAGATAATGTTGCTCTTACTGCTAGTACTGTCGGAGGTTATTCTACTAGTATATCTCCTACTTCAGTAGTTACTAGCTCAGCTCCTCCGATTACTATTACAAATACCAAGTCAGCAGCAGCGTTTAGTTATCAGGTATATTATCCATCTACCGCTTCTGGTGTTACAGGTATTGGCAATAGCTATAACCTAATTTTAACCAATAATTCATCGCAGCCAATCACTCTTACCAATATGAATTTTACTCTACGTAGCGGTGCGGCAATGCAAAACGTAATTACTGCGTCAAATGCACCAAATGGTGGAACTTTACAGTCTCATAGTACAGGTAGCTGTTATGGTGTTAATAATGGTATTTGTGATGTAATTTACAACTTTGGATTAGGTTGGGGTAGCGGCGTTACTGTCGCTCCGGGTGCTAGTTACACGATAACTGGAATGCCTAATGGTAATTCGCAAGCTGCAGATGCTTCAACTAGTGATGGTTTGCCTTTGTATCTGGATGTAGCACATAATATTTCACTTACAGACAATCAGGGTAATTCTTATGCTGCGGTGCCTTATACGGTATATCCTAATTTAGCAAATCCAAATCCAAGCAAAATGATTGGTGGGTATTTCGTTGATTGGGCAAATTATCAAACGCCTAGTGGTTATATGTTCCCAGTAGAAAGTGTTCCTTCTACTTATGGTTCAAGTTTCCCAATACAAAATACGAATACTATGATTTATGATTTAGGTTACTTTAACCCTACAACATATTCAACGGCTTTGGCTGATAACTGGGCTGATCCTACATATATGGAGCAATTTGCCTTCATGCGTAATCAGCATCCGTGGTTGAATCTGGCAATATCATATGGTGGTTGGGGTAGTGGTTCTGGTACTGCTGGTTATCCATCACAGGATCTACAAATGCTATTCCAAGCTTATTGTAATGGTGATTCTAGCTGTGCTAGCGGAACTAATCAATCGGCAATAAATACTGCTGCTCAAAATATGATTAATACTGCTCTTTTAGCTGGCTTTAATGGTATTGATATAGATTTTGAGCAAGGTGTATGTAATCAAACTGCTTCATGGTGTAACGGAACAATTACTTGGAATACTGCATCCGTTCAGGGATATCAGGCATTACTTGCTACTTTACATAATTATGCAGAAAGTATCACTGCTAGTGGAGTACTTGCTGGATCTACATTTAATATATCAACAGCTCTCCCTGCTGGTGTAGATACAATTCAGACTTATACTCAGCTTGGTGGTAGTTTCCAGACTATATTTAATAATATAACCTATGGAAATCTGATGAGCTATGATTATCATGGGCAGTTTGATGAAACAGCTGCTGGTGGTTCAGGTTACTCTGATGCTAACTCTGGATTAAATCGTTCAAGCGCACCTTGGGGTAGCCCACAAATGTATTATGATATAAATGATACTTTATATTGTGGTACTAGTAATGTAAGTTGTGGTTCTTACAAAGGGTACATGGCATTAGTTGGTCAAAGTGGATTAAATAAACTTAATCTGGGAATTCCTGCTTATGCTCGTGTTGAAAACCTACAGAATCCAGCATCAACTACTGCACAAGCTATCTATCAATTATTAGGCTCATCGGCTAATGGTTGGTTAGGTTCATCTGGAACTGGTGGAGTTGTTACCTATCGTTGTATTTATAGTAGTATGGCTACAACTAATCTGAATGCATCGTATTGTGCAACAGGTCAGAAATACGACTATCTACCTGGTATTATTCCTGCTGCAGGTATAACGCCTTCGAGCACATGGATGGCAGTTCCTGCACAAACACCATGGTTCTATTATGTGGTAAATAACATACCTTATTTCGCAACCTATGACAATAGCCAATCAGTAGCAAATAAAGTGAGCTATGGGCAGACTAATGGTCTAAACGGTTATTTTACTTGGGAAATTAGTAGTGACGTTCCAACGTATGATCCTAATTACCAGCAAAATAGTATTATGTACACCATTACTCAATCTTTGAAATAAACTAATTATTTACAGGCCTTGGTTAATCAAGGTCTGTAACTTTTTAAATTATAACAAATCTTATCCGTATTAATGTTGATAACATTAATAGCCTTTAAAAGATTAAATTCAAATTATTTATTACTAAAATAATATGGGGTATTTTATGAGAAAAAAAATAACATATCAAACTCTTATTGGTGTGTTTGCAATAACTACATCAACTTTTATGGTTGGATGTAACTCGGGTACTAGTTCAAATAGCAATGGTAATAATACAAATACACAAACGATTTATGTTCCCGAAGAAAGTCAGGTAAGAACACCTGTTTCAGCAAAAACAATATTTTCAAAAAATGCCACAGCAAATGGATTGCAAAAAGCATCGCTGACATCAACAAGCAATTCTTGTATTCAACTAACAACCCAAAATAATGGGCAAAACTATTTTGAAAGTTATACTAGTAGCCCATGGTGGTCTTCCGCTTATGTAACTGTAGGAATCACAAATACTTGTAGTACTCCGCAAGCATTTAGCCCACAAATTATTTTTAATAATGCACAACTCAATGGTGCAAATATCCCAACTAGCATAAGCCCTAGTGCATCCGTAATTGGAAGCCCGTGGTCACCGGTAACATACAGCGGCGGTGGAACTTCTAATCCATCATTAACAATAACATCACCTACTTGTACAGGTAGTGGCTGTTCATGGGCACAACTAGCACCGGGAGCGCAAATAACAATCACAACTAATTTTGGCTTAGGTGAATCAATTAACAGCTTCACAATTGGAAGCGTTGAAATTGCGGGAGCTACACCTCCGCCACCTGCAACAACAGGTACTTTAGCCTTAAATCTAAGTGCTTCTGGATTAAGCAGTGTTTGTTCTGGTGCGACAAACTGTAATTTTCAGGTTAATGTAGTTTCACAATCAAATCAAGTTGTAGCAACTGAATATCTAAATGCTAATACCTCAAGTACAGCTAACTACAATATCATTAATCTAGCTCCTGGCAATTACTCAGTAAACGTTGTAGCAAACTCGATTCCAAGTGTTGCTAGCGGAACAATCACATCTAATGTTTCTCCGGCAAGTACGAATGTTACAGCAGGAGCTACAACCACCAGCAATGTTTCTTTTGGTTTCACTTCAAACCCGATCAACCAAGTTACTTTAGACCTAAATACTGCTAATATTCCTGCCCAATTCGCAAATAATACTGTCTATGCGCAAATATTAAATTCAGCTGGTGCAACGGTAGTAACTGGTATTCAATTCACTAAATCAGCGTTGACACAAACTATAAGTAGTTCAGCTCTAGTTAGCGGTCAAACTTATACTTTACAAATTCAAGGTCTGGCAGATCCAAAATCTGGCGTTTATTACTCACCAATTATTGAAAGCTTTGTAGTAAATGGTTCTTCAACTACAGTAAACTCAAATGCTTATCAAATAGTTCCTAGTAATAAGTTGTATACAGTGAACTTAGCTGTGCAAAACCCACAAGCTGGTCAGACAATCGCGTATGGATCTGATACAAATTATTATTCTTATGCAATAGATAGTGTTAGTTCAGGTTCTTACACTTTCTTAAGTAATGATACTATAACTTTAACTCCAAGTGCAGTCGCAGGGTATTCCTCATCACTCAGTCCGACAAATACATTAACTTCAGCTAATGCAGGACAAACTGTGACATTGGTAAATACTCAGGCAACCTCTACACTACAATATTGTGTTGACAGCTTATGTCAGGCTCAATTAACAACTTTAGGCGTTGCTGCAAATGTTGGTGAAACAAATACCCAAACAATTTTTGTACAAAACCTTGGCTCTGTTGCTGCTACTTTACCAACAACAGCATCATATACTACAGCAGTTAATGGATTAAGCGTAACACCTGGTACTTGTGGTTTTTCTTTAGCTCCGGGCGCTATTTGTTCATTAAATGTAACTTACGCTCCTAGCAGTGCAACAGCAAAAAGCAGCACGACAATGATATACGATAGTGCTCCACTGCTGATTAATTATGGAACTACCAATAATACATCTAAAATTATGGGGGAATATTGGTGTGGTTTCAGCAATGATTACTGTGGTCAATCAGCTGGTAATGATGTTAATGCAGCCGCGACACATGTGATTATGGCATTTGCCAATACTAATCAGAATGGCTCTATCGCAGTTGATCCAGTTTTCCCAACTTCTCTGGTTCAAAGCTGGCAAAATTCAGGTAAAGTTGTAACGCTTTCGGTTGGTGGTGCAAATGTTAGCTGGACAACAGTTTTTGCAAATACTAATACTTTTGCTTTATCTGTACAGCAAGCAGTTGCGCAATATAATCTAAATGGTGTCGATCTTGATATTGAGAATGGTACTGCAACCCCACAACAAGTTGCAGATGCAATCAACCTGTTAAGACAATATCTGGGTGAATCAGCAGTTATTACCATTGCGCCACAAAATGTTGGAGTAGCTCAGAATGTACCATCTGTTCCTTCTGCTACAGCTAGTAACGCTGTAGGAGCATGGAATTTCTTTGTACCAGTATTACAAAACTCGTTGAACTCAATCTCATTAGTCTATCAGCAAGACTATAATAATGGTTGTGGTTACACTAATCCTGCTACAACAGAATTCTTTGAATGTAATTATGCTTCATGGGCTAATTTAGCCAATGCCTCGACAGTTACAGGTGGTAGCCAAATAGCTGGATTTGTAGGTGTTCCGGTTAGTAAATTGATCGTAGGAACAATAGCATCTAGCTCTGCTGGAGTAGCTTCTTATTATGGTGGAATGGCTCCACTTCAAGGTTTCTACACGGCAATGCCTACCAGTTATGGAATTACTCCGAGTGGCTTCATGTTCTGGGACTCTAATTGGGATTCGCTAAATAATTACACAATATCAAATGGCATAGCCAGTATGATGAATATGTAATTTAAATTGGTTAATTTAAATATGTTTAGATGAGTAAAAAGGATAATAGCAGTTTTCTATTATCCTTTTTCAATTTCTAAATGGTATTGTTACATTAACAGGAAATAATTAGTATATAGATTTTTATAGTTAACTTTATTTGGGGGTATATAAACTAATCATGAAAATTTATGCTTTTCTATTATCAATCTTAGGGATAGCCTATTCCTATGCGGATCAACCATCTGAATCTGCAGTAAAGAATATTGTCAAAGATGTTAATGTCAATGATAACTATATAAGACCACAATCTTATCTACAGAATCCTTATCTCGGATTACCAAGCGGTGGTGGTACTCAATATGTTACACCAGAGCAAAAGGCTTCACAGAACTTTGCTGAGGAATTATTTGCTGATGGTACATGGAATGCATATGGCTTTTCAGCTTTTCAGCAAAATAATAATAAACCCGCAAATTACAATGTCTCAGGAGGTATTTTTGGACAAACTGGATCAGTAGCTGGTTTTTCAGTTGGTGGAACTTTTGTTGCAGGAAATCCATTTATTCAAAATCAAAATACTAGTAGTGGATTTCGCCCCTATGTTTTCATGGCTTCAGAACCATATTATGCTTTAACCGAAGGGTTTCTTGAGTACCAATATAGTCATATTGTTCAGGCAGATGTTGGTTTTATCGGGATCAATAATAGCCCGTGGCTTGCTGCCAGCTAT
>SSGX01000047.1 GCA_008017155.1 Neisseriales bacterium | reverse complement strand
GGTGCCACAGAACATCACATTGATACCTCTACCGCCATATTCACCTGAATTAAACGCAGTTGAGCAAGTATGGAATTGGATAAAGGCTCATTACTTATCGAATTGTAATTTTGCAGATTATGAAGATATTGTTGATAAAGCCAGCTTTGCATGGAATGAATTTACCAAACAAACAGATTTGGTGAAATCAATGTGTGCTAGAGACTGGTTAGTAACAATGTGATTTATGTTGTAATTGGTATAATCTATTGAAATGTATAATATATTATCAATAATGGTGGTGTTGAATGATTGTTTAAAACTTTCAATTTTACTAAAAGCTTCGATATCTTCATTTGTAAATTCAATTTCAAAATATCTTTTTTCATTTCTCTGGTTATTATCTAAATTAATTCTCGAATGTGAGAATATTAAATTTAATAACTGTGATTTACCACAACCATTTTCGCCTGCGATGATAATAGTATCTAATGTTTTACCGTTATTTGTAAAATCGATCTCAAGGTTTCCAAAAAATTGATGGTTTTCTAGTTTTAATTTTCTAATTTTCATATTTATGCCATTTATAAAATAATACTATCTAGCTTCGTCTGAGCATTACGATTATCTAATAGAATATCTTGAGCTTTTATTAAAAGTAACTCTTGTACTTTATTAAAACATTCATCTATATTTTGAAGCATTAAATCAGTGAAAGTAAGAACTGTTATATTATACTCTTCCCAATACTTATTACGTTTATCCATCTCTCTTTCCCATTTTATTCGTAATTCTTGATTTAGCACCGTTTGAGTTTTATTAATAGCTTTAGCAATACTCATATGACTAGATGATGGGCTAATTTCAACTCCTGTAAATTTCATAGTATATGGATTTAAGATAGCAAAATCTAATCGGTATAAATGTTTTTTATCTTTTCCGCCAAACCTCAACTCTGGAATTAAAAAAGGTAGTAGCTGCGGCTGCGGATAATTTCCAACAAATGCGACATATCGCTCCATAATTTGTCTTTCATATTCAGAACAGGATGATCTTTTTAGAATATCATCATAAAAATCAAGTAATTCATGAACATCAGAAAATTTTCGCAGTTTATTACTTTCTGGAATAATTAATCCAGCTTTTAAAACATGATCTATTGTCCAATAATTATAATTGGCTCGGCGTAATTCACTCTTATCTGTTCTCCAAGTACCATTTTCAAGAATTGGAGTAATAAATAAACCATAACATAATTGGTTTCCGAACCATAATTCCCAGACATTATCAATAGGTTTATGTCTTGTTCTAGCTTTATACTCACGGTAAAAAGTTCTTTGAAGAAATGAGTTTACGTAGTTATTAAATTTAATATCTTCTTTCATGAGCTTTAGCAGTGTATATTGGGAACTCCAATACTCATTACCGTAATTATTATGAGGATAAAATTTTTTAGAATTAATTAACTCTTGAATTTTATTATAAAAGCCCTCTTTCCATTTTTCAATAAACCCCTCTGCTGTGCTAAACTGTAACCTTATGCTATCCATATATTGATTATTAAATGAGCCAATTATTGCGTGCAGAGAAAAGATGGATTGTTCTCTTCCCCTCGGAGTTTTTTGATAAACTTCTAACACATAAGGTTGCAAAATTTTGATTTGATTATCTAATTCAGCTATCTTATTCTTAACTTGAATATCATCTAATAAATTTAGCTGCATTATTTAGTCACTTTAGCAGTCATTTGCTCACAGAAAAGAAAATATTTAAGATACTCTTTATAAAGGGTAAGGATTCTAGCCAAGTTTAGACTTCCTTTTTGCAAGTGGAAAACTGATACTCTCACTAAGCCAAAGAAAATAGATATACATTTGGCTTAGCATAATAAACTTAGAAAATCAAGGCTTGTAGGTAACTGAGTAGAGACTGCGTGTAGTGTTTGAATTATGCGTTTTCCAATTTTGACCATCGGTAGAAGTTAGGACTATACCTTGCATCCCAACCACCACAAACTGGTTTCCGGCATATACTACCGAACGAAGATTTGCGGTTATTTCAGGATTTTTAATTGCTTGCCATGTTATTGCATCATTGGAGGTTAAAATTGCACCTTTTTCTCCAACTACAACATATTTACCAGCACCAAAGGCAAAATCATATAGCCAGTTGGTCGAATTTGAGTTTTGCGGATTCCATTTATGCCCATCGTTAGAGGTGTAAATCGCCCCTTTCGATCCAACGATAAGAAATTGATTATTTAGATAGCGAACAGCGCTAAACCACTGTGTAGTACCAGAGCTTTCAACGCTCCAGTTAGCTAGGTCATTAGAGCTAGAAATAACTCCATTAGCACCTACAACAATATATTTGCCCGCACCATAACAGATACTATTTAACCACTCTTTATTTGCAAGAAGAGTTTTTTGCCAGTTATTCAGATCATTTGAATACATGACCGTACCATTCATACCAGCGACAAGATATTTATTATTGCCATAGTTTATATCATATAGCCATGCTTTACTTGGACTAGGCAGACTCTGCCAGCTTATCCCATCTGAAGAATAGGCAATTTTACCATCGACACCAACCGCAACTAGCTTGCCATTAATATAATCTACTGCATTATATACATTAGTATTACTACTTTTATCGCTAGTCCAGAAAATCCCATCGGCATCAGATAATTTGATAACCCCATTATCCCCGACCGCAACATAATGTGCGCCCGGTCCGGAGACATTTTCGATTGAAGCTGTAGTAAACCAGCCGCAGGAAGTTATTGCCAGCATACTACCAGCAATAATTCCATATTTATAGAGATTTCGCCGCTTAAGCATGATCCAGATAGCGTTCCGCATCTAATGCTGCCATACAGCCTGAAGCTGCTGAAGTAACAGCCTGTTTATAAATCATATCCTGAACATCACCTGCCGCAAATACTCCTTCAACAGAAGTAGAGGTTGCAAATCCATTACGTCCAGCTTTAGTTACGATATAACCATGATCAAGTTCAAGCTGCCCGGCAAAGATGTCACTATTTGGATGATGTCCAATCGCGATAAATACGCCACTAAGAGCTATATCTTCGGTAGTTCCAGAGTTATGCTTAATCCTTACACCAGTAACGCCTTTAGCATCACCAAGAACTTCGTCCAGTGTAGAATTAAGTTTTAATTCGATCTTACCACTACTTACTCTTTCCATCAAACGATCAATCAAGATTTTTTCTGACTTAAATGTATCGCGACGATGAATTAGGGTAACCTTACTACAAATATTTGCCAGATAAAGTGCTTCCTCAACTGCAGTATTACCGCCACCGACTACAGCTACTTCCTGATTTTTATAGAAGAAACCATCGCAAGTAGCACATCCAGATACACCTTTACCCATGAATTTCTGCTCAGACTCAAGCCCAAGATATTTGGCAGATGCACCAGTCGCAATAATCAAGGCATCACAAGTATATTCACCCATATCACCAATCAATCTGAAAGGTTTATTCTTCAATTCTACAGTATGAATCTGATCAAAAATTATTTCAGTACCAAATTTGGTAGCATGATCGAGAAAACGCTGCATTAATTCTGGTCCCTGACATTCACCGCCAAGTTCAGCAGGCCAATTTTCAACTTCAGTAGTCGTCATTAATTGTCCACCTTGTTGCATCCCAGTGATAATAACTGGCTTTAAATTTGCCCGTGCTGCATAAATTGCCGCAGTATAACCTGCAGGTCCTGAACCTAATATAATTAGTGGATGATGTATAGCTGTCATTCAGTGTCTCCTTCTTTTTCCGGTAACGTAACATTAATTTCTAATAATTCCATATTCTCGCGTTTTTCTATATTAACTGATAATGCATCCTGATCTATCTTAATGTATTTTGCAACTACAGCGACTAGCTCTTTTTGTAACTCAGGTAACCACTCAGGAGCTTTAGTAGATTCTTCACCATTAATATTTGCCCGCTCGTGAGCCAAAATAATTTGTAAGCGCTCTTTAGCTACTGAGGCTGATTGCTTTTTTTTACCAAAAATCAACTCTAGTAAAGACATATCAGTTACCTCCAAAAAGACGTTTTAACAGCCCTTTCTTCTCGGCAGTCGTATAGCGCATTGGCTTATCCTCACCTAAAAAGCGCGCTATCAGATCCGTATAAGCTTCGGACACAGTAGTACCTTTTAAATTGATTGCCGGAGTACCGGTATTTGACGCTTGTAACACATCTTTGGACTCAGGAACAACACCAAGCACGGGGATACGTAAAATATCCTGAATATCTTGAATTGAAAGCATATCACCGGCTTCTACCCGATCAGGATTATATCTAGTAATAACTAGATGCTCTTTGACCTTTTCTTTACCTTCTACTGCACGCTTAGACTTAGACGATAAAATCCCAAGAATCCGATCAGAATCACGCACCGAAGAAACTTCAGGATTAGTAACAACTAAAGCCTCATCAGCAAAATAAAGTGCCATAAATGCACCCTTTTCAATCCCAGCAGGTGAATCACATACGATATAGTCAAAATCTTTAGCAAGATCATCAAGAACTTTTTGCACGCCTTCTTCAGTTAAGGCATCTTTATCTTTTGTTTGTGAAGCAGCAAGAATATATAAGTTATCGCAATTTTTGTCTTTAATCAGCGCTTGATGTAGGGTCGCATCGCCACTAATCACATTAACAAAATCATATACCACACGACGTTCGCAGCCCATAATCAAATCTAGATTACGTAGCCCAATATCAAAGTCAATTACAACGGTTTTATAACCACGTAATGCTAGTCCAGTTGCAAAACTTGCTGAAGTGGTAGTCTTACCAACTCCACCTTTTCCTGATGTTACTACAACGATTTTAGCCATAAATACTCCTGCCATACAGCCAATGTTTTAAATAAAGAAAGCTTTTAAAATGCTTTCCAACGGTTTTTCACCCAAATCAATTATAAATACTATAAAGCTACTACATTTAACCGATCTTTATCATCAAGGAAAACTTGTGCCGGCTTATTTAATAAATGTTCTGGCAATTTCTCATCTAATGCTCGATATACACCAGCAATAGAGATTAACTCCGGATTAAATTTCTGTACAAAAATTCTGGCACTTTTATCGCCATAGCGCCCTGCTACCAATCTACCTCTAGCATCACCATAAACATGGATACTGCCACCTGAAATTACTTCTGCATTATGTGAAACAAGATTTAAAATGATAATATCACCATCATTTTCAATTTTTATTCCACTCCGAATAGGATCTTCAATTCGTAATACCGAATTCGCAATCGGATTTGACTTTAAATTAAGCGCCAGCTCAACCACTGGAATATCACCAATAGTCTTCACTAGTGCGAACTCATTAGCTAATATAAACTTTAATTCAAACATCAGTTTTATAGCCTCTGCCTTCAGTAGCTTAACTATTTCTGACTGCTTTTCATGATTAAGTTTACCATCAAACTCAATGACCAGATAACGACCAAATGCATCTAGTTTACGCAAATGGATTAACTTATCCTGTATCTGCCCGATATTAACATCTGGGGAAAGTTTAAGAACGTAGTAGTCAAAGCTGGCGAGATTTATCTTAACTGGCGGTGATATTGTCATAATTTTTAGGCGTTAGTTACAAAATATAAGTTATAATACATTCATGATTTTATCACACAATAACACTAAATCTATACTATTTAATCGTGCATAACAAAGAGTTTGATGCCATTATCATAGGTGCTGGGGCTGCGGGCATGATGTGTGCCCAGATGATAGCAACTAGCAATAAGAAAGTACTTATTCTTGACCATAGCGCAAAACTTGCTGAAAAGATTCGTATTTCTGGCGGCGGGCGTTGTAATTTTACTAATATCAATGCTAGACCCGAATGTTATATTTCCCAAAATAAACACTTTGCAACATCTGCCCTTTCAAGATATACACCATATCATTTTACTGAACTTCTTGATAGATACGATATTGGTTATCATGAAAAAACTCTCGGACAGTTATTTTGCAACCAAAAATCACAAGCAATTATCGACTTACTCGACCAACTTTGTCAAGAAAATGGTGTTATACGCTTAATGGAAACTTCGATATTGGCGATAGAAAAAACTAATGCTAGATTCAAGGTCGAAACCAATAAGGGATTATTTGATTCTGACATGTTAGTCGTAGCTTGTGGTGGCTTATCAATTCCGCTAATTGGAGCGACCGGGTTTGGTTACCAGATTGCACGACAATTTGGCTTAAAGATTATTGATACTAGACCAGCATTAGTACCACTGACTCTTGATCAGAGCTCACTACAAACTTTCAGTTCATTATCCGGAATTTCCTTTGATAGTGAAACTAAGATTGGAAAAATAAGCTTCCGTGAAAATAGTTTATTTACCCATCGTGGTCTAAGTGGTCCAGCAATTTTACAGATATCTTCATATTGGCAACATAGCGAAGCAATTAAGATAAATCTGTTACCGGGAGAAGATATTAAATCAGTCATTCAGGATAATCGTAGCAGTACAAAACGCTTAAAAAACTTCTTGCATGATTTTTTTTCCGAACGACTGGCTGAAAGCATTTGTAGTTTATTAAATATAGATAAACAATTAAGTCAGTTAAGCAATAAAGAGATTGACAAGATTACAAACCTTATTCATAATTTTGAAGTTATGCCCAATGGTACTGAAGGCTATAAAAAGGCGGAGGTAACCAAAGGTGGCGTAGATACGGCATACCTTAACTCAAAGTCGATGATGGCAAAGAATGTTGATGGATTATATTTTATTGGTGAAGTAGTTGATGTTACAGGCTGGCTTGGTGGTTATAATTTCCAGTGGGCATGGTCTTCTGCGTATGCTGTTGCAAGCAGCATTTAAAATAAATTTCTGAGGTAAAGATGAAAGTAATCACAGCAAATTTGAATGGAATACGTTCAGCACAGAGTAAAGGTTTTTTTGACTGGTTAACTAGCCAAGATGCGGATATTATTTGCTTACAGGAAATAAAAGCTGATTTAGATTCTATTCCAAAAGAATTATTTAATTACAATGGTTATATCAGTGAATTTCATCCGGCAGAAAAGAAAGGTTATAGTGGAGTAGCAATCTATGCACGATATAAACCAGATAATATTATAATCGGATTAGATAATCCAGAGATTGATAGCGAAGGAAGGTATCTTGAATTTCAGTATGGTAAGCTAAGTGTTGTTTCGCTTTATCTACCTTCTGGTTCTAGTGGTGAAGATAAGCAGCAGAAAAAATTCCGCTTTATGGAATACTATATGCCCATCTTAAAAGAACAGCACCAAGAAAGAGATTTTATAATAACGGGTGACTGGAATATTGCTCACAACGAAATTGACTTAAAAAATTGGAAAGGTAACCTAAAAAATTCTGGGTTCCTTCCTGAAGAACGCGCATGGATGACAGAATTACTCAATAGCGGTTATACCGATTCATGGCGCCACCTCTACCCGGATGCACCCGGTTATACTTGGTGGTCAAATCGTGGGCAGGCTTATGCAAAAGATGTTGGTTGGCGAATTGATTATCAGATAGTCAGCGAGCGGCTAAAGAATATAATAAAATCAGCACAGATTTATAAAGATCAGAAATTTTCTGATCACGCCCCATTAATCATGGAATACGACTTATGACAAAAATAAAAGCAGTAATAATGGATGGTGATGGATCAACCATTACCCATGATGGAATTTTGCCAGATAATTTGCGGGACCTAATCATAAATAACCCGCAAATAAAATGGATTATGGCAACTGGACGTAGTCTTGATCTTTTAAGACGACTACCGATCATTGATCATTTAAGTCGCGATGTGCCACATATTGTTGATGGTGGTGGTAGGCTCGTATTACATAGTGGAGAAAGTGTTATTGATCATTTTCTGACTAGTCAAGAAATCAATAGCTTATTTGACCAACTAGAGCTCGAAAAGATTGATTTTTTATACTCCTATCTTGATGAAGAAAAAAGCTATATTTATAGTCAAAATGATCTAGATCACTGGAGTAATCGACCTCAGTTTATAACTGCCAAAGCAACTAACGAAATTGGGGAATACCGCCAATGGTTGCTAACTAATCCGCCGACAAAGATTTTTATGCGAATTAATAGCGAGATTAGACTATCTGGCATTAACTGGCATCAAAACGAGTTCAATATTGATGTTACCGCTAAAGATGTCACTAAGGGTAGTAGCTGCTATAAATTACTTGAGATACTTGGTTTAACTCCGAAAGAAACCGCTTTTGTCTTCAATGATCGAAATGATTTACCACTGATAGAACATCCAGAGCTACAAGATATTATAACGATCAAGGTTGGTGATTATCTACCTGAGACTGAGGCAAACTACCATGTAGCAACGCCGCATGATGTTGCAGATGTTATCTATGAACTAATAAACAGTTCAGATATGATCAATAAATAGCATCGGCTATGATAGAAAAATACTTAACGACAATATTCTCAAATCTAATAACTGGTATGGTATTTAAGTCTTTGTACCATACCATCCACTAATCATAAACGACTGAAAAAAACGAACTGGTAACTGAATGCCGCTTTGCCTTAGCATCTGCTCTACTTCTATCGGAGGAAGCACACTGAGCATGTCGCGTAATACACGCGACAGATTTGCAATCGACTCTGGAGTAGCTCCCATTAATGATTGAATTGATTCCCAATTCTTTAACATTAAGGGAAACTCTTGTGCGTCTAAATCATAACTGATTTCGGTATCAATCAAAATACCATTTGGGTATAAACGATTAGACATTGCCCGGTAAAATTCCAGCCGCTCTTCACGTTTCACAAAGTGAGCAACAAGAATGCTCAAAGCTATATCAAAATTTTCGCCTTGCGGTACATTATGAACATAACCGTGAATCAATTCGCAGCGGGGCAGAACCCCAGCATCCTCTAGTCTTTCTCGGCAAACATCAAGCATTCCAATTGCTGGGTCAACTCCAACAAATGTCCACTCGGGAAACGCCTTTGAAAGTGATAATATTTCTACGCCAGTGCCAACACCCACGCAAAGTACACGAGCAGCAACTGGTGCATCTTTTAAAATAAGCCGAATCAGAAAATGCATATTCTCCGCAATCGGCATTAATTGCTGATTTTTCTCATCATAAGCTTTTGCAGCAGCTGTAAAATGATTAATTATTGTAGGTTCTGTTTTCATTAATATCCTCTGGGATTAAATCAAATATCCAAGCGCAGTCTAGAAATTAATCTAATTAGGAATATTCGGCTCAACCAGATTTGCTAATTGTAGAAGAGACTCCTGCCAGCCGAGATAACACATTTCAACGGGAATAAGATCTGGAATACCAGACTGTTCGATATTGATCTCTGTGCCGCAACTTACTTTCTTTAGTTCAATTACAACAACAATTTCTCCAGATAGATTTGGATCATCAAATTTATCTGTATAAGATATACGTTCAAATGGAAGCAACTCCAAATATTCACCACCAAATGAATGGCTATGCCCAGTAGAAAAATTGGTAAAAGACATTCTAAAAGTACCGCCAACCCTAGCATCAAGGTGCTCAGTTCGTGCAGTAAAACCATATGGTGGAATCCATTTTATCAAAGCATCAGGCTCTAGAAACGCCCGATATATTTTTTCTGGAGTAGTTTTTAAGACCCGGTGTAATTTAACTGTATTTGGCATTATTTCTCCTTTATACACAATTAAATATTCATAAATACATAATTAGTATGACCATTATACACGATTTCTGATGTATTGATAAAAAACTGCTACTCCACTCTACAATTGTATTCCAATAAAAATAAAATGTATTATATTTCCCATAAATTTAGTATAAATAGCTAATATATATCTGTGTTATATAGCTATTCCCACCAGTATTAATATCTGGCACCTGCTGGTAAGCATAAACACCAAATAAAGTCAGTCCCCTAATTTGCGGAATATTGTATGTTGCAGTAAAATCATACTCTTGGGTTCCATTCCATTCAGCAATAGAAGTATTGAATATCGTATAGGCGGTAGAAAACGAGAGACAGCCATCAAGAAAGGTAAAACTTGGACTCAGTTTATATGCCGAACCAGCAGTACCTAAGTCCGCTAGTCCTGACATATAGGGCGTGGAATATAGTGGATCGGTAGCAAAACCATAAGTATATGGGGTAACAATTGCTCCATTACCATAAGCTGAGTTTGCTCCCCAAACATTATTATATCCAATGCTGAAGCCAAACCAATCATAGTTAACCCCACCTTGTAATCCAACAAAATTACTCGAAATCTGCCCCAAACTATCATTAGTCATGGCATTACTTCCGTTTGCCAGCTGATTATCTGTTCCTGCCTGTGCGGCAAGGCTAAAAGATAATGCTTTACTTGGCTGAAATTTTATACTGTTATCAGCATAGAGTAATGTACCATAGTTATTAAATTGATATCCCCAGATACGCAGATTATACTGATTATTCCAGCCAGTATAGTTTGCCCCCAAAGCAGCTGTTCCTGAAGAAGTCACTGAAGGATTATTATTAACAATAGTACCACCTAAATAGTCATATCCTTTATTATAAAAGGTATATGGGGTAAATCCGGTTTCACTGACAATCTGTGCACCATTGAAAGTTAGTGCAGTTAATAACCAACCACCTCCTGGATACATATTCACTAAAAGTCCTTGATATGTTGTACCAAGAGACATTACATTTGCATAATAATTCTCAGATAACCAAGGACTATTATTTATCCCGATATAACCAGCATCGACTTGAATGACATTACCATGCTGATATTCAAGATAAGCTTCCGAAACAGTAACCTGCTCATTCGAAGGTAAAAAAGGCGCAGCATTAGTATTCGAGCCATTCATCTGCGCAGCAAAAAAAGGATTCATCGCAGTAAATACACCACCAGCGGAAAATCCACCAACTCTACCAGTTTGCCCGAAGAGGTTCAATCCATATGCATAATTTGGGTAGCCTGCACCAACACCAGTATATTGCGCCGACGCACCCGCCTCTACATTCCATGTCCCATCATAAAACAAATTCTCTGCAAAATTATGCTCTTGAATTTGACTTTCATTTAGGTTTCGAGTTCCGCCACCACTAACTATTGAACGATAAGGGTTTTGAATAAAATTATCTGATCTAATATAACCTGCATTCGTATTTTCAACTCCAGATTCATTTTCATCGGCAAATATTGAAAAACTTGTGCAAATTAATAGCGAATAGAACAGTTTTCTCACGCAATAGCTTCCTAACTTCACCTCATTTACAGATAACTAGCTTTGTAGTAAAACTCTCAGTTCTGATTTAGAATCAATTGCTACCCGTGACTTGTTTAACCACGTCTGGTTTATATAAATCACTAAAAGGAAGACTGAAAGGCTTCGGATTATTTTTAATAGTATTTAAATTAAATTGTGCATAATTTAAACTACTTTCAGTTCGGATATAGTAGGTAGTATTATTTAGATCACGTAATGTAGTAAAAATCGTCCATTCGGATGGGTATGATTTAGTACTACTTGGGTCCGCTAACGCTTCCGTGCTTGCAGTATTAGTCTCAGTCACACCTTTGATACGATCAAATTTATTCATGATTTTACCTAAGGTTGCTACTCCATTCGCTGGATCTGGCTTGGTTGCAAAATTAGAGTAAAATGCTGCTCTGACAAACCTTCCAGTACTCGAGTCATCATCTGGTAAACCTAGGGTATTACCACCGGTATCAAATTGGTGAAGAGTCTCACCATTCCATTTTGCAGTTCCATTACCAACATTGCTTAACGAGGTATAATTATTTAGGTTAGTTAAATGCCAAGTAAACTCTGGGGCATTAGTCATTACACCAACCGGATTATCATTTACCACTAATTTGCCATTTACAAATTCAATTACAATTCCCTTTCCAGAACGATCAAATACCGCTATATGGAGAGGGAATTTCAATCCCATTAGAAGTGTTGGTTCAAACCAAATTGATTGCTTAACAATTGCAGCTTTGACTTCATCAACTGTAGAGAATTGGGATAATATCCATTGCCCAAGGCTATCAGCATCAATAATATTTGACGTATTTTTAGTATCAGTTCCTTTACTTAGTCCAAACGCATTTACGGTTATGGTTAAACCTTGGCTATTAATTCCATCTACTGCTGACTTTTGATTGGTTTTATCTATTTGCGCAACGGCTTCAAGTAGCGCGTATTTAGCTGTATAACTTAATGGCTTTTTACCTGCTGGGGCAATTGCTAAAAATTTACTACCTACTGGATAATAATTCAAATACATTTGTGGTAGTCCATCACCAAATTCCATTGTTCTTCCTTGATACACCCCACCCTGATTGTCTTTAATAATAAGAGTTGTACATGCATTAGCGCCTGACATATTAAAAATCGCACTAGTAAAACATATTGCTGTTAATAATTTTTTCATAATTATCGATCCTTTAATAAATGCAATTTAAAAACTTAAATAATCAAACTTCAATCCAAATCTTAAAATTCAGACTAACTGCCTAATATCTATAAGAGCTTATTTCATTTCAATCTAAATTCAGCAAATCCACATGGAAAACCACTTAGTTATTCTATTTACCAATCGAACATATAGCAACATATGGCAGATTAATCTGCTAATACCTTCGGTTTACTTAATTCACTCTCAGCTGCATAACCAACAGCCAGTGCCTGATAAACCTGTACCAATGCATCTAGTTGCTGCGATTTTGCCTGTAGTAACCCCAAACTAGCATTATCCAGATTTAATTTTGACTTGATAACATTATTCAGCGCAGAATTACCCGCCTTAAACTGAATTTGGTTTATTTTATAGTTATCATTTGCTGCCTTATATGATTTAAGAGTTTCAGCGTAGATTTTATCCATATTTTCTTTATTAGTTAGGCTATTATCAACATTCTGAAATGCCGATTTAACAGTTTGCATATAACTATAATACTCGGCATAATATCCACCTTTTTCTGCATTAACTCGCTCGTAAGTACTAGCATTAATAATTGGCATACTAACTAATGCACTCCCCATCCAGAATCCAGTACCAAGATTAAACAAATTACTTAACGCCTCGGATACCCCACCAGCAAACCCGGTTAGACTAATGGTTGGAAAGAACTGAGAATTTGCCAATCCAACATTTGCATTAGCCATTTTTAAGCTATCTTCAGCCTGAATAATATCTGGGCGATTTTTTAATACCGAAGAAGGAATATTGGCTGGGATTATATTATCTATCACCAATTTATCAATTGAACCATTCGTAACTATTACACCAGGATTTTCATTAATTAAAACCCTTAATGCATTTTCAGTTTGCGAAATCGAATTTTTAATTTTTGGCAATTTCGCCTGATTACTGCTAATTTCCTGATCATAACTGGTGATATTGCCCAAATCAGCCGCACCATTATTTACCTGAATCATTTCAAGTCGGCGTAACTCCATTAGGTCTGCAATCATTTGCTCCTGAAGGGCTAGCTGTTTTTTCTGCGCCAGCAAGGTAAAATAGCCACCACTTACCTGACCAATAATGGTTAATCGGGTTGCATTATATAAGGCTTTTTGCATATCCAAACTTGCTTTGGCTAGTTTAGCCTGATTGATATTGGCAAATACATTAAAACTGTAGGAAGGAACAAAGCCACCATAAAGTCCACTAAAATTCATATTTGCTATATTCCCGGACTGAGCTGCCGGACTAGCAGCCAGCGCACCTTGTGGAGTTAAACTGCTCGCCCAAGTATTTCCAGCAAACCCTCCGCCAAGCCCTCCGAGCGTTGGAATCCAGGCATATTGTGCCGCCTTCAGGCTTGCCTCGGCTTTCATTATATTCCCCTGAGCTACCTGAATTTGCGCATTATTAGCAAAAGCCAATACAATTAATTGGTTTAAAACTGGATCATTTAGCTTTTTCCACCACTCCAATTGACTAAAGTCGATATTGCTTGATTCAATCATAGTTCCATTTTTTGTTGATACCGGGGTATCTATCTTAGGCTGATGATATTCTGGAGAAAATATGCCACAACCACCAAGTACGATAGCCAGAGTAGTTAGGCTAATTAGTGAAATTTTTGTCATACCAATTTCCGTTTCTTATTATTACTTGGTTGTATCAATTTGAACATCGGCACTAGCCCCGACCCGTAACGGAAATTTAGGATTATTTTCTACTTTAATCCGAATTGTAAATCGCTGAGTAACCTTAACCCAATTCCCTGTTGCGTTCTGTGGCGGAAGTAATGAAAAAGTAGTCCCACTAGCATAGCTTATACTTTGGACAACGCCTTTATAATGTGCATGTTTATATAAATCAAGATTAACATCAACTGGCTGACCCTCTTTTACTCGTTCAATATCGGTTTCTTTAAAATTAGCATCAATCCACCAGCTATCATTATCAACCAGTCCAAAAACCTGCTGCCCAACGGCAACATACTGCCCCTTGGTTAAATACATATTGGAAACAAAGCCATTAACCGAAGAAACTACGTCAGTATAACCAACATTATTTCTGGCATTGGCAACTTGGGCTTTAGCCTGACCAACTTGAGCATTAGCAGCTTCAACTTGAATCTTATATTGTTCCAGAGTATTTTCCGCCTGAATTAACTGAGCTTTGGCTTGAGCAAACTGGGTTTGATAAGATTGTAAATTTTGGGTAGAAGCTGCGTTTTGCCGATTCATCTCGGTATAACGTTTAACTTGCTCTGCGGCATTGGCATAATTAACTTTAGCACTTGCAACATTAGCTACCGCAGTACTAATCTGGGCTTTGGCATTATTAGCCAGCTGAACTGCATATTGTAACGCCTGCTGCTGTTGATCTAATTGCACACTATAATCAGTTGGCGCAATGCGAAATAACACATCACCTTTATGAACAAACTGGTTATTTTTAACCAAAATTTCTTCAACGTAGCCGCTTACCTTAGGTGCAACATTGACCAAGTTAGCATTTACGTAACCATCATCAGTTGATGGATATTTTTCAGAGTGTTCAAAATACCAATACACACCGCCACTAACTACAGCAACAAATAATAAACCACGAATAATAATGCTAATTTTTTGTTTATCCATTTATCCTTATCCTATCAGTTTTTCAGAAATAATTGTTAAAAATGCCATTTCTCTTTTATCAGTGAGCATGGACTTTAATAATCCCTTTGGGTGGCTTAGCTAAAAACATTGGCAACAAGCAAAGTAATAATGCCATGATACACCCAAGGTAGAAAAGATTTAAATTTGCAATCAAGAATGCCTGAGCTTGTACTTGTCCAGAAAAAACAGTAATCTGCTTTTGTAGCGGCATACCCTGTAATAATCCATTCTGTAACTGCTGTACAGCATTACTAAAAGGTTTCAAATGACTAGACAAATCATTCCATGAAGTTTGCTCATTTCGACTGAGAAGGGTTGAAGCGATTGAAGTTCCAACCGAGTTACCAATATTCCTGAAAAAATTAAATACTCCACTAGCGTCATTACTTAGTGCCTCAGTCACCCCAGTAAATGCAACCTGTAATAAAGGAGTGAAAGTCATTGACATACTAAGACCAATAATTGCACATGTCAATAGCTGGGTTTGTAAGCTCCAATTAGTACCAAAACGAGTTTCTAGATGGCAGCCTAGGCTAAATAAAAGTAAACCACAAATAAGAACTAATCGTTTATCAAACTTATTACATAGAATACTTCCAACAATACCGCCAACAACAGCAAATACACCACGTGGCGCAGTTATGTAACCAGCAATATCAACCGGGAAATTGTAGCCTTGCTGTAAAAATGTAGCATAAAATGCCATCCCGGTAGTGACAGCAACCATAAACAAAAATACAATTGCACAGGATATTACGAAATTAGAATTTTTAAAGAGGTTAAAACTAACTACAGAATGCCCCAATACCCCACGCCAGATAAAAAAAGTTATAAAAACCAGCCCAACGCACAAACAAATTACCATTTTATGAGAATTGAACCAGTTAAGATTATTCCCCTCATCAATGAAGTATTCAAGTGAGCCAAAGCCAATTGCCATAAATGCAAAACTTATTGAATCAAAACTAACTTTTTCAGTTAATGTTTCTTTCATCCAGAAAAACACGATTAGAAAGGCAACCAAGCAAATTGGTACATTAACAAAGAAGATACACCGCCAGCTATAGGCATTTACCAGATAACCACCAGCAAGTGGACCTATTATTGGTCCTAAAACTACAGTCAAAGTCATGATACTCATCATCTTTGGCTGCTCTTCTTCATCAAAGTTACCAACGATATAGCCCTGAGCCATGGAAGGTAAAAATGCGCCACCAATCCCTTGAATTAGCCTAAAAATAACCATCTCATTAAGACTACTGGCAAATCCGCAAAGAATAGAAGATAATCCAAAGACAAATGTAGACAATAAAATTGTTTTTTTGCTACCCAATCTCGAACTAACAAAGCCAGTTGTCATAATGAATACGGCAGCAGCAACAATATAGCTAGTAGTTACCAGCGATACCTCTTGAATGTTACACCCTAATGCACCCATGATGTGTGGAATCGCAACTGCCACAATCGTCAGATCCACGATTTCCGCTAATGCCAGCAAACAGACAGCAATTGCAACTATGGACCTAGGCTCAAGCCAGAACCCTTTTTTCATATAAAATAATCCTTTGTATATTCGTATATACAGATAACATTACCGCTTAGCACATTTTATTGTATCATAGAGAATGAATAAATAGGAGCGTGATTTTATGTTAGGTAAAGCCACGTTAACAACTACATTTATACTTAGCATTGTTAGGTAGTTTTTATCTAACTTGAATTGAAACAAATAAGCCATATACAACAAGAGTATTCACATGAATATTATGTTAAACTATTAGCCTTTATTTCTCAGGGTAAGATGATGCTAGAACAAACAGATCAGGAATTTCTTAATCATTATGTCAGCTATTTTAAGTTAATAAGTGAATCAACAGGTGAATTATTAGGTGGAATATTAAGCATTAATAAAGAGATATTATACAAATCTGTTTTCTCAGAGCGTATCGGAGTTAGCTATAATGAACTAGTTGCACACCTTCATAAGCCTGAGGTCGCAGCCTTACAAGATAAGGCAATGCATAATAAAACAACTATAAAATATCTTCTGATGGATACAGCTAAAAATGGACAAACCTTATTTTTAGTAATAACTTATGCACCAATCATCAACCCTAAAACAGGTAATATTGTAGCTCTATATAGTAGCAGTAAACTGGTTGATACTCTTAATATCTGGTTTATGTTGTCCAAACATTACTCAAAAAGCGCTGCACTAATTGATAAATTTGACTATCCGATCAAATTAACAAATCGAGAAAAACAGGTAGTATTTTTATTTCTATTAAACCTTGAAAGTAATACGATCGCCGAAATAATCTCTAAAATTGAAGGAAAAAAAATATCCAAGAATGCAATAGATCAAGTATTCAAATCCCAATTAATTCCAAAGTTCTCAGTATTTGGACGAAAAGCTCTTTATGAAAAATTAATTGATTTAGGCTATTATCGGTTTATACCAAATAATATTCTGCGTGATGGCTTTTGTATTGAAATAACTGACTATACAGTGCTGGATCATCCCTCAAAATAATTATAGTCACCAGCTAATTACTTTTAAAGATTAGCATGTATTGGTTTATATTATGCTTGCTTTAAAACCGTTACTAAGCAATATCCTACAAGGTCATTAAGTTCTATAATATTGAAAAAACTGGTTAAGATATTTTCATTAACCGAGTATCATTAGCCAAATAGTAAATAATCCCATTGATACTTCAAGGCACTCTTAGATTGCCTAGAGCCTATTGAAATAAATTATTAATTTACATTACATCAAAAAACACTAGATTAATACTAAGTAAAAATGTAGTTGTTAAAATGCTTTTACTCAACATAAAATATTGTCACAATTTATCACTTATGGTAAATTGAAACAAATTAAGTTATAATGTTATCAAAATAAGCAAAGGATTACTCAAGATAAAGAGAACATCTAGACTGAAAGTCTAGAGCAGTTTTTCAGCTGTAGTAGTTGCGCTCTCTCACATTATGTGAACCTTGATCCGTACTATTAAAGAACTTTAATCTATATGCAACTTGATAATCTTGAAAAGGAATAAATATGTTTACTAATTTACGAAATGCAACTAAAGAAGAAGTTGATGCTATTATTAAAGGATATTCTGAAAATGCTGGCGAATTAACTAATCATTTGATATCCCACCTAGAGCTTTTAAAAGGTGAAAAAGGTGGATTTACAATTGATCGTTATGAACATTCTTTGCAAGCAGCTACTTTAGCTTATGAAGATGGGAAAGATGAAGAATATATTGTTTGTGCTTTGTTGCATGATATGGGTGATATTTTAGCCCCGTTTAATCACGGAGAAGCTATTGCGACAATTCTAAAACCATTTATTAGTGAAGAAAATTACTGGATGCTAAAACATCATACAACTTTCCAAGGTTATTACTTTTGGGATAAGCTGGGTCAAAATAAAAATGCTCGTGATAAATATATCAATGAGCCATATTATGCACATACAGTTGAGTTTTGCGATAAATATGATAGTGCCGCTTTTGATCCTGCCTATAAAAGTAAATCAATTGAGTTTTTCAAGCCAATGATTCATAATGTTGTTTCAAATTTAAATCATAAGGGATTTATGCTTGCTGATAATGACTAAACAAGGTGTTTAAACAAGTAAAATATTTTTTAAAATATATTGCGATCAAGAAAAGATCTGACAGTTTCGATAAAAGTTTCAACCTCATAAAAACTGTCAGTTAAATAGTGTGTCTCAGATGAAATCTAAATTTCCAAAAATCAGATTGACACAAAATTTATGACCTCTTGGAAGTGTTAACTTTTTTGTGTAAATTTGTTCACTTCCTAAATTCCACCTTCAAATCTTATCAAAAAATAAGCCATAGCCTGATTCAAACTCTGGATAGATATAGCCCATTTTCTGGTAATATAGTCAATTGGAGTATGCGCTAAATCCCTGATGCTTGATAAGGCTTTAGCCCCACATCTTTTATCATTATCGGTAACAACAAGGGAAGATTTGGAACAAAATAAGGATGATATTATTTTGGTTTAACTATACAACAATAAAGTCATGAGATGGAAACTCTCTATCAGCAAGTAGGTAATCGATAGTAATGTTTGGACAGTTAATAAAAAACTATTGGATTATATCAATTCTCTATTAAGAACTCGAGTTACCTTCGTGATTATCAAGCATAGGAAAATAGATGAGTTTAAAAGATATGGATTAATTACTTTAGATAATACTTTAGATAATTTGTTTGCAATATTTTTCATTATTTAGAGGTGCAAAAATACAATTACAACAGAATGTTCAAACCACATATTAACCATAACAACATCTAATACCTATCACAAAAATACCCCTTATTTGACTTTAGTTAAAATAACTGTTAAATTAATCCTTTCAAATATATTAGCAGTTAACGAAAGACAAATAATGACGCGACAAACATATCCTAGAGCATTCTCACACATTGGTATAACTGTTCCTGATCTTGATAGAGCTGTTGAATTCTACGAATCAGTATTAGGTTTTTATATAATAATGCGCCCAACAGAAGTTTTAGAAGATCCGAACACAGCAATTGGAATTATGTGTCAAGATGTTTTTGGTCCTGGGTACGGTAAATTTAGAATAGCCCATATGTCAACCTCAGACAAAATCGGAATTGAGCTATTTGAATTTCCACAAACAAAAAACCTGCCTAAACCTGAATTTAATCCTTTTAGAACGGGATTATTTCATTTCTGCGTTCAGGATCCTGATGTTGAAGGCTTAGCAGCTAAAATTGTAGCAGCAGGAGGTAAGCAGCGCATGCCAGTACGTTACTATTATCCGGATGAAAAACCTTACCGCATGGTTTACTGTGAAGATCCTTTTGGCAACATCTTAGAAATTTACTCACATTCTTACGAACTACATTATGCAGCTGGAGCCTATAAATAACTACAAGCAACAAAATAAATTCTTAGTTGGTGGGGGGCTAACCACCTGAATAACTTTTAGCAATACAATATGAGGTTATTTTTATTAGCTGCTTTTGCTCATTAAACTGATAAAGATCACAGGCAGAAATAAATGAAACCAGCTGATCATTTTTAAAAAACTCAGCGGTTCCATTTATAACAACCTTATCGCCATCTACCAGTATATTAGCTATTTTAAAATTAGTCATCACAGTATTAAAATAGGAGCGTACTCTTTCGCAGTTTGCAATAATTTGCTCCCTACCTGAAAATAGAGATTCTCCGACTATCTCCCATTCTGCTTCCGGAGTAATAAAATCATAAATCAGATTAAACTTCCCGGTTGAGAACGAGGTTGCTATATCTATAATTGTCATTGCTCCCATTATAACTCCATTTTTATGATAAATTAATTAACAATTGCATTGTCAGATGGATTATTCTGATATGAAACAATCAAAGATAATTTGCTACCTTGCCATGAATAAACTAATTTATAGCCACTTAAAGTTACAAATGTATTATTTCCTAAATAGTAAAGCCGCTCAATATTACCATCTTGGGACCAGTCAAGATAAGGTTGATTATTTTTAACCATTATTTTATGTATATTTTCTGAATCACTAGCCAGCGAAAAAGAAAGTACATATTTTTTTAAATTTTTAGGCAGCGGTAATGGAATTATCTGAATTGGTGGATGATAATTAATACCATAGGCATCAGTAAAGGCATTAACAATCTTGTCTATAATGTAAAACCCATTATCCGAATTCGTCATAACCACCAAAGCATCATCAAGAAGCTTTGCCTTACTTCCGTGAGGAGTAACAAAAGCAATCATTTTAGACTGGAAGCCATCATTTACTCCATCATGACCAAAAGTAAATACATCAGGTGTACTCTCTAACATAAACCCCAAACCAAATGGTGAAGGTTTTTGCGGTGTAAACATCTGACGAAAAAGCCCAGACTCTATACCTAAAGGTGAGCAATGCCCATAATAAGCCATTTTTAAGTGATTTAAAACTCCGATTAAATCTACTGGATTAGTCCATAACCCTGCCGCTGCCTCTTCTGGGTAACTATGATACTTCCCCTTATAAACAATACCATCCTTATCATGCGCACTACTAGCTAGATACTGATATGATTCTGGCAGTGGCTCTTCAAAGGTACTATTTTGCATAGCAAATGACTGTAAAACCTCCGCTTTCATCCAACTAGCAAAATCCTGCTTGGTAATATTCATCATTGCAAACTGTAAAATACTGATACCACCACCTGAATAGGCAAATTTGCTACCAGGAGTGGCAACAACTTTAACAGCTTCGGTCGTAATATATGGTTTTTTACCATTTAGGACATCAACAATTGTAGGTAATTTGCTAACTGAACGATCAATTCCGGGAAAACCAGCAACATTTATACCGCCAAGATGAGCCATTAGTAATCTGGCAGTAACTGGCTGAGTTTTAGCATATTGATTATCGCCAAGACGCCATTTATCTGTCATATAATTATTAATGTTTGCATCAAGGTCAAATTTTCCTTCACTAGCCAGCTTTAAAGCACCAAGAGAGGTTATTGGTTTACTAATTGAGGCAGCCTGAAGTAAATCTTCTGGTGTCAATAGTTGACGAGTTGAACTATCTTTATAGCCATAAGCTTTAACTAAAACATATCTACCATCATGAATAGCCGCAATACTCACTCCGGGGATTTTGTAACGCCTCATTTCTGATAATAATGAGCCTGATTCATTTTGTCCCTTTATTACATAATAACCTCGTAAGCCATGCTCAAGTTGTTTTTCGAATGGATTGACAGCAACCCCAGATAAAGCCTTGTCTGCTGCAAACGATGAATTAGCACAAAATAACATAGCTGATAATAATAAGCCAGCTTTTTTCATATAAAAGCACTCTCTTTTTATAATTAGTAATTATCTACCTTATGTAATGGCTGTTTACAATACTGCTCGACCATAATCACCCCCTCAAGAAACGAAATATTCAAATGAATGCTATTCTCTACTGGCTTAAATTTAGTCATAATACTTTCTTTATAAGCCTTTAACTGTAAATTAGTATAGCCAACATCTGATGCATTTGCAGTTGAGAATTTAACTAGCATAATATCATTGCCATTTTTCTCAAGAATCAACTGACAACCATCATCACTTTTCCACATCCCCATAATCTCAGGATTAACTTCTATTTTTTTCTCTACTTTTTTTTGTTCACATGCTACAGTCAAAAGAGAAAAAACCATTACTAATATAAAGCGAAAGTATTTAGCCATCAGTATCCTCATCAATATTTATTTTCTAGTAGGTAATTTTATCACGACAATCTTGCTGCTTAATTAATTATGCCATAATATCTAATGATATAATTCACCTTATAATTATTTTTTGGGAAAAATATAATGAAAAAATTAGTTTATCTATTAGCGGCAACTACATTGGGGGTATCATTTGCCAATGCTGCTACGGTAACTATACCAATGACACTTACCAATGAATCTCAAACTATAGTTGGTAATGTAGTTGCAACTGATACCAAATATGGCTTACAATTTACATTTCAGCTACACAACTTAACTCCAGAAATAACTCCCGGTTCACATGGATTTCATGTTCATGAGAATCCATCCTGTGCTAAAAATGGAATGGCGGCTGGTGGACATCTAGACCCCAAACAAACTAAACACCATTACGGCCCGTATAATGCGGATGGACATCTGGGTGATTTACCAGCGATCTATATTAATGATGATGGAACTGTTGCCGTCCCAGTTGTAGCACCAAAACTTACAGTCAAAGATATCCTTGGTCATAGCTTGATGATACATCACGGTGGAGATAATTATTCTGATACTCCAGCCGCACTCGGTGGCGGCGGTAGCCGGATGGCATGCGGCGTCATTCCAAGTAAAGCAGATAATAAGTAATAATAAATTATCAATAAAAAACCTCACGATTAATCGTGAGGTTTTTTATCTAACA
This sequence comes from Neisseriales bacterium, assembly GCA_008017155.1. Lineage (GTDB taxonomy): Bacteria > Pseudomonadota > Gammaproteobacteria > Burkholderiales > UBA11063 > Aquella. The sequence goes on along the minus strand of SSGX01000047.1, from coordinate 1,533 downwards.
AATTAAATTACTTTAATTTGATTTCTACATCTACACCAGCAGGAAGATCAAGCTTCATCAAGGCATCAATAGTCTTGTCTGAAGGCTCAACGATTTCCATAACACGTAAATGTGTACGAACTTCAATCTGATCACGTGAAGTTTTATTTACGTGCGGTGAACGTAATAAGTCAAAACGCTCTTTTTTAGTAGGCAAAGGAATAGGACCTTTAACCATAGCACCAGTGCGTTTTGCTGTTTCTACGATCTCTTCAGCTGAACGATCAATAAGGATATGATCATAAGCTTTAAGACGGATACGGATATTTTGTCTTTGTTGAGTCATTTTCAGTATCCTTTATTAAGCAATAATTTTAGAAACAACACCAGCACCTACTGTACGACCACCTTCACGAATCGCAAAACGTAAACCGTCTTCCATCGCAATCGGTGCAATCAATTCTACAGTAATACGAATGTTATCACCAGGCATAACCATTTCTGTACCTTCTGGTAATGATACTGCTCCAGTTACATCCGTTGTACGAAAATAGAACTGTGGACGGTAGTTACTAAAGAATGGTGTATGACGTCCACCTTCTTCTTTGCTTAGTACATATACTTCAGCTTCAAATTTTGTATGTGGTTTGATTGAACCCGGTTTAGCCAATACTTGACCACGCTCAACGTCTTCACGTTTTGTACCACGAAGTAGTAAACCAACGTTATCACCAGCTTGACCTTGATCCAATAATTTACGGAACATCTCAACACCAGTTACTGTTGTTTTTTGAAGATCACGGATACCTACGATCTCAATCTCTTCACCTACTTTAACAATACCACGCTCTACACGACCTGTTACAACTGTACCACGACCTGAAATCGAGAATACATCTTCCACAGGCATCAAGAATGCACCATCAATTGCACGCTCTGGCTGAGGAATATAAGAATCTAATGCTTCTGCTAATTTATAAATTGCAGGCTCACCGTATTGACCTTGATCACCTTCAAGAGCTTTCAAAGCTGAACCACGAATCACTGGTGTATCATCACCAGGGAAATCGTATTGGCTTAATAATTCACGAACTTCCATTTCTACTAATTCAAGAAGCTCTTCATCATCAACCATATCGCACTTATTCAAGAATACAACGATGTAAGGTACACCAACCTGACGAGCAAGAAGGATATGCTCACGTGTTTGTGGCATAGGACCATCTGATGCTGCAACCACTAGAATTGCTCCATCCATCTGAGCTGCACCAGTAATCATGTTTTTAACATAATCGGCATGTCCCGGGCAATCTACGTGTGCATAGTGACGGTTTTCTGTTTCATACTCAACGTGTGCTGTATTAATTGTAATACCACGTGCTTTTTCTTCTGGAGCGCTATCGATTTGATCGTAACCTTTAGCTTCACCACCGAATTTTTTTGACAGAATTGTCGTAATCGCTGCTGTCAATGTAGTTTTACCATGATCCACGTGACCAATCGTTCCTACGTTTACATGCGGTTTCGTACGTTCAAATTTTTCTTTAGCCATTT
>SSGX01000019.1 GCA_008017155.1 Neisseriales bacterium | reverse complement strand
CTTCAAACTCTTCATCGCAACCACCTTGAGCAATCAACGCAGCGGCAATCAACATCTCTTTATCTTTTAGCGGAATAGACGAAGTTTTCTGTCCCCATACTTCAGCCATTCCATGGCTGACTACCAAGTCTGCAAGTTCAGGAGAGAAGTCGTACAAATTTTTATCTACAGAATCAATAACTGATTGCTCATATTTTTCTTGCATCAGTTTAAGTCCAAGCTTATATTTATCACTATTTTTATAATCTACCATTAAACTTCCTTTAAAAACAATAATAATAATAATAATAAAAGAACAGTAGACATAATAAATGTTTACAAAATCTAGACAACCTGCAACATGAATATGCCATCCATTACGCTGAGCTAACTCATGAAGAGATTCTAGCATAAAATATAAAAACATCTAAATAATTATTTTTCCTTATTGCGAAACAAAAGAAACTATGCTACAATGGCAAAGTTTTTGTTATGTCTAGCACGTTAAATATGTCCAATTTTATCTCTGAATACTGCATTTTCACCAAAAAATTCAAATCAAATCATAATATTATTGTGGTTAACTTAGACATGACAATACTGTGCATTACTAATCTTGATTTTTTTACAAAATACAACATGACTTTTAAAGAAGGTGCAAATTTATTTGATTGTTTGAAGCATTTACCATTAATGGATAAGAAGAGTCAGGTATATGATACACTAATACGTAGCAAAAAAGTACAAGGATATTTTATTAGTCAGAATCTAGATAAAAGTAAAGAATACATTGTTGATAGAGTTTATTTATCACCGGTTATCAATGAGAATCAGGACTTAGTAGGAATTGAACTCGAATGTATTAGTATGGATGAACTTCCAATTATTAATATACTAGACGAAGAAAAAGACTATCAGTTACACTTTCCAAATTTAAGCAAAAGAGAGTACGAAATTGCAGTATTAAAGTATATGGGTAAAACGGATCTGGAAATTAGTAGAATATTAAGTGCTAATGCTACACCAGTCTCTGACAAAACTATTGCCAGCATCGTATACAATCAATTATATCGCAAATTTAATGCCCACAATAAATCTGACCTTATTAACAAAATACATAGCTCAGGAATGGACAAATTCATTCCCAAATCGCTAATCGCAAGCAATCAGCTAATTGTTTTTTCTCCACTTAACTTCAACCATGACTAATTATAAAATAAATAATGCAATATAAATATTTCAGTATAATAGCAAAAATTTGTAGCTTAATGCTAGTTATAAGCGCTGGAGTTATTTTAACTAGAGGCTTAATCCCAGTAGTTGCAAGCCACCCAGAAAGTGACTTTACTTATAATTCAATAGTGGGCTTACAAATATTCTTCCAAATAATATCCACCTATTGCTCATTGGTTTTTGGCTTACTTCTGGCTAACCGCTCCAGAATAATATGGTATATCGCACTGATTCTAATTATTACCATCTGTATTGGCAATATTATTTTCTGGACAAATTCCATTATCCTATACTTCTATTTAGGTACATTAGTATTATTACTAATTTCCAAAGAGGCATTTGATCAAGATCTCTTCGTTTCATATATATTTTTATTTGTGTTTGGATTCCTAATTTTTGCCCTGATTTATGGAACGATTGGGACTTATCTTTTTAGAGTTGATTTTAGTGGCATAAACTCAATCTATGATGCTCTTTATTTTACAATTGTAACTTATAGTACAGTTGGCTATGGTGATATCTTCCCCAAAACAGTATTTGCCAAATTTTTTGTAATGAGCATGATAGTAATTGGTTTAATTGTTTTTGCGACAAGCATCACTGTTATAGCTTACAATATAAACCGCCACCTCAAGAAAGTGTTAAATCATCTTAATAAAGGCAGACTTGGCATGACTAATCATATTATTTTAATTGGCTATGGAATCTTCAGTAGAATACTTATTCAACGATATATAAGAGAGAAAGTAAATTTTGTCGTTATTGATGCAGATAAAAACCTTGATTATGAAAGACAACAGCTAATGGATAATAACCGCTTATTAATTGTATCATATCATGGACATAATGATTCACTAGTCAAGGCTCAAGCAGAATTAGCAGCAAAAATAATTATTGCCTATGAAACCGATGAAGCTAGCATTCTAGCAACCATGAATACTCGTGAATATCTTGAAGCCAAAAATCCTCAAAAGATGCCCGAGATTATTGTCAGAATATTTTTTGATGAAAACATAAGTAAGGCAAAACGAGCTGGGGCAGATGAAGTTATTGCACCCCATATTTTAGCCGCGCAGCAGATACTTAAAAGACATGAAAAATAAAATGCTCCACTTGGAGCATTTTATCGATATTTACTCAACAATTTTCTTTAAATTATCAGTATAATCAATTGCAACACCTATAATTAACTGTCAATTATTCAGTATGTATAGAACATCATCATTGTGGAATCCTAGTAAATTAATTCTAGGGAAGATAAGTTTTAATAACGCTAATTACTAGTAAGAATATAAAATCTACTTGCATCTGAGGATTAGCTAGTTACAATAAGTCCCAGACCTTTAAGATAATAGGGGCTAGAAGATATGCTGATAAAGTCAGTAGTATTGTTCCGGAGAAGAAACTCCATGAGCTAGATAAGAAAGTAGTAATATTAATGTATATCACAGAATCACCGATTAAACGTCCATAAAAAAACAACGTAGGTTTTATTCTGCTTTAAAAGCCCTGCTATATAGCAAGGCTTTTTTAACGGTATGAGATCTATACTTTGGCAGCAGCAGCTACTTCAGCAGCAAAATCAACTACTTTTTTCTCAATACCTTCACCAACTACAAACATAGTAAAGCCATTAACTTTAGCGTTCTTTGAAGCTAGTAATTTTTCAACTGTTAGATCAGGGTTTTTAACAAACGGCTGACCTAATAATGTAACTTCAGCAAGGTATTTAGCAATACGTCCTTCAACCATTTTAGCCACGATATCCGCAGGTTTACCAGATTGAGCAGCTTGCTGTGAGTAGATATTGCGCTCTTCTTCGATTTTCTCAGCAGGAACATTATCTTTAGAAACACAGATTGGTTTATTCGCAGCGATATGCATAGCAATATCTTTACCAAGCTCATTATCGCCACCAGCTAGATCAACAACTACGCCAATTTTCTTACCATGCAAATAACTTGCAAGTGAACCTTCAGTAGAAAATGCTTGGAAACGGCGTAAAGAAATGTTCTCACCTAATTTAGCGATAATGTCTTTACGAGTTTCTTCAATAGTTTTACCTTCAGCCATTTTAACATTAGCCGCTTCTTCGATACTAGCAACTGTAGTATCTAATAATGCTGCAGCAACGCTATTAGCAAAAGCAACAAAACCTTCATCTTTAGCTACGAAATCTGTTTCACAGTTAATTTCAGCAACAACGCCTTTTTTACCATCGGCAGAAGTAGCAACCACAACTACACCCTCAGCAGCAGTACGACCTGCTACTTTTGAAGCTTTAGCACCACTTTTTACACGAATTAATTCTTCGGCTTTTTTTAGATCGCCGTCAGTCTCAACTAGAGCCTTTTTACACTCCATCATTCCCATACCAGTCATTTCACGTAACTGAGCCACCATCGCAGCAGTAATGTTTGCCATTCTTTACTCCTAATTTCGTATTGTATTAATTTAGAAAAATAAACAGAAAACCGTAACTTAGTTACGGTTTATTGACTTATTCAGCAGAAGCTTCTTCTTCAGCTTTCTTCACCGTACGCACCGTTTTTTTCTCTGGTGCAGCATCTTCAACCATTTCAACTTTAATTGCTTTTGCTAAATCAGCAACTGTTTCTTCTTTAGCTGATAAAATTGCATCAGCAAATGCTGAAGCATAAAGTTTAATCGCACGAGCTGAATCATCATTACCAGGAATTACGTAATCAACACCTGATGGGTCGTTATTCGTATCAACGACAGCAATAACAGGAATACCAAGCTTTTGTGCTTCAAGAATTGCAATAGCGTGAACACCAGTATCAATTACAAATAGTGCAGAAGGAAGACCTTTCATTTCTGAAATACCACCAATTGTTTTTTGTAATTTTTCAACTTCACGAGATAAGTCTAAAACTTCTTTTTTAGATAAGCCCGCATCAGCTTTTTCCATCAATTCAGATTTAGTTTCTAGTTTTTTAATTGATTTTTTTACAGTTTCAAAATTGGTAAGCATACCACCCAACCAGCGATGATCAACATAAGGCATACCGCAACGAGCAGCTTCTTCAGCAATAATCTCACTAGCTTGAGATTTAGCACCAACAAATAAATTAGTATCTTTATTTTTTACAGTTTGTTTAGCAAATTTAATTGCATCTTCAAACATCGGTAAAGTTTTATCCAGATTGATAACATGGATTTTATTACGTGAGCCAAAAATATATGGCTTCATTTTTGGATTCCAGAATTTTGTTTGGTGACCGAAATGGCAACCAGCTTCCAGCATTTCGCGAATAGAAACAGACATGATTTTTCCTTAAAAAGGGTTATACCGCCACCCATGGATTTAGATGAGCACTAAGCCCACACCCTTTAACCACAGATGTGTGAATTTTAAAAATAAGAGCCACATTATACACTAAATAGAAATATTTTTCTACTTTTAATTTAACTAATACTGACGCTTAAGTCTTACCATCTGCATAATTGCTACCGAAATTTCCTCAATTGACTTGTGACTGGTATTTAAGAATGGAATCCCGCAGGTATTCATAATTCTTTCAGCTGCATTGATCTCATCCATGCAGGTAGTCATATTGGCATATTTGCTATTTGGTAATCGATGTGAACGAATCTGATGTAATCTATCAGCTTCAATACTAAGTCCAAATAATTTTTGATGAAAAGGAACCAATGATTTTGGTAAATGATCGGTTTTAAGATCCAGTTCGGCAAATGGATAATTTGCAGCCTTGATTCCATAATTGACCGCCAGATAAATACTGGTAGGAGTCTTACCAACCCTTGAAACACCAACGATAATTACATCAGCTTCATGATAGTTTTTACTACTTACCCCATCGTCATTTTCAAGTGAAAAATGAATTGCATCAATTCGATGGTTATATTTCTCTTCATCACTGATGCCATGAAGTTTATTAATTTTCTGAGTTGCTTGTACTCCAAGAGCCTCTTCTAACTGAGGAATAAATGCCTGAAAGAAATCTAAGCTATGCGCATAGTCCACTTCGATAATTTTACGTAAATCAGCATTAAGAACACTAGAAACAACAATTGGCTTCTCACCATCTTGCAAATAACGGTTATAAACACGCAACATCACCTGGCTCATTTTAGCAGGAGTATCAATAAATGGAAATGTTTCGCGACGAAATTCAACTTCAGGAAATTTGGCTAAAAGGGCATTACCCAGCTTTTCTGTAGTAATCCCGGTTTGGTCAGAGATAAAAAAGACACTCCGCATAAATCCTCCAAATTGGATATAGTTAGGTTAATATGAGATAATAACGACTGAACATGGTCAACTAACCATAAATATATCATATATCCCCCTTCTTTAAGAGGGTTAAGATCAAACTTTAAGGCAATTTAATATGCAAATTAGTATCTTGAATAAAATAAACTCACGAAGCCTGTTTTTAGCTATCTTTCTAATCTGTTTTTTTGCGGTAGGCTATGCAATGTATGCTCAATTCTACCAAAATGCAGATCCTTGTCCATTATGTATTGCTCAACGAGTAATCTTTGCAGCAATTGCTCTAGTTTCATTGATTGCATTTATTCATGGCGCAAAAAAAACTGGAACATTAGTTTATAGTGTACTCATTATTGCACTTGCAATTTTTGGCATAAAAACTGCCTACCATCACGTCTGGTTACAAAGCCTGCCACCATCAGAATGGCCTGCATCATGTGGAATGCCACTTAGCATTTTATATAAGCAAATCCCGTTAAGTGGTTTTTTACATACCGTCTTATCTGGCTCAGCTGAATGCGCAATGGTTAGTTGGAAGGTATTGGGTATTTCTGGTGCTAAACTAAGCCTTTATGGATTTAGCCTGATACTAATAATTTGCCTATTTTGCGTAGCCAAGTCATTTTGCAAAAAAAATCATGAAACCTATATATAGTCATCAGGTATAACTATATATACTCAATCAGATTGAAGATTCATGGTAGGCGCGAGCGACACAGCCTACAAGTAGTAGGTAAGAAGCGAAGCAACAACTCAGGAACTTCAAACAGTTTGAGTATACAATGATACAATCAAACTGTCTGATGTTACAAATTCGTCGCCTAACATCAGACATTATATTCAGGAATATCTTTGAAACAACTTTCAATAAATTTAATGAATTCTTCCAATTGAGGACTTAAATCAGCATCTAAGCGTACCAAAAAAAATTCAAACGAAGCGAATCTATAACCTGGCATTATCTTAACTAAAGTCCCCGAATCAAGCTCTTCCTGATAAATAAAATCTAGTCCACCAATAATTGCATGACTATATTTACCGATTCGTAGTGCCGGATCATTATTATTTAACATAAATCGCGAACCGTGTTTCCAGACTGTACTTTCGCCATTAGGTAGGGTAACATTAGCAGCAGTAAATACCATATTGTTTTCATGGACAGCAGCAACTAATAAGTGATTTGAAAGCTCATCTAAAGTCTTTGGTTCACCATAGCGTTTAATATAATCAGGTGTACAATAAAGGCTAAATTGACACTGATATAATTTGCGCATTTTTAAGGTCAAATGCTTGGGTAAATGACGAATAATTGCCAGATCAAAACTTTCTTTTACTAAATCAACTTCCCGATTTTGATAAAATGCTAATAAGGTTATGTTTGGATGTGTTTGTAGATATTCAGTGATTCGCGGTGAAAGAATATTATTGATGATTCCCATAGGTAAGGATAAGCGAATAATAGTTTTTTGTTCGACATTATGAGTACGAAACTGTTTTACCATATTATCCAATGTATTTTCTTGTTGCACAAAAGTATCGTAAAATTTTTGTCCAGCTTCAGTAATTTCAAAGCTACGCGTATTTCTTTTTAATAAAGTTGTAGCCAGATCTTCTTCTAGTTGAGTTATTCGCCTACTCACCGTTGACTGACTAATGCCAAATTTGTTCGCAACCCCACTAAAACTACCGATCTCAATCAGACGGCAAAAAGTTTGCGCATTATTGTATAAACCACGATGTTCCATTTTGATCTCCAATTTATTAGCAATAAGCGATTAGCTAGTGTAATGATAGCATAATTATTTTAACTTTTTCTATTTATTCGTTTTTTAGATAAATGTTATCCAAATTCTTCTATTTCCAAAAGTACTTGGCATCATCTATAATCCATTCCTGTAAAGATTAATTTACAATAATAGTTAATTATATCAGTCCAATACATGAGTTAACAAGATAAGTTTGGTTTAGTTCAATCAAATTATACGAAACATTCATTTTATTAATACAACTCATAAAAGCATAAATCCAGGAGGTCAAAATGCATCTTAAACTAAAACAACTAACTCTAATTTTATCTATCAGTGGTTTAGCCGCATGTAATAGTGGAACGTCTGCTTCTACACCAAGTTTAAATAGCCAAGCGAGTGAGGCAAGTAGCAAAGCCGTTGCCACAAATAGCAAAGGCAGCATTAAAGTAATGGCTACCGGGCAAAAAGCAATCTATGCGCCACGTGATGATGGTGAATTACAACCTGGCGGGGAAATAGATGGTCAGCGCTTCGTAAGTGGAACTGGTGCCGAAGCTGATTGTATTATTGATAAAACTACCGGCTTTATGTGGCCAAAAAATGGTAAATTAATGGAGCGTGATTCATGGGGTGACAGTTTAGTTGCCATCGATGGGATGAATACTAATAAAAACGCGGCTAATTATAGCCTGTGTGGTCATACAGACTGGCGCATGCCAAATATCAATGAGCTAGAAACTCTAGTTAATTATGGGATTAAAAGTAATGCCGACTGGCTTGAAGAGCAAGGCTTTCAAAATATTGAACGTGACAAAAAATACTATTCATCAACTTCAGATAATCTAATGTACACTTGTCCACAAGATTCAGCATTTGGTATTAGTCTTGAAAATGGTGTTACATCTAAGGTAGCTAAAATTATTACTGGCAAACCATATTCAGCACACGATGCAGCTTATATTCAGGCAACTATGCCTGTACGTACTGCGGATGCCAATGCTCCATATCAAGTACCACAAACCGGGCAAACTAGGATTCTGAAACCACTTAACCCAGCAATTTGTGGCGGAGATTATACCTCACCTAAAGGTTCAGATGGTGATTTACGTAAAGGTAAGGCGATTCCTTCAACACGCTTTGTTGATCCCGATGGTAGCGGAATGTGTATTCAGGATAAATTAACCGGTTTAATCTGGCTAGCTGATGCTACTGCCAGATCCAAATTCGTACTAGATACTTATGCAACATTAAAAACTCCGGCACCACTTTTATATGGTGTGAGTTGGGAAAATGCTATGCTAACCGGTGTTAAAAATATGAACACTGAAAAAGTATGTGGTAAAAATAACTGGAGAATGCCAAGCATTCGTGAATTACGTACTTTAGCTAACTATAATGTTAATAACAATACTGGATGGCTTAATTCGCTAGGTTTTACGGTATCGGAATATCGTGATCCAGCTAGTTTTTATTCAACCTCAACAACTAATCTGAATGGACAAACCGCAAATTCTACCGTTAACCCATGGGTTATTAATCTGGCATATCTGGAAACGGGTGCGAATAATACTCAAGTGGGAACTAACAAGATTACTGATTATCTTGGGTCCATGCCAGTTTCAGGCGGTGCAGTAATCAAGCCTGCAGCTAGAGCTAAACCAGCATTATCTGATAAAGTTATTTTCATTACCGAAAAAGGCTATACCAAATTTGCTGGGACATCTGGTGCTGATGCGATTTGTAATCAAGAAGCAACTGCTACAGGTAGTTTAATTAATAAGAAAGCTAAATTTAAGGCATTGCTACTATCAAGTAATCGTTATCCATGTAATAGCAATGGTGCGTGTGGTGTAGATGGTGCTAGCGATTGGCCAGTTGCCGTTAATACCAAATATACAACAGTTGGTAATGATGGTTCATTAAGTAGTAATGAAAACGGTATATTTGCAGATTCTTACCCAGCAGGGTTAATCCTTGATCAGTTTGGTTACCGTCAGGATAAAATGTTTTGGCTTGGTATCAATGGTGTTAAAGGTGATGCAAATGGTAAAGTTTCAGCTTGGTCATATGCAAATCTTGATGGTATCTGGACACCTAAAAATGTTGCTGGTCTATGGGATAAATACACCAATAATACCGCAATGGATTGGACATTCCCAGCTTCAGTTAGCACTGCAGGTATTGGTGATAATGGATACTTTGCTGATAGCACCTATAAAATGCTGGTAAATAAAAATGTGGGTATGGCTTTTGATTTTGCAACCTTCTTTGCTAGCTCAAGTAGTCAGGTTAGTCGTTGGGTTATGGCAAGCAAAACCTTTGTTGATCAAGACAATCGACTTACCTATGGGGTTCAATACCAAACTCACCTAATCTGCGTTCAACAATAAGCTTCTCCCCTAGGGGTTGCAGTAGCAGTTTACCTGTTACCGCAACCCGCTTTACTTCTCAATCAACATAAGTATTTATAGGAATAACTTCTTCCTTAAATGGCCAATATTTATCAAGTTAACTTGACTTTAAAAAATCATGTCGATATTGTAAGACAATAATACCTTCCACAAATTTTATACCTATCGCCACCACATCGTTGCAAAAATTACAGTTAATGTTGCGAATATTGCAGAAATTTAGAAACAATGTTTCTATAAAATAGTGTTATCAATTTGAAATTTGAAAGTTCATCAAATTTTAAAAGATGACAAAGAACTTTTATAAGGAAAACATATGAAACAAAATAATCTAATTATCTCTACGGTAGTAGCCATAGGAGTTATTGGCTGTGGTGGAAGTAGTGGAGGCGGCCAATCCGGTGGTGGCTCAACTCCCGGGACTAACGCGTATAGCGAAGTTCCATTAACCATTTCAGCACCAAGCATTATTCCTGTACTTGGAAAAAACTCTACTAATACTGTAATGTTTATTCATAATAATACTACCAAATCAATAAGCAATATAAGCTATTCTGTTCTTGGTAGTAATAGTAATAAAATTTCAATAGATCCAAAAAGTGCTGGTGGATGTAGTGTGATTCCTGCTGGTGGTGTTTGTCGCGTGGGGATTACTACCCCTAATGGTGCCAGCCAGGGTTCAAACTTGATTCAGGCTCAATATCAAAATCCAAACAACAAAGCTAAAGCAATTTATACTCAGCTCTTCCAATATCAGGAAATGAATAGCCTCAATACTGGAGAACCTTTTAGTACAAATACAAATGGTCTAGCTTTGGATGGAAAAGGTAAAGGCTCAAGAGCACTTTATTACTATATACCAGGTAGCTCAACGTATAAGGTTTCAGCTTCACCAACTTCACCAGCTGTAATAGTTAGAGATCAAACTCTAGCAAATAATCAGGATGCTGTTGGAAATATGACTATTTTTGCATATGATATAGATGTTCCACTAAATATCGATAAATCTAAAGTTTCTTCTACAGGTTCATACTTCTTAAAGGTGTCCGCAACGTCTCCAAATGGAAGTAAATCTAATAGTTTGGAATTAGGTGCTCAAACAGTAGCTAGTACACCAGTAATCTCGCTTGGACTAGCCCAGATTGTTGATTCAACACAAGAAAGTCAGATACAAGTTCCAGTATTTAATGGTGGAACAGCAGCAGCCAGCCAGTTACAAGCCTCACTGACTGGTGGAAGCACTGGTGCAACTATAATTTCAAATAATTGTAGCTCAACACTAAGCGCTGGCACAGGGTGCTTAGTGACTATTGGTATTCCACAAAACTCGGTTAATACAGATAATCTAAGAGTTATGTATGCTGAAGAAAGCTCTGAAACTTTCCATTCTGCCAATACTTCACTAGCATGGTATAAATCAGCGGTAGAACCAGTTATCAGTTATACTTATACTTTACCAACTTTCTATGCTACTCAGGGTACTAATCTGGATGTAACCTTAACAAATCAAATATCAGGTTCTTCACCAGTAACAGTACAAAGCATACAGTTTATTTCTGCTGCAAGTTCTCCAACTGCTTCAGCCTCAGTAAACCTTGGTTCTGGCGTAAAACCTTGTAGTACAAATCAGCTTACTGCTGGAAATTCATGTACATTTAACCTAAACCTAAACGATGCTCAGATTCAATCAAGTGGTAATAGCGTATTCTTACTCACTGGTAAAAAACCTGATGGTAGTCTTTATAAACGTTATCTAAATGTTAACTATGTTGCTAGTTCATATAATTCAGTTCTAGCCTTAACTTCATCGGATACACCGTTTCAGTTAGTTGGTGATGCTGCATCAGTTTCAGAAAAAGTCTTTACTCTTATAAATACAGGTGCTGCACCAGCTGTATTAGAAAGCGTCATTGCGGGCGAGAGTGTTACTAATGTCCAAACTTCTTGGTTTAAATCAAAAGAATCTGGTGGTCCAGTAATATGTAAAAAAGGTGTAACCTTAAATCAAGGGGATAGTTGTAACTTTACTATAGTTATGGGTCCTATTGCATACACAAGTATCGCAGCTCCATTGACTGATTCAGGTCTAACACCAGTTAAGGTAACATATTACCAATCAGGTATTGTAGATCTAAAATCAACTTCAAATCTTTATAATTATATTGTACAACCTAATAGTCAGGATGTTGGTATCAGTAATCTAACTATCTCTGGTGCTGTTAGTGGTGATGGTAGTCAAGCTAATCCAGTGACCTTTAAAGGTTCAGATACTGGATCAAAAACTATATCAGTAGAATATACCAATACGGGTACAAATCCAATCACTATTCTATCATTGAATAATACTGCAAATCCATTTATGTGGACTCTTGGTGGAACTTGTACTGTAGGTTATACTTTACAACCTGATACAAAATGTACGATTACTTATACAAGTGCGATTGCTAACTATTCTAATAGTGGTTATTCTGGGTACTCTGATAATACGAATATGAATATTACAACTCCAGAAATTGGTATAAAAGATACTGTAACTGGCGAGATATTTGTATCATCAAATGACGTGTTCCCTGCACCAATTAGTAGTAAAACACTATACGCAAATACACAGCTTGCAAAAGTAACTAATGTAGTAAGCCAATCTTCAGGTAATACAATGTTGTATCAAACAGTTACAAATGCAACTGGTTATGCACCATTCCAAATTACTTTTGATGCTGAGAACTACTTTAATAATCCAGTAGCAGCAGCAGGTTGTAGCTTCACTTCTGCAAATACAGTACTAAGTCAGTCTTGTACAGTAAGTGGTAATGCTACCTTCTCTCCTACTTTACCAAATGCAGATTGGGCGAAAAGTGTGGGTGCAACATTAAACATAAACTTTGGAATTTCAGGTACAAATGGACAAGCAGTATTAAATACTCCAACCTTTGTACAATCAGACATACAGTAATATTTTAAAACTCTGCCAGTATCAGCACCGCAGGTACTGGCAATCTTTAATAATAGATATAAAACTAAGAATAAAGTTAAAAGTGATTCTTAGATGGAGAATTTGATGCTCTTAAAAAGAAAATTAGTTTCAATAACGAGTTTAGCGATAAGTGTATTGGTTAGCGCCTGCAATTCAGGTACTGCAAATCAAGGTGTTAATAATCAGGTAAATTATCTTACTTTCTCAAAAACAGGAGTAATCCCTGTTTTTTATGATAAAACAAATGATATTAAAATCCTTGTAAGCAATAATACCAGTTCAGATATCAATAATCTTGAATTTGATAATTTACCCGGAAGTCCAGTTACAATAAGTGGTTGTAATACAATTAAGGCACATACTGATTGTATATTAACTGCACATATAAATCTAGAGAAAACAGCACGCCCTAGTTTATCATATACTGCACATGCAAATCTTGCTGTGGGTGACAAGCTTACTAGTACCAACCATTTACTTGAGTTTCAAGCAGTTGCCAATGAAATACATTCAGGGATTCATTTAGCTAATACTCTTGTTGATAATAACAGTAAATCTACAACCTATCTATATGCCACAGGAAATGATGCATCCTATGATCTAAAAAATACCATCTTCGTTGGTCATGAGAGTGCAATAATTAATCAAAAAGAATTAAGCAAAATCAGCTCAGGTCAGATTTTACCTGTATACATAGATGGTAAAAAATTAACTCCGGGAAATGTTTCATTTTTAAGCCATATCTTTGATAATAAGTCTCATCAAACTATGAAGCTTGAAGAACTTTTAAACGTAACTGCGCCAAGTAAGAATAAAACTGTACTAGTTAGTTTTACAACGGGAGCTTCAGTGATAAATCTTACCGGAACAAAAGCTAGTGTTACGCATACAATATCTAATAGCGGTAATGTTCCCTTAACTATTGCTCGTGGAGCAATAGAATCTCCACTATCTTTTGGGGTTGAATCAGGAACCGGTCTTGATTATGGAACCTGTTTCAAGAATGAACCAAATAATATTCTAGCAGCAGGCACACAGTGTACCGTAAATGTAACTCTAAGTACTTCAGCTCAAGCTACCGGATCTGCAAAATTCAAGGTTCTAGCAAACTACAATGAGAGTGGAACTACTCTTCAAACTGTAAATCTTGAGCAATATATTGGCTGGCAACGTACAGTAAATAATGGTAAAGTAGTTTTAAGTAGTCCAATACAGACTATAAATATCGGTAGTGAGACAACAGTTAATACTTCAATTAAGATTGATAATTTATCTAATCAGAGTGTCAATATTCAAAACCTTGTAGCAACAACATCTATCCCTACAAATACTACTCTAAACTGGAATAGCTGTCGGACTATTGCTGCTAATTCATCTTGTCAGGCAAGCCTAACTATCCGAGGGAATGGTACTAACTTTGGGAATAGCTCTATAAATGTCGTAGCATCTGTTGATAATGGTAGCACTAAATATAATGCTGTCTTACGTCCAATTGCCGGGACTCTAACTGATGACAGAAAAACTCTTACATCATTTGCTGCTTATGGTGGAACTTCAAATATTGATAATGTAGCAAATACCATTACACTAAACCAACCTTACCCTTGGGTAGTAGATCCCACAGGAACTGCAGCTACATTTAGTACTACTGGAGGTAGTGTATTTATAAATAATATAAGGCAAGTAAGCGGTGTTACTACAAATGACTACTTAGTTCGCTATGGTAATCCCTCAACTGGTTACACCAAGCCATTTATAATAACAGTAGTTGCGAATGATGGGAGTAGAAAAGACTATACCTTAACCATAAATAATACATTGATTAATTTTAGAAAAAATACATTTTACTTACCGTACACTTCGGATGCTAATAATGTAAAATTCTATCAATCAAATAATTGTAGGATAGCGATAGATCCAGTGTCAAAAAAATTAACTACTTATAACTATAGCGGAACAAAGTTTTTAGAGGTTAATGCACTATCAACAAACTATGTAATGTTTCAAGATGATTACAATTTTGTTGGTTATGGTAATGGTACTGATAATAATCCAACATTCCAAACATTAAACTGGGGAGCTGGTATTGAGTTTGTTATTTATGGCTGTGACTTCTTCCTGCAAGATAATGGACGTAACGATCTTATGGTGCTTTTTGGTGATGGTTATTATCGAGGAGTAGTCTGTGATACTTGGGGTGCTAGAATGTGCACTTCAGTCACTAGGTTCTTCTAATACCCCTCTTATATGCCTACCTTATGATAAAAATCACTAAAATTACTTATCTAAGGTAGGCTCTTTTATAACGATTAACCCATAAAAATCAAATTACTCACTCTTTAATTAGGAAATAATATAAAATCTATGTTGAATCTAATAATTAATTTGAGTTCAGCATAAAATGTTAGACGATATTATTCTCTTCCTTGACCTTTATAATAGCAGAAATTTTTCTGTTACTGCTTCAGCATTAAAGATGGAAGCTTCGACGCTTAGTCGGCATATTAAAAATCTTGAAGAAAAATTAGGCAAACAGCTAATTATCCGGACATCTAAAACGTTTGAAGTAACAGATTTTGGTAATTATATTTATAATCAATTTAAACATTTGCCTGATTTTATAGATTATACTTTAGCTAGATATAACAATATCATTCAAATGGATGAAATACAAGGTTCTGTAAATCTGGCATGTGGTGAAGAAATTGCAGAAAAAGTCATTACTCCACGATTACCAGAGTTTTTTGCAAAATACCCCAATATCAGCTTAAATATCAGTTGTGTCAATAACATCACTAAGTGGCCATCTGAACCTATTGATATTGTCTTATCTCCTGTTTATATTAAAGGTAATAATCTAATAAATAGATTTGTTAGGACTGAGTACGTACAGCTATTCAGTTCTTCTGATTATGCTATCAAATATGGCATCCCGCAGAAGATTGAAGAATTGAAGAATCATAAAATTATTGGTATGGTTGATGATAAACTTCAACCAGTAGATTTTGTTACAATATATAATCTTAATTCAAAAAAAGAACATCTTATAGACTTAAGACATAATTTTTTAAATATAAATAGCTCTATTCAACAATATAGAATCGGGAATAGTTTAGATTATATATTTTGTACCTATAAATCAATTATTAGTAGTGAATTAAAAAGTGGCAGTGTAATACCTATTTTACCCGAATGGTCATTTTACGACTTAAATTACCATATTGTTACTAACAAAAAAACATCCAAAGAAGAAGATATTGTCATTGATTTTCTTTATCAGTGCTTGAGATTAAACTATTAATAAGTTAATATTAGATTCAATTTCAGAAATAATATTAACTATATAAATCAAAGTATAATCGCTACCCTCTTTTTATAAGAGCCTTTATTACTCCAATAAAATAGCCACAACATAATAACATGGTAATACAAAAGCTAGCTGGCAAATCAAAATGATATGAAACATAAAGTGCAAGTATCAGTGCAGCATTCGCAACCCCAACGCTAATTGCTACAATACGGTAAATTGATTCGCCCCACTGAATCCCGATGGCGCCTGGGATTATCAATAATACAAATACCAGTAATGCTCCTACTACCTGACACGCCATAGAGACAGTAATTGCCAGCACCAAGAAAAACACTACGGATAGTAGCTTTACTGAAACATTTTTTGATTCTGCGACAACCGGATCGATAGAAGCAAAGATTAATGGACGACTAATCACGAGCATAATCAGGAGAATAACAGAAGCTAAACCAAGAAGCTGCCAGATTTGGGTATTAGATACCGCAAAAATATTACCAAAAAGTATAGACATGACGCTACCAGCGTAGTTATTCTGGAAGAGGAAAAGAAAATAAGCGCCAAGCCCAAGGACAAATGTCAAAACTACTCCAATTGCCAGATCGTTTTTCTTAACCTTATCCCCCATTAACCCCATAACAATGGCAGCTAAACCATTTAGTACTAATTGCCCCAGAATTGAAGACATACCAAGTAATGCTGCGGCGGATGCACCCGTCAAGCTCATATGTCCAAGCGCATGAGCAGCAAACCCCATCCGTCTTAAAATAACAAAAACGCTAACAATTCCACATACTGTGGCAACAATAATACCGCCAAATAGCGCATTTTGCATAAAACTATATGCCCACATAGGTATCCTCTTTTACACATTCTATAGTTGGACAGTAGTGTACGCCATTACCACTAAAATGAATAAACGCATCCAGATGACTAGCTATCTCATGCATATCATGTGAAATTATCATTAAGCCCAGCCGTTGATGCTGATGAATTTTCTGCAAGGCTTCAATAAAATGCTGTTTGGCATGCGGATCAAGATCAGCCAAAGGCTCATCAAGTAATAGTAGTTGCGGCTGATTTATCAATGCTTGAGCAAGATAAATCCTTTTTTTCTGCCCACCGGATAAAGTTATAAATGGTTGATGTGCATAACTATTAGCACCAACCAAATCAATCAACTCATCTACTCTAGCTTTTAATTTTTTACTAACCCAAGGTAAGCCATATTTTGAACCACAGTAGCTTGAAGTTATCAGACTCACGCCACTCATTTTATCAGCAAGATTAATTTCGCGCTCCTGCGGGATATACGAAATCAATTTATTACATTCACCGGGTTTCTGTCCAAGAATGGTTAATTCACCTTTGACAACTGGGATAACACCAAGAATTGTTTTTAAAAAAGTTGACTTCCCAGCACCATTTTTGCCGATAATCCCAATCCATTGATTATCATCGATCTCAAGATTAAAGGCGGGAGTCAAGCTTCCCGAGGCATAGCCCAGTTCTAGGTGTTTACAAATAATCATCTTATGGTTACTTCTTAGCTAAAGCTTGATTAGTATTTTCAACTTCGCTAGTTAGCCATTTATTAATAGTAGTATTAGCAGGCATAGTCTCAGTCACACCAACAACCGGGATATTATTTTTCTTCGCCAAATCTTGCATATTTTTAGTGATTGAATCAGAAACTTGACTATTATAGAATAATACTTTAACCTGCTTGTTGGTTAACCTACTTTGATAATCAGCAATCATTTTAGGGGTAGGTTCAGTATCATTCATGACTTTCCATTGAAAATCAAGTCCTTCCATTTTTAAACCCATCGCATCTGCCATATAACCATAAACCGGTTCTGTCGCAGTAACTGGAGTTCCAGCATATTTTGATTTAGTAGTATCTATCATTTTAATTACCGTATCGTGCCCTTTGATAAAGGTCGCCAAATTCTGATTAACCTCAGATGCAGCCGTTGGATTGAGTGTAGCGATTTTATCTGCTAATACCTTGGCTAATTTCGGGAACGTATCTGGTTTATACCATAAATGTGGATTTTGACCTGATTTCACCCCAACCAAATCAGCTACATTAATGATAATAACCTTTTTCTTATCAACGCCAGCTATCATTTGATTAATCCAGCTATCATAATCAGCACCATTATAGATTATGATTTGTGCTTGCCCAAGAGCCTTACTTGTTGAAGGAGAGGTTGTAAATAAATGTGGATCAGCATCAGGATTACTGATAATACTCTGTACATTTACCTGTTTCCCGCCAATTTCAGTTGCTAATTCACCATAAAAATTCTCAGCAGCAACAATATTTATCCCAGCAGCAAAAGAACTAGCGCCAATGATTGATAATAATGTAATTAAACCAAATTTTTTCATATTTAACACCTTTATAAAATTATTTTTAGAATAACCCTGATGCATCTTAAACTAAATTAGTTAAGCCTATTCTTCATCAACAAATGCCCAGCGTGGAAATGGGTCTTCAAACTTGAGCCAAGCATCAACCCCTCGATTCATTTCAGCATCAGTAAGTAAACAACCATTTAGTTTTGAGATTAGATCCTCTTTATCAAGCCCAATACCGATAAAAAC
Source organism: Neisseriales bacterium (assembly GCA_008017155.1). Taxonomy (GTDB): domain Bacteria; phylum Pseudomonadota; class Gammaproteobacteria; order Burkholderiales; family UBA11063; genus Aquella. The sequence goes on along the minus strand of SSGX01000019.1, from coordinate 24,170 downwards.
CATTTCCTGACGACGATCGCCCCAGCGTGGATCCCAATCTTTCTGCATTTCAATTAACGCTTCTTCGTCAAGTTCTTCTGCAGGGCAACTTGCCCACCACATGCCCACAGCCTCATGCTGTACTGCCATCCCTGCTTGAGCAATTTGACCAACCCAATCATTACGCGTCGCTAGCCAGAAATATCCTTTTGCTCGGATTACACTGCCCCAATCACTTTCAAGGAACTCATAAAATCGCTTAGGATGAAATGGCTTTCTCGCTTTATAAACAAAGCTACTAATCCCATATGCTTCTGTTTCCGGGACATGCTCACCATTTAGCTCTTTAACCCATAGAGGTGAGCGACTAGCTTCATCATAGTCAAATAACCCCGTATTTAAAATCTCTTTTAATTCCACCTTAGAATAATCAGTAATATGTAGTTTTGCGGTCGGATTAAGTCCTTTTATAACCGAAATAACTTGCTGCAACTCATCTTTATTGATAAGGGAGGCCTTATTGACGATAACTACATTCGCAAACTCAATCTGATCAACTAATAAATTTACCAGACTTCGTTCATCATCCTCGCCAAGACTTTCGCCAATATCTTTGAGAAACATGTCCGAACTATAATCTTTAAGTAAAGTTTCAGCATTAACAACCGTCACCATAGTATCAAGACTGGCAACATCGGAAAGTGACTTACCATTCTCATCACGAAAAGCAAAAGTTGCAGCAACCGGGAGTGGCTCAGATATGCCAGTTGACTCGATTAATAGATAATCAAACTTGTTACTATTAGCTAATTTCTCAACCTCTACTAGCAAATCATCACGCAAAGTACAACAGATACAGCCATTTGACATTTCAACGAGCTTTTCATCGGTTTTGGATAATTTGGCATCACCCTTTTCAATAATCGCAGCATCAATATTGACTTCTGACATATCATTAACAATAACCGCTACTTTCAAGCCTTCGCGATTATTTAAAATACTACTCAAAAGAGTAGTCTTACCGGCACCCAGAAACCCTGACAACACAGTTACAGGTAATTTTCTCATGATTATACACCTTTCTGTTACAAAGTAACATCATTTATCAGCTATTTATTTTTGCTGATTTCTAAACTTTAATACAAATAGCTCACCATTAATTGAGCCTGATAAACTCCATTGCCATCAGGATCAGCATCTGTAACATAACCATAACCACCAAAGAAGGTTAATCCTTTAACCTGTGGAACACTATAGCTTACTTGAATATCATACTCACTACTAGCCGGAATTAGCGTTGTTGCATAATATTGATAACTTGGTGATATGACTAAATTATTATCGAGTAAAGTAAGTGATGGTGCAATCTTATATGCCTGTCCAGATGATCTTTCAACCATCCCCTGTATCCAGCCAGTTGTATATAATGGATCAGTTGCATATTGATAGGTGTATGGTGAAACTAGTCCACCAGCTTCATAGCCATCTGATGGTCCCCAGATATTATTATAAGCTAGCTGAAGTCCAAATATTGAATAATTAAATCCTAACTGTAACCCAACCATATTACTGTTCACACTATTACCATAACCATTATTGTTAAGAATATTTCCTTCTCCATTCTCCCCTTGTATAGCACCCTGTGCACCAATAGTAAATCCAAGATCGTCATTTACTGGTAGCTTTATTGTAGTATCAGCATATGCCATGTTTGCGTAATCAGCAAATGCATAGCCCCATAAACGGAAACCTAACATCTGTCCTGGACTATTCCAACTTGCTCCTGCTGCAATTGTATGAGGACTACCAGCATCACCGATGTTTCCTGTCCCGGTACCATTATCAAAGCCACTATTGTACATAGTTTGTTGACTAAATCCTTGTTCACCAAGAAGCTGCGCACCATTAATCGCAAATCCAGTTAGTAGCCAACCACCACCCGGATTTACGTTTACCAGTGCCCCCTGATAAGTTACCATATTTAATGCATTATTCTGATAATAAGTCATCCACGGACTATTACTGATCCCTATCCATCCTGCATCTGCTTGTATGATATCTGAATACTGATATTCCGCAAATAACTCTTGTGGTGTTACTTGTTGCGCAACCGGGAGTCCCTGCGCCTGATTCTCCGCTTCAGCTGGATTCCACTGACTACTGAAAAATGGATTAGCTATAGTCATCAATCCACCAAATGAGAAGCCAGCAACCTGACCAGTTTGTCCAAAAATATTTACTGCATAACCATAATTATTTGCACCATTTTGATTAACATAACTTGCAGCTCCAAAAACATTCCACGTTCCATCAGTAAACCATTTCTGAGCCACATTATCACGAGTGAATTCGCTTTCACTTATATTTTGGGTACCACCGCCACTTGGCATCCCTATATATGGATTCTGAATATAGTTACCCCTAAAGATATAACCTGTATCCGCTGTCTCTGGCTGGCTTTCTATCTCCTTATCCTGCACCAATACTTGCTCTACCTGCTGCTCATCTGCATAGGCAAGAAAAGTACTTGCTGATAGTAAAACAGCAAGAATTTTTTTTGTCATCATAAATCTTTCATAAACAGTACTTATCCGGGCTTAATTATAAATGCAAATGATTCTTATTTGCAATGAACATTAACCATAAAATTATCCCTTACTTGGCTAAATTACATTACATTTCAGTTTATTAGTATGATAACTAAAATTTTTTATCCCTAATGACTATTGTTGCTTTTTGACTACAAGCATGTAAATATCTACTCTGATTCCCTTGAAAATGTAAATTCTTATATTTATTTATCATCATCTATTGCAAATAAGAGTCATTATCAACTAGAATAATGCTTGCTAATTATTAAAAAGGGTTAAAGATGCGTATCATATTATTTACAGGTATCAGTTTGTTATTATTCAACTTAGTTCAAGCTGCAGAAGTGCCATTATGTGCTCTCCCGATGAATGGGAGTAAAACGATTGTTGATAATGCCAAAGTAGAGGGAGATCCAGACCCTGGCTGCTCGGAGGTCTATGCAAATGCAATAGCTGCAGCCAAAAGCTCTAATTCAAAAATAAATCTCAACAATACTAGTAGCATCCCACCCCAACTAAGTGTTGGAACGGTATATTTGCAGCCAATTAATATGGCACCAGTAGGAATGATGCGTCCACGCGATAAATCGGACATCCATTTGGAAATAGATATCCATGCCAAAGCTAATCTTAAATCTCGCGGTTTTGCGCCTGGTGACTGGTTACCAAATGCAAACGTAACTTACTCTATCCAGAAAATTGGTAGTAATACGCCCATCCAGTGCGGGATGGATAAGGCTGGTAAGCCAATGACTACCTGTCGCTTGATGGCAATGGTAGCATCGGATGGAGCGCATTATGGAGATAATGTCAAACTTGACGGACCTGGCTTTTATGTAGCAACTTTTGATGCAAAAACTGACCCAATGAATTTTGGTTGGCATACTGATACAGATAGCAAAGTTCTTGGTACCGAGTATGTTGATTGGAAATTTAAGCAAAGCTATTTATTTAAATTTACCGGAATCGGCAAAAAAGGTGGTTATTAGTTCCATGTAATCACCTTTATACCGAGTTAAGTCATCTGCCTGACTGTAGATGACTTAACTTTTTTATATACCTAAGATTTTTAGCCTCCATCATGATTAAAAAATTTACTCGCTATATTTTTTTGCTACTTATGTGCTACTGTAGTCTAGCTATAGCCCAACAAGCAGAACCAATTACCGTTAATGCAACGATTACCGCAACCGAAATTTCATTTGAGCCGACGGCAATTCTTCAAAACACACCTTTTATTGTCCACGTGATTAATAAAGCTGGCGTGCCAGTTGAGCTGGAAAACTCTGATACCTCAGTTGAAGTTTATTCTGGTACAGATAAAACTTTCAAAATAGGCTTAAGTGCAGGTAAATATAAATTCTTTAATGATTTTAATCCAAAAACCAAAACAGCCGATCTCGCAGTCTTAACTGAAGCTGAAATGGCTAGCTACAATAAAAATGGTGGTAAAACAACAGACACCGCAACAATTACCAATAATAGTTCAAATGAAAATATAGCATCAGCTAATGGTAGTGGTCTAGATGAATCCTCTTCACTTGCTGATATTACATTTATCATGTGGCGGGAAAGTATTGAAGCGCTATTAGTAGTCGGAATTGTTTTTAGCTGGCTAAAACAGTTAAAAACTGGTCGTCGCGAAGGAATGTTATTTCTGGCTGGTGGAGTTGGGCTTGGCGTTTTATGGGCAATGATTCTTGGTTATATTCTGATAAAGCTAAGTGGAGAATTATCCGGCAATGCTCAGGAGTATTTGCAGGCAGGGCTTACTTTCTTAGCCGCACTAATGATAGTTTATATGGTTAAATGGATGCGCTCCAATGGTGCCAAGCTAAAATCAGAAATGCATAGCGCTCTAGCGCAAAATGAAGCCAGACGTTGGAATATATCTATCCTTGTGGTAGTTGCTGTTGCGATTGCCCGCGAAGGTAGCGAAGCTGTTATCTTTATCTATGCTCTTGGTTTTGGTCGGCATGGAGCGGTTAGCGTTAGCATGTTTGGGGCGGTTGCAATTGGTTTATTATTGGCTATCCTGACCATCTATTTACTTTCTCTTGGTAACAAAATTTTCTCATGGCGTTATTTCTTTAAGATTACTGAGATCTTGCTATTACTTTTGGGTGGTGCAATGTTACTAAATTGCGTTGATATTCTGGTATCAGTGGGCGCATTACCGATACTTAAAGCAAAATTCTGGGATACTTCGTTTATTCTAAGTGACGGAGGACATTTTGTGCCACTACTGGCAAGCGTAGTTGGTTACCGGGCAACACCATCATTAATCGATATTTTGATATATCTGATGTATTGGATTGGTGTACTTTGGTTTATTAAACATAAAAAATCTTCTACTATCAGATAGAACTTATAGCTATGCAAAAAATATTAACTCAAATTGGACACTGGCTTGGGCGTAATCAGAAAACTATCCGCGCGATCCAGTGGATAGTTATTTTATTCTATGCCTTTTTGATTATTGTTCCTCCATTTCTGTCACTACCGGATGAAGCCGCAACACTGGTTAACAACCTAACGGTTTTTTCTCAATTTATGTTTTGGGGAATCTGGTGGCCATTTGTACTTCTGAGTATTATATTTTTTGGCCGCATGTGGTGTGGGGTACTTTGTCCGGAAGGATCATTAAGCGAATTTGCTAATCGCTTTGGTAAGCATAAAGGGATTCCACAATGGATGAAATGGGGCGGCTGGCCATTTGTTTCTTTTCTTCTAACGACACTTTATGGACAAATGACTAGTGTTTACCAATATCCTAAACCAGTAGTTTTGGTATTGGGTGGTTCAACAATTGCTGCAATCATAGTTGGATTGATTTATGGTAAACAAAGCCGTATCTGGTGTAAATTTCTATGTCCAGTAACTGGTGTATTCGCCCTACTTTCACGATTAGCACCATATCGTTATAAACCAGACAAAGCTAAATGGCATGATTTCTCTAATAAAAAGGTAATCCCAATACACTGCCCAACGGTACTGCCGCTACGAACCATGGTTGGTAGTTCAGAATGTCTAATGTGTGGCAGATGCAGTAATCACCGTGAGGCAATTGAATTAAGCTGGCGTTCACCAAATGAAGAAATTGTCGTCTACGGTAAGGATCACAATAGTATCTGGGGAAGTTTACTTTTGATATATGGTTTATGTGGTGTAGCTTTAGCTGCCTTTCAATGGACAAATAGTTTCTGGCTAACTCATATGCGAGATATTATCGAATCATGGTTTTTGGCGCACAATATCATGTGGGTATTTAATACCAATGCACCATGGTGGATTTTTACCAATTATCCAGATCAAGATGATGTTTTTACTTGGATATTTGGTTTTGAATTAATAGTCTACATTCTTGGCATGGGGTTTATTATTGGTAGTATTTCTCTAGGCTTATTAAGTTTGGCAACCATTATTACTAATGGTAAATATAAAGTTGAAGTATTTAATCATCTAAGTTTAGCGCTAACTCCACTTGGCGCTGCCAGTGTATTTGTTGGCTTATTTGCACTAACCGTGACCTTATTGGAAAAATACGCTAATCAAGGATTTACTTGGATACCATATCTAAAAGCAGTAATTCTAGCTTTAGCTACATTTTGGAGCATTTATCTGGCATATCAAATTATCCGGCAATATACGACTTCAATTATTCGCAGAATTAGTGGACTTTTGATAACCATTCTGGTATTTGCTATGATTAATTATTCTTGGCTTTTAGTACTACACATTTGGACGATTAAATCCGATAAAATCCCGTGGAATACGCTTTGGATCAATTTTTAATCAGCATAATAATTATATAAATAAACCACTTGTAATACCCGGAAGATTATTAACTAGAATACTTGAAGTTTTTATTCTCTTGGAGAAAACAATAAAAATCGATTCTTATAGAATTAACCTGAATATTAAACTACTTTAAATTGGCTTTTGCTGATGACAATTTCATATCTTCCAGTGCAAGAACATATTCAATTAATTGATCATTCTTCATATTACATAAAATTGGCTGTTTATTCACATCTGCAAGCTGAATTTCATACGCCAATTTTGAGTTTTTATTTATACTTAAGATCAATGCAGAATTTGTCTTTTTCCCATGCTTACAAACACCCTGAATAGTACTATTAGCAGGTAAGGATAGCTGACTATCTGCAAGCCTTAACTCTGATTTTGTTTTTGCCGTAAAAAGTCCATTTTTCTGAATAGAAATATCTTTTATTGGAATTAACGTACCAGATTTTATATTTGCTACTGTAGTGAATGATGGCTTAACTGATTGCTTCTGCTGCACATTACTTGCTTCTTCCATAGTACTTGTTGCGCAAGCTACAATTAAAATGCTTGACATAATAGTTAATAATACCTTCATTTTCTGACAAACCTTCAAAATTAGAATTGAACTAGGCTAACATTTTAACACCAATTCTGGATTAATTACTCGAAGAATGATATCATAGGCTTACTATAACCTTCAATTCTTTATAGTATAAAAGTACTATTTATAAATCTTGGCTAAAAGCATAAAATTTCGTTATGTAAAATAAAGGAAATAGCCATGAATAAAAATCTTATTTTTATAATATCACTATTCATTCTGCCATTACCTGGAATGGGAGTTGACGCTTTTGCGCCATCACTACCAGCAGTAACAGCTTATTTTCATACCAGTAGTTTCCTAGCTCAGCTAGCCATTCCATGCTACACAATCGGATATGCGGTAAGCATGTTATTCACAGGAATCATTGTTGATATTTATGGAACGAAAAAGCTTACAATTAGCTCACTATTAGTTTTTGCAGCTCTTGCAATCTTAATGATTTTTGCCCCAAATATAGAGACTTTGATTGTAATGCGTGTAATTCAAGGATTAAGCGTAGGCTTCTTTGCTGTGGCAATAAGGGCAATCATAATGTCCTTATATGCGCATGATAAAGAATTATTAAAATCTAAAGTAAACATCATGCAGATTGCTTGGTCTATGGGACCAATCTTAGCACCTGCAATCGGCGGTTATCTGGGACACCATTTTGGCTGGCAAAGTAGTTTTATCATGATGGCATCATACGCAATAATCATGGCTATCCTTGTTACATTGATAATTAGCGACAGTCAAACCGTCAGGAAAAATGTTAATTTGGCAGAAATTAAACAAAGCTATGTAACAATTCTTGGTAGCTATCATTTTTTACTTGGTGTTACAGCAATGGGGATGTTATACGCAGTAGCAGTTTCCTTTAATACTGTTGGTTCATTTATCATTCAAAATACATTACATATGTCGGCAATTACTTTTGGCTACTGTTCTCTTATGCTAGGAATAGCATGGTTATCAGGTAGCATGGCAAACAAAATAATTAAATCTTATTCATTTGAAGAAAAAGCTATTCTAGCTGCAATTGCAATAATTATCATTTCGATAATTACCATGATTGTTACCCATTATCTGCTTAATATCTGGACTTTAATGGCAGCTGCTATTTTACTTAATATTTTTGCGGGCATGGTTTACTCTGGTTTATACTGTATGACGATTACTAGATTTAGTCATATCCCAGGTAATTCTGCAGGTTTGATGTCGAGCGGGATACTATTTGGTTGCGCCTTGGCTACAACCACCATGTCAAAAATAGTTCCACATAATCAAGTTATGCCATTTATTCATGGGGACATATTTCTAAATTTGGTAAGTGTAGCCGTAGTAGCCATTTTATTTTACCCACAAATGAAAACTTTAAAATATAAATTAGAGCATAGATTCTAGATAATTTACTAAAAGCCTAATTTGTATTTTTAAATACACTATAACTAAGAAATATTCTTAATTTTGTTTAATAAGACTTTAATTAAATATGCTACAATCCCATTAACCCCTTGATCTAATGTAGTCTTAGGATTACTTTATAGGTAAATTATCAAAAACCATTATTAAAAGGTGTTCTAATCATGCACAATAATAGACTAAAAATTTTTCTTATAACTATTTATTGTTCTGGAATTATGGGTTGTAATGCAGGTAGTTCTAGCAGCAATAGTAGTTACTCAATAGATGGTCCCTATACTGACAACATTAATAATGCATCGACTTGTCAATTTAGTAATAGCGTTACAACATGCAATATTGCACTAAGTTACCAAGCATCTCCAGCAGCATCTTTAGGTACTTCAGGTATTAGCTCTCCGTATAGCATAACAGCAAATAGTTGTACAGCAAGTACAACATCGGCAAACTGCGTTGTTACCGTCACATATACCCCACAAATCAATGCTTCTAGCCAAACCCTAAGCTTAACAGTCGGGAGTTTAACAGCAACTGTTCCATTAAGTAATAACTAATCTTACATTGATAATGTATTCATACGACGATTTATTCCTATTTACCAAAATGGTAAAAGTTAGCAGTTTTATCCATACTGCCAAAATTCATTACTGCTTCGAGATGGTACTCGGTAACTACCTGAATATCATTTGTTTGATGAGGATTAACTTTGTTTGCTTCGCCACCCGCATCATAATGCGTTGAAAGTTCAGATTTTTTGTAAATTCTTTGAAGATTGCTTAAAGCAGCCTCAAAAATCTAGGAGTTTGTAATATCCTTCATAATTGCATATAATGTTGGATTAGTTTCTCGGAGATTCTTCAAAACACTCCCCTGATCTTCTGTACTGCGGTTCTGACTAAGTTTATATTTACCAGTAATTTTCTCTATTTTTATTTTAAACCCAGCAATCCCGTTCAATTTTGCAGATATTTTCGGGTTTTGCCAATTAATTGATTGATCACTTTTATCATGTAAAGAATATAATTGATCAAGCAATATTTCCAGCTCTATTTCAGTAGCTGCAACTAATTTTCCTTCAATATGGACTACTGCATAATTCCACGTTGATACATTATCCGTAGGGTCTTGATACCAAGATGATGAAATATAGCCATGCGGACCCTGAAAAATTGCTATCGCCGATTGCCCAGTTAAAATATACTCTAGTAATGGATTTGCCCTAGCAATATGTCCAAGCAATTGTCCATTTTCACGATCAAGTAATAATGGCAAATGAGATATTTCTATCTCACCATCTTTTTTGCTAATTAGGGTAGCAAATGGATAATTTTCTATCAATGAATATAATTTTTCTTGATTTGTTTCAATAAAAGATTTAGGCTGATACATATTTTCCCTTATTAGAGTTCTTTCATAACCCATTATTTCATTCTTAGACGAAGAATAAGGGCTTTGAGAAGCAGAGTGTAGATCTAAGTACATGAGTATCTCAGACGTCCTTATGACAACATATAAGAGTTAAAGAAGCAAGTTAGGAAAGAGGTCTATTCACTAACTACTTGCTCTAGTGTAGCATCAATATTTTGCTTATTTAGTGCATCAAGAGTCTTATTGGCATTGTCTAGAGTCTGATATGGTCCAATAAAGACATTATAGCTGGTATCTCCTTCAGTATTGGCGTTAATTTTCTGGATTTTGCTGCTAAAGCCAAACTGTGTAAGCTGTTTTTGTCGCGCCTTAGCTGTATTTAAATCACTAAAACTACCAGTATTAATGAGATACAGCGTTCCTGAATAACCATTTAATTGGTTGTAGTCATTGTTGTTTGTAGCTGCTGTTGCCGTTGGATTGGACGTATTAGTTTTTTTTGCCGAAGGCGTTACAGCTTTACGTCTGGCCTTTTTAGGTGTAGTTGCAATAGGGGCAGAAGAAGTTGTATTTATAGGTTTCTTTAAAGCATTAATTATAGTCTCCTGTTCCTTATGCTGCTGATAAGCCCAATAAGCAAATGCCAGTGCAGCGCAAGTAAAAATCCCCATTAACCATAACCACATTGAGGAGCCATTACCAGAAGAACGTGCTACCGTTGAAAGCTGCCGATCGCTAATATATTTTAATAAATCATTATCATATACCCGCTTAGTTTTAGGATCACTAAGGATAGTATAGGCTTCCTGAATTAGGGTAAATTCGGTTTGTGAGCCCCCCTTATCCGGATGATGTTGCTGGGCAAGTATTTTGTACGCAGCACGGATTTCTTCGTATTCTGCATCAATACTTAGACCTAGAATTCGATAATAATTCTTCATGAATGCTATGTTATTCCTTATAAGTCTTATCTACCAAAGTAGCACAGACTCCAGTTCCGGTAACGTTAGTCATAGTTCGCATCATATCAATAATTTTATCGATACCAATTACCAGTGCCAACCCCTCTAAAGGTAAGCCAACACTGGTTAGCACCACAGTTGCCATAATTGATGCGGTCCCAGGTACTCCAGCAGTACCAATTGTTGCAACTGCCGCAGTTAATGCGATTAATAAATATTGTGTAGCGGATAAATCAATGCCAAATACTTGAGCCGTTAAAATACAGACAATCGCCGGATAAATTGCACCACAACCATCCATTTTCATAGTTGCACCAAGTGGCGCTACAAAGCCTGCAACTCGTTCACTAACTCTTACCCGATCAACAAGGGTTTCAAGGGTAACTGGCAATGTTCCAAGACTGGAAGATGTTGTAAATGCAGTTATCATCGCTGGCCAAAACTCTTTGAAAAAACGGATTGGATTTCGTTTGGCAACCACACTAATCAATAAAGCATAGATTATTAGCTGAATAAAGCAGGCTATATAAATTGCAACGATAAATTTACCCAGCGGTAAAAGCGTATCTAAACCATACTCATTCCCAACCGCGGTTAATAAGGCAAATATGCCATAAGGTGATAGGCGGATAATTTTACGAGTAATTTTAAACATTACTAGTGAAAATTCGTCAAAGAAGGTACGTACCGTTTTGCCTCTTTCACCAGTTGAAGTCAGTGCTAGTCCAAAGAAAATCGCAAAGATGATTACCGGGATGACTTTGCCATTGGCTATCTGTGCGATTAAATTACCCGGTAACATATCTAGGAAGGTACTACTTATCGTTGGAATCTGGCGTGGTTGATAATCCGTAGCTGCCAAAGCAAGTGTTAATCCATTGCCGGGATTAATTATCTTTCCAACAATAATGCCAACTGTAGCAGCACAAAGCGCAGTTATTACAAACCATAACAAAGTTCTACTACCCAGTCTTTTTACTAGACTCATATCTTCAAGCTTTGAGAAACTAGCAACAATAGTTGAAAAGGTAAGCGGTACAATAATTAGTTTCAATAACTGAAGAAACCCATCCCCAAATGGAACAATAAAATCTACTACTTTTTGTGGTAAATAATGCCCAGCGACTAACCCTAATACCAAAGCTAATAAACATTGATTCCCAAAGCCTAATTTACGCATCTAATTTTCCTTCATATTCCTCGGAATTAAACGAGTATTTTAATATAGATATGACTAGAAGGGAAACTTTAATGTGCTAAAATTGAGGCTTAATTTTAAACTCGGTAAGCGCTTGTTGTTTATGAAAAAATTTTTTATCACAACCCTAATGAAATTGTTGTCACTTCTGCCACTATCAGTAATCCGCTGGATAGGTGCAACAATTGGTCTAATCTCATTAAAGTTTTCCAAAAAATCAGCTAAAAGATTACCGCATAATTTGCTAATTACTGGACTCGCAACACCCGAAACGGTTGAGGAATTAACTAAAAAAACTGCACAAGCACTAGGAATGACCTTTACCGAAGCCGCATTAATTGCTTGGCAAAAGAATAAAAAACGTATAACCAAATTATCTCAGGTAGATGAAAGCTTCTATGCCGTAAAGCGATTGATGGAGGAAGGCAAAAATATTGTATTCCTAACCCCGCATATTGGCAATTTTGAAGTTGCGGTAAAATATTTCTCGTATTATCTACCAATGGATATTCAGATTTTGTATAAGCCAGCCAAAGATCCGGTTTTAGAAGAAATCATGGTTGAAGGTCGTAGTGAACCAAACATTACACCAGTACCAACTAATCGTAAAGGCGTATTAAGCTTGATGAAACACTTAAAATTTGGTGGTTCAATCGGGATTCTACCAGATAATGTAGCTTCCGGTGGTGATGGAGAATGGGTTAAGTTCTTCGGACAAGATGTTTATGCGACCTCATTGGCAGCCAAGATTTGTCAGATACCAAATACTCATGTAGTAATAGTTGCTAATACCCGAACTAAAAAAGGATTCCATTCGCGTTGCATACCATTTAAACCAAGTAACGATGATACTCATGATATTATGCAGGAATTATATTCAGAACTTGAGAAATTAGTTCGTGAAACGCCGGAACAATATTATTGGTCATACGACCGTTTTCGCCATCCGGATAATGCCAAACCAAAACCTGAAGAAGTAGTAGCTAAATGAATTGGTTAAAACGACTGCCTATTGATCTTGCATTAGGATTTTTCCGCCTATGTAGCATGATTCCAATGCCAATAGTAAATATGATAGGCACTGGACTTGGTAATTTACTCTATATCTTTCTGAAAAAACGTCGAAATGTAGGGTTAGTGAATCTAAGCTTATGCTTTCCAACCATGAATGATAAGGAAAAACATCAACTTATTCGCGAACATTTTCAGGAATTGGTAAGATTTAGCTTGGTTTATGGGTTGATTTTCTATGCTTCGCCAGAGAAATTAAGAAAGTTAATCAAATTACGTGGCTATGAAAATTTTGATCAGTTTAGAGGCAAGCGCCCAGTCGTATATCTTGCACCGCATTTTTTAGGGCTAGATATTGGAGCAAATCGCTTAACTCTTGAAACACCCGGATATAGTGTTTATGCCCAACAACGCAATGAATATCTGACAGAACGAATCAAGAATGCTAGGTTACGTTTTATCAGAGATAAGGGTGGTGAGATTTTTTCTCGGCAGGAAGGATTACGGACAATTGTACGTAAAATGAAACAAACCTTTATTCCGTTTTACTATCTACCCGATCAGGATATGGATGAACGTGATTCGGTATATGTACCTTTTTTTGCTCATCCAAACTGTGCTACACTGGCTACTTTCCCAAAGCTGGTAAAATTGACTGATGCTGAAATAGTACCGATGGCAACCTATCGGGAAGGAAATCATTTTGTGGTTGAACTCTTCCCAGCATGGAAGGAAAAATATCCGACTGGAGATGAAATAGCTGATGTTACACGAATGAACCGCTACATTGAAACCATGATTATGAAGCATCCAGCTCAGTACCTATGGTTACATAAACGCTTCAAAACCCAGCCTGGACTAGCACGTGGTAAATTATACGAAAACTGTTAATATAAGAGCTTGTTTGCTAAGTTCCAATGAGCTACGAAATATAACCAAATGGTTAAAAATTTATAAGATTCTCGTTAAATAGAATAACTATTCGCCTCAAATTTTATAAATTTTTATCACATTTATCATGATTTCTCGCTTACATTAAACTTAGCAAACAGGTTCTAAGACAAAAAGCACAAGGAATAAAATTATGACTCATGTTTATGATAAACCAAGCAAATATACCAAAGAACAATTAACTAGAATGTTTCCCTATAGCCTAGGAGAGGACATCGGCAATGCAGTTAGCCATTGTGTTGGTGCATTTATTGCTCTTGGGCTATTAATCAGCCTAGCTTGGATAGCTGGGCATTATGGTAACTGGCTTGATGGGCTTGCCTTTATCTTTTATGGCTTGACCATGCTATTCATGTTTGTCATGAGTACAGTTTATCATTCTATGGTAAATCATCTTGCCCGCTCAGTATTAAAGCGTATGGATCATGTAGCAATTTTTATCCTGATTCTTGGTTCATATACGCCATATGTATTTAGCCTTCTTAAAACCCAAAGAGCCTACATTACCTATGCAGTAATATTTTTCCTAACCATACTTGGCGTTATCTTCAAGGCTATTTATGCAGGGCGATTTAAACGAATCGGTACTTTGATTTATGTTTTGATGGGGTGGGCGTCTCTGGTATTAATGCCACAAATAATTGCAAAATTACCAGCTACAGGAGTTGCTTTCCTACTAGGTGGTGGGGTGATTTATACACTAGGTGCATTATTTTATGCCTTTAGTAAATTTAAGTATTCGCATATGGTTTGGCATATTTTTGTAATCGTTGCAGTTGTATCGGTATATGCATCGGTAGCTTTTTATATTTTACAATACCGTTAGGAGTTTATTAATCGTGCGTAAAAAAGTATTGATAACGCCGCCGCTCACTGTAGAAAACAATTCTCTTAGACCTGAGTGGCAATGGCTCGTTCTCTCTCTTTTGATAGGAACAGCGTATTGCTGGTACTGCCTTGGAGTTGGATTTATTAGTAATTTTACTAATACTCAATATATAAACGATGACATGTTAGTACATTTTCTTGGTTGGCAACTATATAGGAATGACGATTGGAGCTGGCCTCTTACCATGACTAGTAGATTGCAGTATCCAATAGAGACCTCTATTGTCTATACTGACTCTTTTCCCTTATTAAGCATTTTTCTCAAACTTATTTCGCCAATATTGCCCAAAATTTTTATTTGGCATGGGCTAGTAGCTATTCTAAGCTGTAGTTTACAATTTTATATCTCCTCTCGTATCTTTAGAATGCTACGACCAAATAATACATTTTTTGCAATCTTAGGCGGGGTCTTCTTTGTATTTTCAACGGCATTAGCATATCGATTATTAAAACACTATGCATTAACTAGTCATTGGCTGATATTATGGAGTCTTTATCTAATATTAAATCCCAAACTAGATAAGAAAGCACCATATTACAATCTGTTGATAATATTTCTGGCTGCTGGAACTCATGCATATATATTAATAATGAATCTTATTTTATCTATTGGATTACTCTATCGCCACTTATTTTACGAGAAACAAAAAGTACTATTCTTAATCAAACACACTATTTTACTTCTTGCTACACTTGGACTGAGCGCTTATTTCTTTGGCTATTTCAGCATGGTCGGCGGTGTTGGAGCTTTTGGTTGGGGATATTTCTCAATGAACATTGATTCATGGTTTAACCCAATGGGCTTTGGGCTTTTAACCCCTAATCTACCACTAGGTCCACGTCAACATGAAGAAGCATTACAATATCTCGGTCTAGGAGTTATCATAGCTCTTGTAGCTGCAATTTATAATTATTTCCAACAAAGAGTATCAAAATCTCCTTTGCTTAAATCATCATATCTTGGACTTACTATTTCTATCAGCATTTTATTTATGTTAGGCTTATCAACCGTAGTAATGCTTGGCTCTTATGCTTTATTTGATATAACTAACTGGTTTGATAATAATTCAGTTCAGAATTTTTTTAGTATGTTACGTGCAAGTGCTAGATTTGGTTGGCCTATTTTTTATCTAATCATGATCTTTGCTCTAATTGGTTGTTATGATTTACTTAATAGAAAATTTACACACAAGATAGCATTATTACTAATGGCAGGATTATTAACCATTCAAATAATCGATTTGATTCCTATGCGGAATGCAATTCATCATAATATTGATAAAAATTTGGAGCGACCAGCTTGGGATAGTGATTTTACCTCTTCGTGGTGGCAAACTCTTGGAAATTATCAACACCTGTATTTTTTTGATAAGATTGATAAAGACATTAATGGTTATCCCATTTATTTTAAACTAGGAATGCTTGCTGATAAATATAATTTAAAATTGAATCGCTTTTATCTTGCAAGAGGCACCAATCCATACATATATCAGCAACTTAATGAGTTCGCAAATGGAAACATAGATAATCAAGGAGTATATATTCTACCAGCTGAAATATTACAACAGATAAACCCACAGATTCAAAAATATTGTCAAAATTTAGATAATTATTATGTATGTACCCGTAACTGGTAATTAAAAAGGCTACCTCATGAAACATAAAAAACTAGATACCCCAAAAAACCTAAATATCATAGATAGTACAGGTGAAAAAAATAACGTTGATTTAATTGCCATCATAAAAATAACTCTAGTTATTTACTTACTTTCTAGAGTTGCTATCTGGTTTGAGTATTCAGCAATTAATAATTTAATTCATAACAACAATGATTTTATAGGAAACTTCTGGCGTTGGGATAGTGGCTGGTATCAAAGTGTTGTTGAACACGGATACGCTACAAGTTTCAATGGTGAAGCAGTTAACTGGCCATTTTTCCCACTTTGGCCAATTGTATTAAAAATTATTTCACTTAATGGTACTTTGCCAATCCCGCTGATGGGTCTAATTGCGAATCAGATTATTTTCTTCGGTGCGCTAATTGTTTTCTATTTATACCTTATTGAAATAAAAACAAATCATGAGTCGGCACTATTTGTAGTCATAATGCTAGCTATAAGTCCTGCTAACATTTACTTTTGTTCTGGATTAACAGAGAATTCATTCCTATTACTATCTTTATTGAGCTTTTACTTCTTATATCGTAAGCAATATATATTTTGTATAGTATGTGCAGGACTATTGTCTGCAACACGGATGGTAGGTGCATTCTTTATTATTCCCCTAATCTATCAATTATATTTTAAAGACAAAGTTCAACCAGCCAAAATAATTCCATATGCAATTGCTTCGCTTGGTGGGCTAATTTTATTTGTTACTTATATGCAAATCCACACTGGACATCCCTTCGGGTTTCTTGAAATCCAAAGTCAAATAAAAGACTGGGCACGTCCAGGTTTAGTCTGGGATGACCAACTATTTAGCCAGATATACTCTGTCATGACAAATACCTCACATATCTATGACCGTGGGATTTTCATTTTTAGTCTTGTAATAATTACAGGTAGTTTAATCTACTTCAAATTTTATAACGAAGCTATCTTTAATTTATGCTGTATTTTGCCCGGGCTTATTTCTGGCAATATGTGGAATGCATTCCGCTTTGATACTGCAATATTTACCTTCTATTTAGGGTTAATTCTGCTTTCAAGACTATTTAAAAACAATTCATTATTAGCTTCAGTCTTTACTATTATACTCCTGACTATCATGTCAGTCATCTGCTGGTTTTATTGGCTAAGTAATAGCTATTATTTCGCATAAGGAAAAATATGAACTATACGGTACACTCATCATCTATTATTGACGAAGGTGCAACAATTGGTAATGATACCAAGGTCTGGCATTTTAGCCATGTCTGTGGCGGAGCGGTAATAGGGGAAAAATGTTCTCTTGGACAGAATGTTTTTATCGGTAATGATGTAATTATCGGCAATAATGTAAAAATTCAGAATAATGTATCAGTTTATGATGCCGTTTATCTCGAAGATGATGTCTTTTGTGGACCATCGATGGTTTTTACCAACGTATATAATCCCCGAAGCCATATAATCAGGAAGCATGAGTACCGTAAAACACTAGTGAAGAGAGGCGCAACAATTGGGGCCAATGCCACAGTTGTTTGTGGTGTAACAATTGGTGAATATGCATTTATTGGCGCGGGGTCGGTTATTAATAAAGACATAAAGCCTTATGCCATGATGGTTGGTGTTCCTGCTAGGCAAATTGGCTGGGTTTGCAGCTGTGGTGTAAAATTAGTTGCTACAGCTGAAGTTGCTTGTTGTGAGTCTTGTGGTAAGACCTATCGCATCAATGAAAATAACTGCTCTTTACTTTAACCTATTAACTATCTGAAATTTAAAAGAATAATCTATTTAAGCCATATTGTTGATTGTTAATTTGATAAAAAGCCTTGACAACGCTATGTTTGATGTGTGATAATACCTACCTTATCAATCGCGGGGTGGAGCAGCTTGGTAGCTCGTCGGGCTCATAACCCGAAGGTCGTTGGTTCAAATCCAGCCCCCGCAACCAATTTCCCATACTCGTGTGTTATTATTTTTTCTAATATATACTATCAATATTTTTACTAAGATACTCTTTCCAGATAAATACCTGTTGAATTGGTTTTTTAGACCTCCAGCTAGACAGCTTTCCTATTCTTTATGCTTTTGGACAAAATCATAAACCTGCTGAAGCATCTGGTAACGTTACCACCATTTTACCTAACAATGACATGCTCTATCTGATTCAATACAACTGGTACTTACTTGTTCTAAAGGTTTAATTAGCATTCTCTTTATCCGCCTGTTTATAATATTCATTTGTGCGAATAAACATTATAATCTCATTTACAAACCAAGAAACTGTTCTAAATCTGCATAAGCTATTCCAATTTTTCGACTATCAGATAATTCACCCCATATGAATAATAAAAGGGCAAAATTATAATCAGCCCTTTTATTAATAAAGATTTAGAATTCTAGTAATTTATATTTATTTTTTCTTGCCACCAAATGGAATCATTCTCAACAATACTTCATTCTTATCAAAGATATGATGTTTTAATGCTGCCAAAACATGAGCTGCAACTAATGCAATCATAGCATTAGCCAATATCTCATGAATTTTAGAAAAGACTTCACTAGCTGACGCTGATTGTGCACTTATTATTGAAGGTAATGTAAAGAGTCCCCAAAATTTTAACTCATAGCCATACGAATCAACCATAAGAATCCCTGATATCGGAATAGCTAACATAAATCCATATAATCCTAAATGCCCCATTTTTGCAGCAAACTGTTCCAACTTAGATAAAGATTTAACCGATTCTGGATATCGGCTAGTCAATCTCCATACTACTCGAATTATAAGTAAGAGTAGAATTGTTAAGCCAGTCTGTTTATGAAAATTATATAAACTTGTCTTATCTAGGGTTAGACCAAGAAAGTAGTTTAACAGAATAAGTGTTGCCATAGTCCAATGCAAGAATTTTGCAAACTTACCATAGCTGATATAATTTTGTTCCATGATTATCACCTTTAATAATTTTAAACCAGTTGATAATATAACCTACAAAGAGGAATCATGAGTAAGAAATTTGTAATTTATAACATGAAAATCAGAAATCATAAATTAATACTGTATATTACAATGTTAAAAAAAATACAAAATAACACATAAAGGATACTATTTATAATGGCTAAGATGTTTAATTTTCTAAAGATACATAATATTTTCTGATATAAAGGCTACTTATAAAACCACAAAATCAAAATAACCAGCTAACCTACATAATGATTTCTAAAATTCATGTTATCATTTCTAAATCACCAATTTTTCATAGCTTA
Organism: Neisseriales bacterium; assembly: GCA_008017155.1. Lineage (GTDB taxonomy): Bacteria > Pseudomonadota > Gammaproteobacteria > Burkholderiales > UBA11063 > Aquella. The sequence continues at coordinate 4,518 of SSGX01000019.1, read as the reverse complement.
CCATCTTTTATACTAATGCATAGGTAGTGAATTAAGTTCTTAGTAAGTATGGCTAAACCAGCCCTATTTATATTTTTGTAACCCAGTTATACATTTTTGCATAACAGTTATACAGCCTTGTGTAAGCATAAGTGAATAATATACAATCTCTACATCAAAAAAATTAAATTTTAATCAACCTAAGGGGTAAGATAATGAATAAAATACAAAATAAAGGCATATTATTATCAGCACTAGTTTCTTCAATCCTATTAGGATGTAATAGTGGAGCAGTATCATCTGGTACAGCATCAAATAATGCCTCTACGGCAAACTTAACTGGTCGTTCAACTGATATTTGTAGTGGTGTACCAACATGGGATAGTGCGACTCCATATGCAAATGCAGGAACATTAGTTGTATATAATGGCTATGAGTATAAAAATAATTGGTGGACTCAGGGTAATAATCCAGCTACAAGTAGTGGAGCAGCTGGCAGTGGTCAACCGTGGACTCAAATTGGACAGTGTGGAACTCCAACACCTACGCCGACGCCTGCACCAACCCCTACTCCGGTGCCAACCCCTACTCCGGTACCTACCCCTACACCAACACCGACTCCTACTCCTGGAGATTATCCAACTTATCCGGATCAAAGAGGTAGTTATACTGGTGAGGCTTACGTATATGGCACAGATGGTAAATTATATCAATGTCTTTCTGCAACAGTTGCATCTTGGTGTAATAGTGATAGCGGTGCATGGGCATATGCTCCGGGGACAGGCTTATACTGGGATCAGGCATGGAAATTAGCTTCTACGCCAACTCCGACGCCAACTCCTAGCCCTACGCCAGCACCAACTCCGGTACCTACGCCTACGCCAGTACCAACACCAACTCCTACACCAGCGCCGACGCCAACTGGCTCAGTATTCTTTAGTGCGTATAAAGATGTAGGCATAAATGCGAACTGGAACACTATGGTTATGTCAACAAAAGTATTAAATAATTCAGCAGCTGAGCCTACTCCCTTAACTGATGTAGTATCTACTACAGGAATGGGCGCTGTATCATGGGCATTTGCAACAGGTGAATGTGGTTCGGAAAATTGGGGTGGTATGGATGCAGCAACATTTGCTACAGCAAATATGAATGCATTTAATGCTAAAGGTCTAAAATATATTGTCTCAACTGGTGGTGCAGGAGGAGTATTTACCTGTTCAACTGAGTCAGGTATGGCTAAATTTGTTAATCGTTATAAATCGGCAGGTTTTGCTGGTCTTGATTTTGATATTGAAGGTGGACCAAGTGGTGCTGCTTTACAAAGCTTGATAAATATGATTGCTTATGCTCAACGTGAAAATCCTGGATTAAGAATTAGCTTTACTTTAGCAACAGTTGGTTCAACCAATGGTTCAAGCCTTAATATACTAGGTGATACAGTAGTAAAAGAAGCTAAAGCAGCAGGCATTGATTTTTATGTGAATCTGATGGTAATGGATTACGGTAACTCTTCTGCTGTTTGTGTGATGAATGCAGCAGGAACTAACTGTGATATGAATAAATCAGCACAGCAAGCTGCAATCAATGTAAGTAAAACTTATGGTATCCCATATAGTAGAATCGAACTTACTCCTATGATCGGTGTTAATGATACTAAGGAAGATATTGTTAGTCTTAGTGATGCAACAAATATTGCTGCATGGTCAAAAGCAAATGGTATTGCTGGTGTACATTACTGGTCATTTGATAGAGACTCTTCATGTGTAAATGAATATGCAACTACCACATGTAGTAGTTCAGTAAATGGGATACCTGTTCAAACATCACCACTACAATATTTGAATGCCTTTGCCTCTGGACTTTAATCAAAACCTCTTATTAAATAAAGCTAAAAAGCCGCTGATTATTCAGCGGCTTTTTAGTTATCTTTGTATGAAGTATTACGCATACAATCATAGATAAAATCAATAAACAATTGTACTTCTTGAGAAGTTTTCTTCTTTGAAACTAGATAAAAATCCAATTCATAAGTGTACCAATCCGGCAAAACAGCCAAGAATGTTCCATCATCCAATTCATCCTTAACTAGTGACTCATATGCTGCAAAGATATAGTCTGCATTTAAGCCAACCTGAACTGTATGAATATTATTACTTATATTTAGGTGATTATCAGTCAAGTCTAAAACATATTCTTCGTTAGTATTTTTATGTCTAAGCTTTACATAATCCAAAGATGTATAATCCGGATTAACAAAACCAATAATATTACGCTGTGAAAGCTCATCCGTATTTTGTGGTAATCCGTGACGTAGCGCATATTCACTATTACAATATAATTTGATATATTCGTGACGGACAAATCTATTTTCTAAATCATCGCCTTTTATATAACTTATAGCTAAAATCAAATCTAAGTCTGGATTTAACCAAGACTGAATCGATGGATAGAAGCTTAGATTTAACTTAATATTCGGATTTGCCTCCAAAAATTTATGCAAATATGGACAAATTATTTTATTTGAAATTACTGAGCCAAGCGCAACATTTATGGTAGTAGGTGCACTTTTAACAAGATGTTTTTTCTCATAAGTATTAATAATGCTATCAACAAACAAGGGAATATGTTTGCAAGACTTATAAATATGCTCACCAAATTCAGTTAACTCAAAGCGCTTGGACGTTCTTATTAGTAGCCGTTTCCCAAGCGTATCTTCAAGCTCAGAGATACGCTTACTAATTGTTGAAGCATGGATATGAGTATCTTCAGAACATGCTTTAATGCTTCTTGTTTCACATAGTCTAATAAATAATGCAATATTATCCAGCATAAAAGGCTACTTTCAAAATTATATCAAGCGATAACATTCAGGATTATATAATGATTTCTAAATATCATGTTATCATTTCTAAAATACTAATTTATAAATTTACCCATCACATATACTTATGTATAGCTAAACCTACTTAGTAAAGTACTCTAAGCTTACATAAGGCAAGAGTATTTGACTAGAAATGTATTTATTAGCTCAAAAATCTCACAAAATAGTTTAAAAATAGATGATCAAAGATAATTTTGATTTCTATCTATAGATATCTACTAGAGGTGTTTTTATGTTAGACAATATCGCATTATTCATAAAATTATGTGAAGCTAAAAGTTTAAAAGCCTGTTCAGAGAAGATAAATATTCACTCCTCAACGATTAGTAAACGAATCTCAGAATTAGAGGAAGAGCTTGGACATAAATTAGTTACTAGAACTGCACAGAAATTTGAGCTTTCAGCTTATGGACGATACCTTTATGAAAACTGTAAACATATCCCACTATTTGTGAATAAAATTATTAATGTTTATCAAAATAATACTATTAGTCAAAAAGTAAGTGGAACGATTAATGTTGCAATCGGAACACTTATTTATGAAAGATTAATTTCTCCTCATATAGGTAAATTTTTAAGCAGGTATCCGAATATTAAATTAAATCTAAATCTTTACCCATTTATTAGATCTTGGCTTGACCCACAATTAGATTTGGTTTTATCGGTAGACTATATTAGAGATGAAAATCTTGAGAATAGATTTCTGCGTCATGAATACGTAAGGCTATATTGTAGCCAAGAGTATGTAACTCGTAATGGTGTCCCAGAAACAATTAATGAGCTTCCCAGCCATAAAATCATCGGATTAGTGGGTTCTGATTTTAAACCCTTAGACTATGTTCGGTTTAAACACCGAAATACAAATGAAGAATATCTTCTGGATCTTACTAATAATCAATTCAATATGAGCCAGTACTATCATTCTCTTCAAGTTGGCTTACGTGGTGATTTCTTATTTGGCGCATATGATGCACTGATTCATGAGGAATTACGTAGTGGTTTGATAATACCTGTATTACCAGATTGGTATGTATGTGAGATGGATTTTTATGTGGTTACTAAGAAAAAACTTTCTCAAGAGACCCAATTATTCATAGATTTTATTCATGAATGTATGCAGGAACGTTGTTAATTTAATTAATAATGATTATTTTTCTTAAAAATCGATCAAGTAATATACTGGGTTGATTTGTCATTTCTATTATCTTATTCGTACTTTCCAAAATTCATCACTGATAAAATTTATCGATTGCTATAATAACGAAACTAAAGGTTTAACCTTAATATCAAATCTAAAAACTACTAAGTATCAGCTAGTTTGATAAGTTCATGATGTTAATAATTAATCGTTTTGTGGCAAAGAAATATAATGTTAAATAAATTTGAAACCAAAATAGCATCAGTTCGTAAAGAACTAATGATACTTATATATATGGTTTCTCTTTATTTAAATAGTGAGATTTATAATTATTTCGATTATCTAGAAATCGAAACGATTAATTATAGTCAACATTTTAATCTTGTATTATTAACGCTAAAACTAAAATATTTAACATTAGAACATTTTTACTTTTCCGGGCATCTCTACATAATTTTTGATATTTTGCTACGCAGTACTGCAAGTGCCTTTGTGATGTTAAAAATTCTCCTATTTG
>SSGX01000043.1 GCA_008017155.1 Neisseriales bacterium | reverse complement strand
GATATGCAAGATTTGCTGAACGTTAAAGTCAGAAAGGAAACAATCTTAGCTGATAACCACGAAATAAACTTAAAGAAAGCATTGGGTAAGCTGGTATCAATTGAAGAGGTTAATAAAACAGTTACACATGGATTAATTATTGTTAGAAATGCATTCATAAGTTTACCTAACAGATTCGCACAACGATTAGAAGGGTTATCTGCTGCTGAAATTCAATTGATGTTAGAGGATGAAGTTAACGAAGTATTAACAGAACTTTATAACTTGCAGGAAACCTATCAAGATGAATCAGGAAATACTGAATAATATTTTTGCAACACTGAAACCAAAACCGAGGTTAACTATTTCGCAGTGGGCAGACCAAAACCGCTATTTAGCACGTGGAACTAGTCCAGAGCCGGGGCGCTGGAGAACTGCACGCTCACCATATACCCGTGAAATTATGGACGTATTTAATACAACAGCAAATATTGTTGTTGTTTGTGCCAGCTCACAGGTCGGTAAAACTGAAATTGCGTTAAATATTCTCGGGTTTTATATGCATGAAGACCCGTCACCGACAATGTATTTAATGCCAACTGATGGCAATGCTCAGGATTTTTCTAAAACACGAGTAGAACCAACTATTCAAGCTAGCCCTGCGCTTAGTAATTTATTTAAATATAGTAAAGATAGCGATAATACAATTGAACTAAAACAGTTTTCAGGTGGATACGTAGCTATTTATGGCGCTAGCACGCCAACTAAATTAGCAAGTCAAGCGATTAAAGTATTGTTAGCTGATGAGATTGATAGATTCCCCAAAGTATTAAAAGGCGAGGGAGACCCACTAAAACTAGCTCTTCAACGTACTACTAATTTTTTCAATCGTAAAGTATTATTTATTTCTACGCCAACGGTTAAAAATGATTCTCGAATAGAAGAGTGGTTTGAAAAAAGTGATAAACGGTTTTATCATGTGCCGTGTCCAGATTGTGGGCATGAATTTATTCTGAGTTGGGATCTTGTTAAGTGGAAATTAGACGATAAAAAAGAGTTAATTATTAATTCAGTGCATTTGCAATGCCCTGCATGTTTTTTTAATATCAAAGATAAACATAAATCAGAATTATTAGCTAATGGAAAGTGGATTGCTACAGCACCAAATAAAACTATGCCAGGCTTCCACATTAGTTCATTATATTCGCCATGGGTTAAATTTTATGATTTAGCAAAAGAATACATTGAGGCAACAAATTCAGGAGATCCATTAAAACTACGTGAGTTCATGAATTTAAAATTAGGGCTATCGTTTGAAGATGTATTGCTCGAACTTGACCCTGAAATATTACTGCGTCGTCGCGAATTTTATAACTGCGAATTACCTGATAAGGTTTTGTATATTACTTGCGGTGTTGATACCCAAGGTGATAGGCTTGAGTATCATATTATTGGATGGGGTGATGGCTACGAAGCGTGGGTATTGCAATATGGCGTGATTTTTGGAGACTTAACGAGCGAAAAACCATGGAAAGCATTGGATGATGTAGTTACCAGTAAATTTACTTTTAAAGATGGTAGACAATTAATAATTGCAACAACATTTATTGACTCAGGTGGAAACCATACCAATGAAGTATATAAGTATGCAATGAAGCGCAACCACCTTGGGGTATATCCGGTAAAAGGTCGTGCTGGTAATACTAATATTATTCAATCGGTATCTAAAAATAACGTATATAAAACCACATTAATTATAGTTGGGGTTGATTCTGGTAAATCAAGATTATTTCATAGCTTAGCTATTGAAGAATTTGGTGCTGGATATGTTCATTTTCCAAGAGAAGATAGCGCTAATTGTGATTATCATTATTTTCAGATGTTAACTGCCGAAAAAAAAGAAATTGTTCTTAAAAATGGTAGCTATTCTGAACGCTGGGTTTCTGTGTATGCTCGGAATGAGGCGCTGGATACTTTTGTTTATGCATTGGCAGCATTAGAAATGCTTAATCCTAATTTTGAGGCTCAGCGCAAAGCTATTGAAGAATTACCACTACCAGAACAAACACAAATAGAGTTTAAACCCCAAGAGCGTAGAATTTTATCAAGGTTAAACAGATGACAGAGTTAGAACATGCTAAAGAATTTTTGGATTTATATCGTGAAGCAATTAAAGCAGCGGTAGCTGGTAATAAAGCATATACAATTAATGGACGTTCAATAACGCGGTATTCAATAGCTGAACTTAGGAATGAATTCAACTATTGGCAAGCCGAGGTTGATAGAATTGAAGCAGGAATGACTTCACAAACGAAAGTCAGCCGCTTTATACCTTGGGGATAATTAATGAAACAATCACTGTTTAACAAAATACTTTATGCGGTTGCTCCAAGTTATTTAGCAAAAAGACAACTAGCACAAATGCAATCTAATTTTCTTGCATTATATGGGCAAAATTCTGGTACTGGTTATGGTAATCATGGGGCAGGATATAATACTTCCACTATGGGTTGGGGTGCTTATTCTACTAATGCAGATAGTGATTTAATCGTTAATCGGGATACTTTAGTACAACGAAGCCGTGATTTATTCATGGGGTCAAGCCTCGCTAATGGGGTATTAAAAGATATTGCCCAAAACGTTGCTGGTGGTGGTTTAACTCTTAAAAGTAGTATTAATTATGAATATCTAGGCATTTCAAATGAAGAAGCCAAAGCTTTAGAAAAAAAGATTGAATTTGAATTTGATTTGTGGGCAAGTAAGTCTTATTGTTGTGATCTTGAAGCAGGTAATTCATTTTATGATATGCAAACTTTAGTTATGTTGTCCGTTCTTTTATCTGGTGATGTATTTATAGCAATGCCTTTAAAAGAACGTAAAAACTCAATCTATGATTTAAAATTGAAAATAATAGAAGCTGACCGAATAATGGATCCAAATAATAAGGAACCAAATAAAAATATTCTCGGCGGCATAGAGTTAGACGATGATGGCGCTCCTGTTGCTTATTATTTAGTAAACCAGCTTCCATATGCACAAAATTATGGAAAGATACAACCAACTTTATGGAAACGTATTCCTGCGTTTGGTTCAAAAACTGGACGAAGGAATATTTTACATTTATTTAATGTTGAACGTCCTGGACAACGTAGAGGAATACCGATATTATCGCCGGTAATGGAAATGTTTAAACAACTTACTAGATACACTGAAGCTGAAATAATGTCCGCAATTGTTGCTAGTTCATTTAGTGTTTTCATCAAGAAAGTTAACCCAACTCAGGCAACATTTGATCAGGTTAGTCAAAATGCAGCTCAAAGAATGACAGGAAACGTTGGGCAACAAACTCAAGCTCCATCAAATTATGCGAATTATCGGATTGAACCCGGGTTAGTGATGGAAATGAATCCAAATGAAAGTATAGAAATAGCAAATCCAACTAGACCTAATACTGGTTATGGTGATTTTGTTGATTCAATTCTTAAGCAAGTAGCTGTTGGATTGGGATTACCTCAGGAATACATGCTTAAAAATATGAACTCCAGTTACTCAGCATCGCGTGCTGCCATTATGTTAGCGTGGGAAATGTTTAATACACGGCGCAAATGGTTAGTTCGTGAATTTTGTCAGCCAGTATATGAAGAGTGGTTATCAGAAGCTGTAGCAAAAAGTCGGGTAAATTTACCCGGCTTTTTTGATAACTTATCAATAAAAGCAGCTTGGAGTAGAACTAACTGGATTGGAACTAATCCAATACAGATTGATCCGGTAAAAGAAGTTACTGCCGCAAAAATTCGTATTGATGAGTGCTTGTCTACTCGTGAACACGAAGCTATGAAAATAGGTAGCGGTTCATTTGATGAAATATTACCTATTCGTGAAATCGAAGAAATAGGAATGGATAAAGTTAGAAGAACAGAAAAACCTGTTTATGTTGGTACTGTTAAAAGTGATGCTACAGTCAATAATAAAAAAAGTGAAAGGTAGTTTATGGACTTCAATATAAAAGCACAAGCTAATGATGAAGCTGAATTGTTAATTTATGGCTATATTGGGGGCTGGGATAATCGGGCTAGTGATTTTGCAAGGCAGTTAAAAGAACTCAAAGCAGCAACTTTAAAAGTTCGTATTAATTCTGGTGGTGGTAGCTTGTTTGATGGAGTAGCAATTTATAATGCGCTTAAACTTTATAAGGGCAAAATTGTAGTTTACGTTGATGCCTTAGCAGCTAGTGCAGCTAGTATTATTGCTATGGCAGGTAGTGAAAGAATCATGCCGGGTAATACCATGTTAATGATTCATAATTCAATTACTTATGCAGATGGTAATGCTAAAGAATTATCACAAATGGCAAATATTCTTAGCCAGTTAGATGAAGCAATGGCAACAACTTATGTTGGCGTTACTGGTCAAAGTATGGAAAAGATTAGACAAATGATGGATAACGAGACTTGGCTAAGCGCGAAAGATGCTCTGGAATTAGGCTTTGCTACCAGTATTATTGATGATATTCCGGTATCGGCATCGTTTAGGGATAAGTTTTTGGCAATTAATGGAGTTGAATTTAGCAATTTACCATTAGAAAAGCTAAAAACTGGAATATTAAAAGGTATCAGTGCTTCTACTCAGAAACCTGAAAATAATCAACAATTAACAATTAATAAGGAACTAAAACTTATGAATTTACAAGCTTTAAAAGAGCAGCACCCTGAGTTATATAAGCAGCTTGAATCTCAGGCATATGAGAAAGGGAAAGAAGATGGCATTAAGGCTGAGCGAGAAAGAATTAAAGCTATTGAAGAGATTGGTATTAATGGGCATGAGCAATTAATTGTTGATGCCAAATATAAAAATGGTATTACTGTTGAAGCTTTGGCAATGCAAATTCTTGCTGCTGAGAAAGCTCAAAAAGGACAATTCCTTAATAGTAGACAATCTGATGCTTCGGATCTAAATGGAATTGTACCAAATGCTCAACCTGAAGCTAAAAGCCAAGAAGCTGAGTTTTTAGCTGTTTTTGATGGAGGTAAAAATGCCTAATGTATTTAAAGATGAATATCAAAACTATGACAATTTATTAACTGAAGCAACGGTTAAATACACTACTGGAACAGAAACGCTGCAAAAAGGTAATAAACTAAAACGTGGTGCAGTACTTGGATATATATCTGGTACAGATAAAGTTACTTTAGTTAATAAAGGAGCAACTGATACCAGTAAGTCGGTCTATTGTATTCTTGCAACCGATATTGATGCGACTGATAAAGATATGGTAGTACCTGTTTACTACAGTGGTGGCTTTAATACCAGAAATTTAACCTTTGGAGGTAATGATACTTACAAAGATCATAAATTAAGTGCCAGATTAGTTTCAATTTTCTTTAATAGTATTCCACGGGGTTAATAATGTCAATTAATATTTACGATACACGTTTAATGATTGCTGCGCTTGAAAAAATTCCGCAGCCGAAGCGATTTTTAAAAGATACATTTTTTGCAAATGAAATGCGTTCAACCGCAGAACATATTGATTTTGATGTTAAAAAATATGGACGTACAATTTCACCTTTTATATCCAACGAAAAAGGAACATCTGCAGTCGAACGTCCTGGCTTTGATTTTCGTTCATTCGTTCCCCCTACAACGGGTGGGCATACAATAACAACTGCTGCAGATGTTTTAAAGCGTGGTTTTGGTGCAAATGTTTATTCAAATGAAACACCTACTCAGCGTGCTGCAAAAATAATGCAATCTGATTTTATGATGCTTAATAATATGATAGCACGTCGTGAAGAATGGATGATTGCCAGACTTATGTGTACAGGCAAAATTATTATGCAAGGTGATGGAGTTTATCAGGAACTTGATTTAAGTAAATTCTGGAATCTTGAAGATATATCCGATACTGATCAGAGTTTTGATAATGAAAATTCTGATATTACTGGGTTTCTTGATGATGCTTATGCTGAATTTATGCGTCGCAGTAGCGGGCTTGTACCAGATAGAGTTATATTAGGTCATACAGCTGCCAAAAAAATTAGAAATAATAAATCTTGGCAGCGTGAGCAACAATATTATAAGACTGAACTTGGTCAATGGACTCCAAGATGGGCACAAAAAGGGGTTAAACTTGTTGGTTTATATATGGGGATGGAAATTTATGAGTATTTAGAATGGTATCTTGATGAGTTTGATAAAAATAGCGAAGGAAACCCGATTGAAAAATTAATGGTTGACGACAATGTGATGTTAATGTCTAGCTCTGAGGCTATTACTGAATTTGCTTATGGAGCAATCTACCTAAACCGACAAAATGGTATATTTGCTTTGCCTCGTGTTCCTCATTATTGGAGTGATAACAACCCAGCAGTAGATTACTTACAGCTTCAATCTAGACCTGTACCGATTCCAAAAGATATTGATGCATTTATGACAATAAAAGTATGTAAATCACAAATGGATAGTACAAATAAAAGTGTTAAAAGCTCCGGAAAAAAAGCAGGATAAAAAGTGATACTACGGTATCACTTTTTTATTTGGAAATCAGCAATGAGAACATTTAAAGATCAGCTTGACATTGACATAAATCAAATATTTCTTAATTTAAAAGAATTTGCAGATTATCATTTATTAAATAATAAACAAATTTTATGTATCCTTGACACTAATCTTGTGAATACTCGTAAATATAATCGAGTATCCTCATTTGATGACAGTTTATATGAGTGTGATGTAGTTATACTTTATAAATACGAAGCATATCCAAAAGTATTTGTTACTAATTCAGAATGTTATCTTGATAATAGAAAGTACCATGTACAACATTTTAGTTGTGATGATGGAGTAGTTGAATTACGTCTTATGGGTGCTTAAATGACTAGAAATTTAATTATTAGCTTAGATGCAAAGCAACTTGATTATGCCAAATTAGCATTAGATAATATTAAAAATGGGTTGCCACGTGCTATACAAGGTGCAATTAATACAACCTTAACTGCCGCAAAAGATACATTTTATCAAGCAATATTAAGAGACTATGCTTTAAATAAAATTCCTTCTAATAGTAACGGAAAAATATTAAATATTAAAAGAGCAAAGCCAAATGATTTAAGTGGAAATCTTTATTTTAAAGATCGTAATTTACCACTATTCAAATTTAATGTTAATCCACGCCGTCCAGCTAAAAGAAATCCTCATAAAGTTAATGTAATTGCTGAAGTATTACGTGGTAATCCACAATCATGGACACATGCGTTTATTGCTAAAATGAAAAGCGGACACATTGGCGTATTTACCCGAACCGGTAAAACGGAAATGACAACAAAACGGAAGTGGATAAATCAAAAGCGTAATAATAAAGATAAAGTTAAACATTACTTGATTACTGAACGTTATAGCACATCAATACCACAAATGATTGAGCAAGTTTATTTTAAAAATCCAATGGTTCAGGACAGAATACAGGAACAGGCAAATATAAAATTTGAGGAGCAAATTATTAAAATACTACAAAAGGCTAGTAAATGAATAATAGTAAAAAAACTATCATACCTGAAATTAATGAAGTAAAACTTATTGATGAACTAGAAACCTTTATTATTGATTGTGTACAAGATATTCGGTTTACAATTGAAAAAGAAACAGATCAAAATTTAACAGAACAGGATAAATCAGCTACACCAACCGTATATAAATATTATTTACCTAAACGTGAAGAAAAAAATATGGAAGAAGAGCCGATTACAAGAAGAAATGTTGATTTTCCTGTACCTGACGTTACGCCTATATATCCAGCAATTGTTGTACGTCCTGCTGAGGGAACTACTGGCATTGAAACTAATAGCACTGAATATGAAGATATAAATATTGATATTTGTATTTTTGTAAAAGAATACGAGCTTATGAATCGTTATAATTTTTTATTTCTTGCTAAAAAAATCATTATAAACAGATTAAGAACTATTCCATTTGGAATTTTAGCCAATTATCGGCTACAAAATAGTCTTTCATGGAAATTGCTGGACGATAGTCAAGAACCACATGCATGTATTGTGATTAGCGGAAGTTGGCGCTGTAATTTAACTTCATTCGGTGCAATTGATGTTAATTTATTAGATTAAAAAGTTTTTTTGCTTTTTTAAAAAAAAAGTTTTATTTTTAAAGGAATTTATATGTCTGAATATAAGCATGGAGCATTTGCCAAAGAGTCCCCAACAAGTGTATTAACAGTAATTAATACCACTGCTAATATTTCTTTTGTAGTTGGTACCGCGCCTATTAATTTAATTGATGAAAAGAATGTAAATAAATTATATCGATTAGCAAATTATGAAGATGCAGTTAAAAATTTTGGATTTGATCCAGATTATGATCAATACACTTTATCTGAGGCCATAGATGTATTTTTTACTAAGTATCAGGTAGCTCCGGTATATTTTGTAAATGTGCTGGATCCTGCCAAGCATAAAAAGGCAGCAATGGCAGAAACTAATCCTCAAATTAATGGACAAGTTATTTTATCCCAAAAAGGGGCAATCAAGTCAAGCGTGGCGGTAAATGTTGACAAAGATACTAAAAAGCTTGATGTTGATTATAGCTTAGGATTTAATAAAGATAATTTACTGGTTGTAACGGCTCTGGATGGTGGCAGCATTAAACCGGAAGATAAGCTAATCGTTACCTATGACGTGCTTGATGCCAGTAAAGTCAAAGCATCGGATATTATCGGTGGTATTGATGCTGCTGGAGTATATTCTGGGATTCAATTAGCTCAGAAAGCCTACCCTAAGTTTAATGAGGTATTGGGCAGTCTGATTGCACCTGGCTGGTCACAGGATATAACCGTTACTAATGCACTACTTGCGACTGCTAAAAATTTGAATAATGTCTTTAAAGCTAATGCAATTGTTGATATGGATACTAGCAAGATTAAGACATATACGGATGCGGTAAGTATTAAACAAAAATCTGGATTAACCAGCGAGTTTTTAAATTTATGTTTTGGTGATTTATATTTAGATGAACAAAAATATAATCATTCAACTATGCTTTGTGCATTAAAACAGTATATTGCTGGAATTAATGATAGTATTCCAAATAAAAATCCATCAAATAAAAGTTATTATATTAATGGATTCAAATTAAATGGACAAGATCTTGATTTAGATCGTTCGCAAGCACAGTACTTGAATGCCAATGGTATTATAGTAGCAAGAAATGGTACTAATGGCTGGCGGTCGTGGGGAAATCGCACTGCGTGCTTTCCTGGCGATACGGATGTTAAAAATTATGACATTGCATTACGTGACATGGGCAATTGGTTAATGAATACCTTAGTTGTTTTTATTGATCAGATGGTTGATGAACAAATAGATCGTCCTTTGATTTTACGAATAGAGGAATCCGAACAACGTTGGCTTGATGGTCTCGTTGGTTCTGGCAAATTGATTAGTGGTCGAGTCCTCTTTCTTAAAGACAAAAATCCACTTTCTGAATTATTAGCCGGAAATATTTATTTTAAATTACTATGGACATCTGGACCTACCGCAAGTTCTATCACGAATGAAATAGAATTTAATGTTCATGAGCTTAACAAAGTATTTGGGGAAGAAACTGTATGACACAAAAAATAGGCGGACAAACTGGTACGTTTATGCTCTATCTTGATGGTAAAGATTTACTTGGGGTAGCTGAAGTTAAATTACCAGAAATTAAATATAAAACTACTACCATTGGTGGTAGTGGTATCCTTGGCGATATTGAATTTACCAACCCTTACTCAGTTGAGTCATTAGAGAGTGAAATCAAATTCAATACAATCACCAATAATACTTTTAATTTGATGAGTATGTCTGGCAAACTGGTCGAAATGAAAGCTGCTGTTATTGAGGCAGATGGAACTACTCATGCAATTGGTGTTGATGGCTTACGGGCTAATATGCGTGGGAATGCTAAAAGTATTGATCTTGGTACTATTAAAAAAGATGATTTACTAAACACTGCTTTTAAAATGGAAGTTACCTTTATTGAGGTATTTAAGGGTGGGAATCAGCTTTATAAGGTTGATAAGCTTAATGGTATATTGGAAGCAGCCGGTAAAGCTTTGATTAAAAAGCTATCAGACCTGTTTTAATGTATAGACCCATGAAAGAACATGGGGTAATTTATTTTTAGGATTATAAAAACATGAAATTTAAGTTGTCAAAGGCAATTAAAATAGATAATAAATCTATTACAGAAATTAATGTAAATTTTGAGAATTTAACAACGGTGGATTACGAACAAGCAGAAAGTGAGTTTAAGCTTACTAATCAAAGGTTATCAACTGGGATGGTTGAGTCTGAAACTACCTTTATTAAAAGTATTTTAGTCAAAGCGATAGATTTGCCAATTAGTGCGATTGATCAATTATCAATAAATGATTTTGCTTGTTTAAAGGTAAGAGCACAAAATTTTTTGCTGGATGGGATAAGGGCATCATTAGAGGGCTTAGAAAAGCCTGTCTAACTCTTGCAAAAGATACGAATACACAAATAGGCTACTGGGAACAGCAGCCTATTTATAAACTTAATGCATATATTGAAATAGCAAATGAAATGTAGATTAAAAAATAATCCATCGTTTGCGTGTTGTGTTGTGATTGAGGTATTCTTTTAAAGCTTTTTTATCCAAACACTTTTGATGGACGCGAGCAAGATATTCATCCATATGGGTTAAATCATAAAAAGCTTGTAAAATGTGACCTAACATGAAATAAATAAAAATATAAAGTACACTGACCGCAGCTAATTGGAAATGTCCTAAGTAACAGAAAAGAACTGTTAATACTATAGCTAAAAACAGCATATTGATTGCAAAGTTACCAAATACGAGCTTAGATAATTTTTCTGCAAGAGTTTTCAAAGTTTTATTGATTCCTAGTTTAAGTTAACTAGTTGTATTATATCACAAAAGGTATTAAGATGGCTAAGATCCATGACATAATGTTTGAATTTGGAGCCAAGCTTCAGAATACTGTTCCTCAAGCATTCAATACTATGAATAAAGTAGTAACTGAAACTGGAGCAAAAATAGCACAATTATCTAAAAATAACCCCTTCTCAAGTATGAAAAATGTTGATGAGTTAAAACGCGCATTTGATACAGCTAAAGCAAAACAAGAGTCTTTAGCTGCCGGATTTAACCGATTGACCGATCGTACACAAAATATGCAGTATAAATTTGCTAATGCAACTGGTAAAGTAAAATTATTATCAGAAGAAATAGGCAAAGCTGGCACACCAACTAATGAACAGGCAAGGAGACTAGGTAAAGCTAGGCAACAAGCAGGATATTTTCAAAATCAATTAATTGACTTACGGCAAGAATTAAACAATTCAAGCAATGAACTAAAAAAACAATCAAATGTAGTAAAAGAGTTGGGAGATCAGTATAATCGGCAAGCAGCTAAAGCCAAAAATGCTGAAATCATAAGAAGTCATCGTGAAAAAGTAAGTCAGTCTTTACTTGATGCCAATAATTCATTTGCTATTGCCAGAACTACAGTGTTAAGTGCTAGTTTTATGGTGGAACCAATTAAACAGGCCATGAAATTTGAATCAGTCATGGCTGATATCCGGAAGTTAGTTCATTTTGATACACCGCAAGAGTTTGCTCAAATGGGTGAACAGCTTAAGCAGTTATCTACTAGAGTGCCAATGGCTGTTGATGGTCTTGGTCATATAGCGGCAGCCGCCGCACAAGCTGGTATAGCAAAGCAAGATATTATGCAGTTTACTGAAAATGCGGCACAAATGGGTGTTGCTTATAATATTTCGGCTGAGCAAGCTGGTGATATGATGGCAAAATGGCGTTCTGCTTTTAAATTAAATCAGAATCAAGTTGTCAAACTTGCAGATCAAATTAATATTTTGTCGGATAACTCTGCGGCAAGTGGTGTACAAATAGGTGAAGTAGTTAGTCGAATTGGTTCCTTAGGTAAAATTGCAGGAATAGCCGAATCAGAGGTTGCTGCTTTGGCTGCTACGTCAATCGGTGCTGGAGTTGCTCCAGAAATTGCAGCAACTGGTATCAAAAAAATGATGACGACACTAACTTCTGGTACTGCTGCAACAAAAGGTCAAGCCGAAGCAATGGGCAAATTAGGTATTAATGTAGTTAAATTATCGAAAGATTTACAAGCTCAGGGTGTACCGGCAATGCTTAATGTGCTGGATAAAATCAAGCAGTTGCCAAAAGAAGTACAATCTTCTACCTTAAAGCAAATCTTTGGTGAAGAGTCAATTGCTCCAATTGCTGGGTTAATGAATAATCTTGATGAGGTTAGAAAAAATCTTGGATTAGTTGGTGATAGTAGTAAATATGCTGGCAGCATGATGAAAGAATTTAATGCTAGAAGTGCTACAACAGAAAACTCATTGCAATTATTCAAGAATAACTTATCGGCTATTGCAATTACAATGGGTAACACTTTTTTGCCACCGATTAATCAGGCAATTAAGGATATAAATGATTTACTGCAAAATTCAATAGTTCCATTTATTGCAGCTCATTCAGATGCTATTTTTACGATTGGTAAATTTGGCGCATGTATTGTTGCTGTTGTAGCTAGTATTGCTGTTACTAAGGCAGCTTTCTCCAGCCTAAATGCAGTTTGGGTTGTAGGAACAGGTGCATTAAAACTACTTAGTAACTCTTTGCTTTGGTTTATTCCAATTCAAATGAGAGCAGCATTTGCTACTAAACTAATGAGTTATTGGCAGGGTGTTTCTAACGCCTTAATGCGACTAAATCCGATTATTGCAATTGCAAGAGCAATAATCGCTCTTGGTGTTGGAATCTACTGGGTATGTACTCATTGGGAAACTTTTACTGGCTGGCTAAAAAAAGCTTGGGACATGATCAAAGAGGTTTTTGGTTGGGTTGAGAAATTATCCGGTGCCGTAGCATCATTATTTGATGGTAACGATGGCAAGAAAAAGCTCGAAATAGATTATGAATTAAAAAATAGTTCGCGTTTTGCAGGTAACGTTGAAACACTTGCAACTAATCAGAAAGAACGAGCATTAGCCAATAAACCGAATATGACGCTTAACTCTAATCCGACAGTGATTATTCAAGGTGATGCGAATAAAAATGATATAAAAATAGCTATGGCAGAAGCGCAGGAAAAACAAAAAAATGAATTTAGCAATTTATGGGGTAATGCCAGATTTTCTAATTAACAACCACCAATTATGGTGGTTTTTTTATTAGAGGGTTGCAAATGTATAAAATCTATATAACTAATTCTGGGGACATGTGGGACAGCATAGCGTTATCTCAGTTAGGTAATGAATTTTATGCTAATCAGTTAATTGAAGCTAATCCAAAACATTCGAATGTTATTAAATTTGTTGCCGGAGTGAAATTATTAATCCCAGAATTAGTAACTAATGATTCAAGAATTAATTTACCACCTTGGAAAAGAAAATGAATAAAAAAGCAAGAAAGTCAAATGTTAGAATTTTAATTGATGGCAAAAATGTATCAACTGACTTGGCTCCATATCTTAAATCAATAACTTTTAATGACAAGACTAGTGCGGAAGTTGATGACATAACTATTACTTTAGATGATAGAGATGAGCTTTTTTGTGATGATTGGATGCCAATGACTGGGGACAGTCTAGAGGTTGAAATTATTTGTGATGACTGGGTGAATAATAATGAAACGCAATCATTATATTGTGGAAGTATGGAAATTGATCTTGTTGAAGAAAAAGGACCGCCTAATGAAATATCAATAAAAGCGGTTAGCTCTTTTAACTCAAATATTCGTAAGACTCTGAACACTAAAAAATGGCAAAAGTCTACCTTGCAATCTATTTGTCAAGAAATTGCCTCTAAACATGGGCTGGATTTTAATTTTATTCCATATTTAGAAGAAGATAAAGAAGGAATACAAATAGAGGCCATTGATCAGACAGATCAAAGTGATTTAGTATTTATTACAAAGCTTGCCGAAGATAATGATTATGTAGTTAAACTAGATCCAGAAAAACTTACTCTTTGTGCACAAGCTTATCTTGAGTTACAAAAACCTATATTAACTCTAAGTAAAAATGAAATCTCAAACAGAAATGCTGGACGTCAAGGATTTAATCTTTATAAAGAAGCCAAAGCTAGTTATTTTTGCCCGCGACAAAAAAAGAATGTTAGTGCCAAAGCTTCACATAAAGATGTGGTTCTTAACAATCCAGAGTGGTTAGCTAGTCATACTAAGCCAAAAAAGAAAAAGCAAAGTAAAAAAGTAGCTACGATTCCAACAAAGCCGATTAGTTTTTTTGCTAATAATGGTGGTAATAAAGTACTTATTATTCGGCAAAAATTTAAGTCTGAAGCGGAAGCCCTAAAAACTGCAAAAGCTAAATTGGCGCAAAAAAATCGTGGAGAATGGAAAATTAGTGGTGAGGTAATGGGAAATCCTTTTTTAATGGCCGGAATAGTAATTGAAATAATTGACTATGGGCAGTTTGATGGATTTTATTATATAGAAAATACTACTCATTCAAGAGTTAGTAATGGTTATCGTACTAGTTTTGTTGCTCATAAAATATTAATAGAGGCTCAAGAATGATTGATAATAATTTAATTCGTGAAGGATTAGTTACATCAATTAATTCTGATTATACTTGTGATGTTTATTTTCCGGATCAAGATTATACTGCAAGTAAATTAAGACTCTTAAACCCTGGTGGTAGCAGAAATAAAGACCGAAATTTACCAAACCCTAATGATTTGGCTTTATGTGTTTTTATTCCACCCAGTTTAACTGATGGATGGGTTATTGGTTTTGGCTATAACGATGAAGATAATCCACCTGCAGGTGATGAGAATATTCATTCAACCACTTACCCCGATGGCACGGTGATTAGTTATGATAGTAAAAATCACGTATTGACTGCAGATTGTAATGGTGATGTAAAAATTGTTTGTAAAACCGCTGAAGTTACTGCTGAAAAAGCCATTATTATTGCACCAACAACTATAAGAGGTGATTTAACAGTTGAAGGTCAAATAAAAGCTTCTAAAGATATAAGTAGTGGTATTAAAGTATCAGCTCCAACCGGAGCATTTGGTTCTGGTGTGGTTGGAAATAAAGTTGCTAACGGTGGACTTACTATTGATGGTAAGGACTGGAAATCACATACGCATTCAGCAGGCTCATTAGTAGCACCTAATGGTCCAGTAACGGGTACTACTGATCAAGGAAATACAAGCTAAAAATGATGAGGATATAATATGTCAGCATTAATTGATAAATTAAAAAATATAGGAACACTTGGTGGTTTTGGTGACATTGTTTTTACTGTTAATCCATTTAAAACTATGACTTTTGAAGATGCCGAGCACAATTCATCTGTTGAATATGCGGAACATCGAATTATTGGAGAAAAGCCAAAGCTTGAATATCAAAATCCGAATTCAGATGAAATTAACATTAATATCACTTTAGCAAGTTTTCTGGGAATAAATCCAAAAGAACAATTAAAAAAATTTGAAGAATATATGTATGATGGTGACATATATGATTTGATACTGGGTAATGGTTTAATGGAATCAAATGTCTTGGGGGAATTTGTAATTACATCTTTATCGCGCACTTATAAAGAAGTAAGTTTTTGGGGAGATGTAACAAATATTAAATTAAGTGTCAAATTTAAGGAATATCATTAATGAAAATTCAAATTGATATATTTTCTGAAAAACATTTTATAAATTTTGCACCAAATTCTGTATTTGAAGAAATAGTTCAGAATGTTCGAAATATCTTTCAACAAATTAAAGGTACTATTCCGTATCAGAGAGACATGGGGAGTGATGAAAACATTATTGATTTACCGAGTGAAAATGCAATTATGATTTATCAAATTGATACACTTAAACAATTAAAAAAATATGAGCCAAGGGCAAAGATAAGAAGCTTTAACTGGAAAGGTAGTGACATTGTTAACGGCAATCTTAAACTTGTTGTCACTATTGATGTAAAAGAGAGTTACTTATGAGTACAAACCGATTTGGACTACCAGAGATTTCATTTGCCAGTAAAGACCCTGAATTAATTAGGGCTCAGTTGTTAGCTCGGTTTAAAGAAAAATCAGGTCGTGAACTTGGAGATGCCGATCCTATAACGACATTATTTAATGTTTTTACTGCAGAAATAGTTAGCTTACGTTCGGCAGTTGATTATGCTGGTAAACAAAATTTGCTTGCGTATGCTGCTGATCATTTCTTAGATAATAAAAATCTTGATTTCGATTTAAGAAGGTTTCTTGCTGTTAAAGCTGTTGTAACTATTCGGTTTACTATAAATCAGTTACAGTTAAAAGATAAAATAATTCCTAAAGGTACAAAAGTTACCGCCGATTCCAAAGTGTTTTTTGAAGTTATTGAAGATTTACAAGTTCCAGTAAATGCAGAATACATTGATTCAACTTGTCGGGCTACTGAGGGTGGTGTTATTGGTAATGGGTATTTACCAGGAGTTATTGTTACTCAAATAAATCCATTACCATTTGTAGCTGGGGTGGTTAATATTGATATTTCGGCAGGGGGTGTAGACCAAGAGGATGACTTTGTATTTGTTGAACGAAGACTGGTTGCTCCTCACGCATTATCTACAGC
Organism: Neisseriales bacterium; assembly: GCA_008017155.1. Classification (GTDB taxonomy): domain Bacteria; phylum Pseudomonadota; class Gammaproteobacteria; order Burkholderiales; family UBA11063; genus Aquella. Next base: position 63,477 of record SSGX01000043.1, on the reverse strand, counting down.
AGGACCGGATAAAGGTTACGAATACTGGGCTAGAACAGGAAGTGCATCAATTATTGATGTAGAACCGTATTCTCCATCACCCGGGGTTGTACAGATTATCCCATTAATGATTGATGGACGCTTTCCAACTGAAGCAGAATTAGAAGTTATAGAAGCTGCGTGTTCTTCAAGCAATAGACGTCCATTAACTGATAAGGTTCAAGCTATCAGTCCTCAAGCTGTTAATTATGAGATTAAGCTTACTTATTGGATTAGCTCTAAAGCAGAAATTGATCCAAGTCAAATTCAAGAAAATGTAAAAAAAGCTGTTGATAGTTTTATTTATCTTACTAAAACTAAGCTTGGCAGACCAATCAATCCATCAGTACTGGAGAATATGATTATGGCGGCTGGGGCAAGAAGGGTAAGTATAGCAAGTCCTGTACAAACTGAGCTCACTTGTCTTGAGGTTGGGAATAATATTCTTTGTAATGTCGTTTTTGGTGGTATTGAGAAAGACTTTTAAATGGCAAGTATATTTGATACTAAACTGCTAGAGCTGCTACCACCAGTGTTCAAGGAAATAGACGAGATTTGCTGGATTTGTGAATCAATACAACCAGAAATTGATGAGATTGTTGAAATTATCAGGGATAAACTATTTTTTTCAGATTTTGAAAAATTAGATGACCTTACACTTGATTATCTATTATTTGAAGCGGGTATTGGTGGATCAATTGAAAACTCTTTTATTGAAAGCCGAGCAGATAAGATTAAATTTTTACGGAACTACGTCAAGCTTAATCAGTTACGTGGTACGAAAGATGGGGTGTTATATGCAATTGATATACTGGGTATTAATGCCGAAGTAACCGAATGGTTTGATATTCCAAACGAATTAAAACCCTATTGGTTTAAGCTCAAAATTAATAATGACAAAGTATTTACAGATAATGAATTAAAATTAATTAGAGCATATATAAACGCTTATAAAAATACTCGAAGCTGGTTTAAGACTGAAATTCAGAATACGTATTATTCAGAAATATATTCATTACCAGTACTAAAGCGACGCGTAACGTTTAAATCAACGGTTGAATTTATTTCGGCAATTCCATCCAGTATATATTCAACTACGTTTAATAAAAGTAGAATGGTTTTAAAGGGTAAATTTAATGGCAACTAGAGCAATTGTAACCAATAAAGGAAAAGAATTAATTGCCGCGGCGGGTGCAATCGGTAACACTGTAAAATTAAAGTATTTTGCTGTTGGAGATGGCAGTGGTAATGAATATATTCCAGATGGTACAGAAATATCATTAAAAAAAGAAAATTGGCGCACTAATATTGGAAGCATAGCAGTTAATCCAAAAGACAAAAAAGAACTTTTTATTGATACCCCAGTTCCTGAAGATGTCGGTGGATGGTGGATTCGTGAGTATGGTATTTTTGATGAAGATAATAATTTAATTTTAATTGGCACTCCAACGCCCTTTTATAAAGCAAAAACTGAAGAGGGAGAGATATTAGTTATTGATTTTAATTTATCTTTAACTTTACAAAATATTGCAAGTGTTCAATTTATTGTTGATCCATCAGCATACGTTACTCATCAATATCTAAAAGAGTCAGATTACCAAATTAATGGGTTACTAACATATAGCCAGCGTCCTAAATGTGAAGACAGTGTTTTTGCCCTAAAATCTGATTTGGACGGCATTGGCAAATATCCCGATATTACAGATCAGGATGGTATAGTTAATATTCGCAAACCCGACGGCACTGCTGCAAAAATGATATTTAATAGCATAGAAAATCCCTCAAAATCAACAATTATAGATGGTATTAATGGGATTCAGCTTAAGGGTACCGCTATTAAACTTTATAGGAATGAATAATGTATTTAATTAATGAACAAACTGGTGCACTTAAAGTAAGTAAAATTGAATTAGCTAACTATATTGAAATTAGTGAAGATCACTATAAAAAATTAAGCTGTATTAGACAAGGCGAACGTATTGCTGAACTTGAAAAAATGTTTGAACAGTTTCCAGATTTGGATGTAAATAAATTAACGGCTAATGAAGTAAAAGTACCTGGTACTAATATTGATAAAGATGGTGTTAATAGTAAAGAAGGGATTAGCGGTAAAAATAAAACTGGTGATACCACTGTAACTATTGATTCTGAAACTGGAAATGCTGATTTTTCTGGAAAAATTACAGCAACTGACGCTTCATTCAGAAATAAACCGGATATTCCAGACTCTAAAGGAAACCCTAGTAAAGCTGCATCAATGGCTGATATAGCTGAAGCTGCCAAAGGTGGTATTCAACATATTGCATCTGAGGAAGGTACGTTAACAGTTGATGATTTTGATAAAGCAAATACAACTATTGATGTTAATCCAGCGACGATAACTCGTCGTGGAGCTATTAAGCCCGGTACTGGGCTAAGTGTTCTTGCTGATGGTACATTAAATATAAAGGTGGCCTCAGATATCGTTGTTGGCGGTGTCTTGGTTAAAGGTGGTGGTACTGGTATAGATATTACACCAGAAGGCGTTATTTACTTGGATGGTGCAATATCTCCTTTTCTGTATATGGGTACTTGGAGTGCTAAAACAAATACTCCAGACATTAATGATAGAACTGGTAAGCCTGATTCTTTTTATCTTTGTCTTGAAGCTGGAAAAATTGATTTAGGAAGTGGAGAGATTGAATTTAATGTTGGTGACTGGGCTCTTTGTGAAGAAGAGGCAGGTAAACCTGATACTCAAAAATATGTAAATGTACCAATATCTAAAACAATGGTAGTTTCGGCGAGTCAAATTAAGCCCGGGGTATTAGGTAATGGTATTGCCATTGATACGGATCAACAAATTAGAACAACTGCGAACATAATTGCTAGCATTTTAGATGTTGCTAGTGCTAGTGTAAGTGGCAAATTAACTGCTCAATCAATTGATGTTATTGAAACAATTACCGCTAAAAATATAAACATTATTGGTGGTAAGATGACATTTTCAAAATCCATTTAATTATTATTCATAAAGGGATGCATAATGTATTTATATAATCCGGTCAGCGGAGAACTAAAAGTATCAGATAAGCAGATTGAAGGGTTTGAGCAAATTACTTTGTTAAAATATAAATCTTTAAAATCTAAAAAAACGACAGACCTACAAATAAATGGTAGCGCCTTAGAAGTAGATGGAGTTAATGGAGTTAAAGGTAAAAATACTAAAATTATTGGCAAAAAAACGGATGATTCTTTGACTGTTGAGATTGATGCAGATACAGGAAAGATACGTGGATTAGTGATTGAGGCTGAAAATAAAGCTATTGTTCCTACTGTAAGTCTAGAAGATAATTCTAATAATGCAGCTACAACAAATTGGGTTAATAATCAAAAATATTTGAAACAAGATTCTTTAAATGGTTACGCAACTGAACAATGGGTTAATGAGCAGGGCTATTTGAAACAAGGTTCTTTAAATGGTTACGCAACTGAACAATGGGTTAATGAGCAAGGCTATTTGAAACAAGGTTCTTTAAATGGTTACGCAACTGAACAATGGGTTATTGAGCAAGGCTATTTGAAACAAGGTTCTTTAAGTGGTTATGCAACTGAACAGTGGGTTAATGAACAAGGTTATTTGAAGCAAAATTCTTTAAGTGATTACGCCACAAAAAATTATGTTGATACACTTACTGGCGGTAGTTATATATCAAGAACTACAAGCGGTAATTTTACTGGCTCAGGTCATGGAAATATAACTTTTACTATTAGTTTAACTGTTATATCACAAATAATAAATAAAGATGTTATATCTTTTGTTAAGATTGAATTTACGCCTTTACAAAATACATCTGGTGGAAATGAAACAATAACGATGGGAATTGTCAATTTATTTAATGCTTTAAAATTCACTTTTACATCAAATATTGATGGTTCAACTCCAGTACATACTACTTCGTCAACTTGTGTACCTGATCTTGTAAGATGCACAGTAAATGCAATAGATAAGATATTTAGAATTTCCGGTAATGGTGGTGGTAATGGTTGGTCAATTGGTGGCAATGTCTCTAATATATTTATATCTAATACCATTGGGAGGTTTACCGCATGAAATACCTAGCCTTTTATCATAATGCCGAAGTTACAACTTTAGTAGCGCGTGAAGTAATATTTTCGGATGATCAAAATTATATTGAAATAACAGAGACTGAATTTACTAAGTTACAAAATGTATTAAGTGATTTTACAAAAATAATTAAAGTAAAAGAAGGTCAAATAACAATACAAGAGCGGTACTCTCCTGAAGAATTAGCCAAAATTAAAGCAGAAAAAGAACTATTAGAGCTTCAAGAAAAGGCTCAAATATATCTTAATGCAATCTGGCCATGTCGAGATTGGTTGTTTTTTGAAAAATCCAGCGCAGAAGAAAAAGAACTTGTAAGGGCATTTATCAATCAATGTAATCAAGTAATTAATGGAAAACTCAGATATTTACCCGACTTAGATGAATTAAAAAAACGCTTATTATGGGTTTGGGGATTATAGAAAGAAACCATTATGTCTAAAATACCTATTTTGAAAGTAGGACAAGAAATTGATTTCCATCAATTATTTGATATTGGCATCTACGGACTTCCGGCAGATGCCATTTTTATTAATGGTCCAGAAAAATTTAAAAACAATGGAATTATTCTAATAGAAAATACTTTTGATAGTAATCAAAATAAATTAATTATTCACACATTATTTAGTGATGATGCTGGCATATTTGTTGAAGTGTATAACTTTAAAGAACAAAAATGGTCTGATTGGGTAACTTCTAATTCATCTGGTGATGGAGCGGTTAAGCAGCTCTGGGAATGTTCTGATGGAAGTGTTACTGCATCAACTGAATACGATGCGAAAACAAAAACATTTAAAACAAAAATATCAGCCAAAGGTGCAAAAGGAGATAAAGGAGATCCTGGACAAATAGGTCCACAAGGTGAACGTGGTCCACCGGGTGAAAAAGGTGCTCAAGGTGATACAGGTCCTCAAGGTCCAAAAGGGGAACAAGGCATCTCTGGTAAAGATGGAGAACCCGGACCCAAAGGAGACAAAGGAGACCGAGGTGAAACAGGTTCACAAGGGGAGCGTGGGTTACAAGGTATAAAGGGCGATAAAGGTGATCAAGGAGTACCGGGACCTGCTGGCAAAGATGGCGAGAGTGGTGATAATACTAAATTGCCTGTGTATGAGTTTGTCTATGGAAAAGGTTATAGCATTGAATATAACAAAGAGTTAATTCCAGCCGTAACCACAATTGATATTAAAAAACCATTTCCAAGCAAAGAAATTATTGTTTCATTATCTGCTATTCTTGATAGCTATTATGATGCTTCTAAATACATGATATTTGCTATTAGTCTTGGTACAACTACTATTAAAGTTGATGGAACAGAAATATCAGTTGCTCGTGATCTACTAACTTATGTTCGTGTACCTATAGAAGTTGCAAAGTTACCGACGGCTCTTTATGTAAGCACGGACTATCTTGCTTTTAGAATTGATGTAACTAAATTATTTAATAACATTGACTCATGGAATTACAATCAAAAGTTAATTAGAATAACCGCAAGTTCATATAATGAAAAAGGTTATATGTCAATACCAAGTGTCATTGATGATTCTAATCCAAGCAGCACGGCGTGGCATAAAACAAATAAAATAGGAACAGCAGGGTTAATCACATTAGCGAGTCAAATGTTTTTTAATTACGATGGACGCCAAGTAAATTTTGGGAATGGAACAGTCGAATTTATTATTGATATGCAATCCAACATTTTTAGTGATAACTTTGTAAAGTATTTAATATTCAAAGGAGATACTACTACTGCGATTCCATCACACAAGCTTAGATTGACTATTAAGGCAAATAGTATTTATAAAGTTACAACAAGTAATCCTTATAGCATACTAAATAAAAAAGAGTACAACTTTGATTTTATTTTGTCAAATTCAGCAGATAATGTCAGGAATCAAGTTGTAGTTACTTTAATTTGTCAAAATGGTAGCATGTTATTAACTGCATTCCAGTTTTAAGAAAGGGTGGATATGGAATCTTTTTTGACCGGACTTAGTTCTGAGCATAAATTCTGGCTGGCAATGATGGGGATGTCATTTTTAAGTGCTTTAGCTGCAATTGCAATGCTTAAGAAAATTCCGGTAAGCTTTTTGGGTGTAAAACTAAATTATAAAAAGGATGAAGATGATGTATAAACAATTAATTAGACTAATAACTGAAAAAAATAGAATTTTAATTGCTGGTATTGAAACGATCTGTATTTTTTGTTTATTAGGCTTAGGTATGTTTGATATTGATAGAGGCACTGATGCAATTAATATTTTTAATACCAAAATGGGCTTAGTGCCACAATTAATTTATATAGGAATCTTTTGGGTATTATGTGCTTTTTTTGAGTTTTATTTAATGCTTAGTCAAAAATTTACAAAACTTATTGAATGGTACCGAATGCTCACGACTGCAATGATTCCCGCATATATCATTTTTAAAGTAAAAATTCTTGGAGTTGAACTGTATTCTGCTGATATTTTCGTTTTTATCGTTATTCCGATATGTCAGATAGTAATGTTAGTTGTTTCGGGATTAGATGAGTTACATAAACAAAGTTATAATAATTTTTCAGAAGTAAAATAAAATGTGTACAAAAATAAACTATATTAATTCAAAAAAGAAAATAGCTGTTTCAGCTCGTACCATGGACTTTGCAAGTCCTACAGGTCAAAAATTTGGCTTATTTAAAGCTGGACTCAAACTACAAAATCAAGTAAATAATTCAAGTGACGAATTTACTACTAAATATGATTTTAAAGCAAAATTTAGTGATATTGGATTTAATTTTGCTGGCAAACATTATGGAATTAGAACTGTGTCAGATGGACTTAATTCAGCTGGTCTGTCACTAGGTACTTTATGGTTACCTCAAACTAGTTTCGACTCATCCGTTAAAACTCCAGTAGATTGTTTGTCTGGTTTAACTTTGCCTCAGTTGATTCTGGGGACTTGTGCAACTGTTGCGGATGTAATTAAATTATTTGAAGCTACTCCTTTGGTTAATCATGATGGTGAAGAAGTTTTAGTTGGTAAAAAACGAGTTAATGTTCCGGTTGAATATATTCAACAATATGCAACTATTCATCTTGGATTGGCTGATCCAAGTGGTGCGCAGTATGTAGTTGAATTTGAAACGCGAGATGGTAAAGCTGGTGTTCCTGTATTTTATAAAGACCCTTATGGTGTATTAACTAATGCGCCTAAATTTAGTTGGCATAAAGAGAATTTACGTAACTACGTCGGGCTTACCGAAAAGTTTAATATTACTAAGGGTAAGATTATGGGGCAAGAAATTAATACTACTGGCTTTGGTAATAATCAGCGTTCTTTGCCCGGCAGTGGATTACCTGCTGACCGCTACGTACGTGCTGTAATACTTAAATCTTTAGCTTTGGAAGAGTCAGAACCAAAAGACAATAACGAAGCAATGCTATTACTAGATAAAGTTATTGCTACAGTTAATGTAATTAAAGGTACAAGTGCTAATCACGGTACTTTATCTCCAGATGTTGACTGGACGCAATGGACTACCATTCATGATATGACTAATTTTAAGATATATCAAAAATCAGATAATGATCTTGGTTTTAAAGAACTTATTTGTGAGCCATTAAAACTAGAGTGTGACATAGAAGTGATTTAGTCTCGTAATATAATCACTAATAAAAAACCCCGCATATGGACTGGAATCCTGCGGGGTTTTTTGTATAACAAAACAAAAAGGATTTTATCATAAATGAATTTTTATAGCAATAGGAGTTTTGTGATGTTGCTGGAAGTAATTAGAGATTCTATAGCATTGCAACTAATGTTTTATGTATTTACTGGAGTACTGTTGTTAAAAAATATTATTAAATACCTTCCGAATATAACTGAATTTATTAGAGAATTAAAAGGGAATAAGTAAATGCAGCCAAGTCAATTAGTATTGAATTTGTTAAAATCAATTGAAGGAAAAGCACTAAAACCTTATTTATGCAGTGCAAAAATTCCAACAATTAGTTATGGTGTAACTAACTACGAAGATGGAAGAGCAGTTAAATTATCAGATCCGGCAATTAGCGAGGCAAGATGTGAGCAATTATTTATTAATACAATTCAGAAATATATTGATTGTGTCAATAAGATAATTTCTAAACCAATTACCCAACAGCAATTTGATGCTTTTTTCCTTATGTGTTACAACGCAGGTGTAGGTGCGTTTTCAAGACCTGCACAAGTGGCTAAATGGTTTAATCTTGATGATTTAGTAAAAGTAAAAGAATGGTGGATTAAGTCGTTCATCACATCGTCAAACACGGGAGATAAGCCAATTCCGGGATTAGTTAATCGTAGAAAATGCGAGTGGCAAATATTTGAAAATGGAATATATAAAAAATGGTAGGCGGTAAGGCGCTAGTGAGGCAAAAGCGTGGGGGCGGTATTTATGTACCGCCTAATTTATTATTTGCTAATTACCTTTAATTCAATTAATTTTTGCCTAGAGCTTTCAAGTTCTTTTTCAGTAAAAAAATGATGATATTGAGGGTTAGTATAAACGAAATTTTCAAGGCAGTCATCTAGTAGACCTTTTTTATACATTGTACTAAGTCCTTGATGAATTGTCTTATCACCAATTAATTTTTTTGCAACAAGTATGTAATCATGGTTATATCTGGTAATCATTGCTTTTAAACCATTAGGTGTATAACCATTTGCTTCAAGGTAATTAATTTTTCTCTTAATATCATTGGAAAAATTTATTTTTGCTTGTTTTAGGTTGGCTAATTTATAAGGGGATACCGTTAGCTGAATATTATTATTCCCCACGGAAGAATGCGACATAATTTCACTTTTGTAGATATCTCTACAATTAAGTAAATAATTAATATGTTCAATAAGGATCTTACTCAGGTCATTTTCAGATAGATTTTTAAGATCCATATCAATTAATAAGAAGATGCGCTTAAGATCTTGATAATTTTTATGAAGATTTAGAGTGTTGATTCCTTGCTGGAGATAAAATAATTCTGGATGGTCATTAATAACAAAAATAAGTGAAGTAGTTATGTATTGCTTGATACTCAATTGCTGCCCCTTTAAGAAACTGACATTTTACCAGTAACTATATCTAAGTTCATCATGCAAAGCAAAATTAAGTTGCTATTTTAAACTTCCCAAAATTCATATAGCTAAGAATATGAGCTATGACATCTCTAGTAAATCCATTGCCAAGCATTTTATAGCACTGTGAATTGCTAACCTGAAATTGTTTGCCTTTTACATCAATTCCGTATTTTGTAAAATCATCAGGAAAGGTTTGCAACCGCTCGCATTCAATTGGAGTTAGCTTGCGCCAGTAGACACCATCGGTTAAATGATTGTTATCCTGCCAACTGTTTGCTGATAATGTAGGGGATTTTTCTGTATAGAAACCACCTTTATTGAATCCGCGCGCTCGCTGTTGTATGGCTACTTTGGGTTCTCTAAAACTTCCAGCAGAAGATAGTAGGGTTGGTGATTTACCCTCAATTGAATACACTCTTTTATTAGCATCATAGCCCGGAACATCAGCTGTACCAACTCTGATACACCCCGTAATTTTTATGCCTTCGCCCTTATTTGTTGTGAGTGTCGGAGCTTTACCAATTACATTAAATACATTTCCGTTTATCCCTCTGCCACTCGGGTTGACATTACCCATTTTTTGGATTTGATTAGTTGCATGGTTTGAATAATGATTTATAAATTGTTCATTGCCCTCAAGTATCTGTGCCAAAATGATTCTTTCATCTTTTGGTTGTATAACTCCTGGTATATTAGTCCAATAATTCCTTACTCGATTCTGTGCCGACAATAAAGCTGAGTTAATCTGGATAGGTTGCACGCCAACTAATCTGCTAATCTCATCTTGTATGTCTTTCTTCATTTTAACGTTCTCGAGCAAAAAATATGTAGGCTGTAATTCCTCAATTAATCTGATAATCTCAAAAAATAACTTGCCACGCGGATCGTCAAAGTTTAATTGTTTACCAGCAAAACTAAAAGATTGGCATGGAAACCCTGCGATGAGCAAGTCAATCTTTGGTAACCCAAAGAAATTAACTTTGGTTACATCGCCAAGCCGGATAATTTCAGGGTAGTGATAGCGGCTCACTGCTTCTGAGTATTTATCAATCTCACAAGCAAAGTAATTTGTTGGTTTTATACCAATGGATTGCAAGGCTGCCATTGCTCCGCTCATGCCATCGAATAAACTAAGTACATTCATTTTGCATCTTTTCAAAATAAAATACAATTGGTGATTGATTAATTATTATTTGTTTGTATTTAAGAGCTAAACGAAAGTTGCAACTATTCATAGCTCTTTCAACCTGCTTAGATAGTTCAATTCTAAATTTCTCAAGTGTTAATGTATGCTTGTAGTTATTACAGGCAGGGCACGCAGGGTTAAGATTTTCAATTACATCTAGATGGTGTTTTGTTGCATCAACTAATACATTATTTTTTCTGTCATACACTAGGGTGTTACGATAGATAGGCTCAATATGATCTGCGTGCCATTTATTCGGTAAATCACAGCCGCAGTAGGCGCATTTGCCTCCATATTTATCATGTAGCTGTTGTCTTTGAGATTTTGATAGTTTAATTTTGCTTCATCCAATAAAAAAGCCTAGCTAATTGCTAGGCTAGATTAAATAAATTCATTTGAACTTTTTCTAGTCTCTCATTGGCACGTTTTACGTATCCAGCATCCAATTCACAACCGCACCACTCAAGACCCAGACTGGTTGCCGCTATAGCAGTGGTACCAGAACCCATGAACGGATCAAATATTTTCATTCCAGGTTTGGCATAATCCTGCAGTATTGCAGAAAATAACCTAATTGGCTTTTGCGTTGGATGTATTCTGGCTTCTTTATTCCGCATATCAGCCTGCAGCATAAATTCCAGACAATCGCCTTGATGTATTTTATTCATTTCCACGTTTTACTCCAAACAATAAAAAAACCCCGCAAATAGCGGGGCCGTTAATAACAAGTTCTTTTTTTCCATACCGTAACTGGATTATCTGGTTCAACTTCATACTGTCCAAATGTCTCATCAACTACATAGTAGCTAATGCCATTGTGCTGCACTTGCTGTCCAACAGTGCTGATTTTTTTGTAAAGAGGGTGATTCTTCTTAATAAACATTTTTTCATATCTCCAAATGAAAAAAGCACCCTTAATTTTTATCTAGTGTAAAATAGATAACAATTAAATGTGCTTGGGGTAAATTTTTGCCGAAATTGGCACGTTTTTGTCATAGAATTATGATGTATGATAAAATTTAAAACAATATCAGTATAATATATTAATATCCGTTGAATCCCGCCTTTTCCGCCATGATATATGTTGTTTGATTTAATTGAGCTAAGTGTAAATGATTACGTGGTTAATCTTTTAATAGACTCTTTTAAGGATTACAATGGCTTATAACTACGCAATAACTTTATAACACAAAATAAAAACGCAGTCCTAGCTCCACTCTGGCTTAATAGTTTTGGGGGTACACGTTCGTGAACAGATTTCACTAAATTTAACAAATACTTAAAATTAGCTAACAAAATAAATTAATTTCTTTCTAGTAACATATAACGCTTAAAGTCAATTGGGCGTTTGTTACTCCAGATGATATGCCACCCCGGATAACTAGTTCTACTATCACTATAAACTGAGATTAAAGCCTGTTTGCACTTCGAATTGCTAGCAAAGTCTCTATCTGGTTGCAGCCGAATATCAGCAAAATAGTACCAAATAGCAGACTGTACGCGATTTGCTTCATTAGTTGCGATACAGGAATCTTTTGAATGATCAAGATATGGTCTGCTACTATCTACTATGTCCTTGAAACTTAATACAGAATTAAACCATGGCAAGCATAATGAAATGAATAATACTAGGCAGAAGGTAGTACCACTTGCCCAATTAGATACCATTTCACGCCCACGAATATGTTTACGTGTAACCATGAAAATCCAGATTGCGGTTATCAAAACAGCAAGAAGAACTTGCCAAAAATTAAAGTCAAAGACATAGGCAGGAGCATAAAATTGAGCTTTAGCAAGTAGATCTTTCGGATAACCAGAATTTAAGGTAAAATAAAGAATTATTACCGCAAGTCCACCCGCCCCAAACGCAAAAATACTAAACCAATTTAACAATGAAACAATACTAATCCGAATTGTATCAATTTCGACTGAAGCAATAAATACAAAAGGAATGATTATCGGGAAAATTACAGACTCATCATGATGCCCACTAATAATAGCAAAGAAAAAAAGTAAGCCAATAAAAACAAGGCTAAGTTTCAAGATAGGATCTTTTAATATTTGCCCTCTTCGTTTATATAGCGTCCAAAGCGCAAGTATCCATCCCGGAATAAGATACCATAATAAGGTTTGAAAATAAAAAACTATATTGGCAAAGACTGAGGAATCAAAATTAGCTATTTGAGAATATTTGCTAACCCACTCGATAAAAAATTTATGATTTACTTTATTTAATTGCCAGCCATACGAACCAAAAATCATTGCGAATATGGCAAACCCAGTAATCAAGGTTAGAAAGTATGCTGATTGTTTCCATTGTCTATCAATTATGGGTAATAAAACCAGCATAATCAAAGCAATTAATAAATATTCAGCTGTAAAGTTAATTGAAATAAGCATTAAGCCAACAGCAAGGACTCCTCCAGATATTCCCGGCATTTTGATTGAATTTTGTAATGACCAAAAATATAAAGAAAAACCAAGTAAGATTATGATATTAGGTGATAATTGATATGCATTGTTGATAAATCCTATCGTGCTAATCATGATCATTACAACACTACGACCATTTTTGAAGGCAGAAAGCCCAGAGCCAACCTTACCTAAAACATAAAGTGTCAAAAGAATAATTCCGGTATTCATTAACCGAATTGCATTGGCAACATCAGTAAAGTTAAAAATTTTGATAGCTAGTGCGTATAGCCAAAAATAAAATGGTTGTAACTCTAGATAGGGAGTACCCGGTGAAATATATGGAACAAGCCATGAATCAGTTTTAACAATGCTTTTTACAATTGCTACCACATAAGGTTCATACGGCTCCCAAGGAGAATGAAAGAATGTAGCTCCACCAATCCAGATAAGAACCATTATAAAAAGTAACCATGGGCGATCTTTGCGTTTTGGTTTGAGCGCAATCGGAGAATAAGTAAGCATAAAACACCAAATAAAAATAGGTAGCTAATTAAGCTACCTATTTTATCATAGAATAAAATGCCGTAATTACTTGGCTGCAGTTCTTTTGCTGAATGCACCGTATTTCTGGCGGAATTTATCAACACGACCAGCACTATCAACTAGACGTTGTTTACCAGAATAAAACGGATGACAAGCTGAGCAAACTTCAATATGAAGAGCTTCTTTTGCCAAAGTTGATTTAGTTACAAAAGTATTACCACAACTGCAAGTTACAGACACTTCCTTGTAATTAGGATGTATAGTTTGTTTCATGAAGTGTTCTTTCCAAAAAATAATTGCGAGATTCTAGCATAAATAGTAGTCATAGCGCAAGTTAAAATTTATCTTTATGTTTAAAATCGCGAACTCTGAATCCTAATAGAAAAAGCCCACCAAAGTAACTAATCGCAGCAACCATGATCACACTAGCAAGAGAAATAACGCGTTTTACCATATGCCCACTAAAATCAACAGGCGCAAAATATAAAACTAACTCAATCATAGCTGCCATTATTAAAATTGCAATAATTAATCTGAAGATAAAATTCCACCAACCGGATTGTGGTTGGTAGAGCCCTTTTTTAATGAGAAAATAACATAAATTTGCAGCATTAATGCAGGCACTTAATCCAATTGATAATGAAAGACCCGCATGCTTTAGTGGTCCGATAAAAACTAGATTCATTAATTGCGTACAACAAAGGACAAAAATTGCAATTTTTACTGGGGTTTTTATATCCTGATTGGCATAAAAGCCCGGGGCAAGTACTTTTACTAAAATTAAGCCAAGTAAACCAATAGAGTAGGCAATTAATGCATAACTAGTCATCGTAACGTCATGAAGATTAAATTTGCCGTGCATGAATAATGTCATTGTTAATGGCTTAGCCAATAATCCTAACCCGACAGTTGCAGGTAATGCCAAAAGAAGGCATAGCCGTATTCCCCAATCTAAAAGCTTTGAGAAACTTTCCTTATTGCCTGAACTGGCATGTCGGGATAAACTTGGTAAGAGAATAGTACCTAATGCGACACCAAGAACCCCAGTTGGAAACTCCATCAAACGATCCGCGTAATACATCCATGAAATACTACCAGTTGGTAAAAATGATGCATATATAGTATTTATAACTAGACTGATTTGCGCGATTGAAACAGCGAAAATTGCAGGTCCCATTAGCTTAACTACTTTCCGTACTGCTGGATTTCGCCAGTCTAATTTTGGTCTAACCAACATATTAATCTTTTTTAGGTACGGTAATTGAAATAGTAATTGAAGTAAACCACCAACAAAAGTTGCCCAAGCAAGCGTCAGAATTGATGGTTCAAAATAATGACGAAAACAGAGAATAAAAACAATAAAGCTGATATTTAAAATGGTTGGCGTAAACGAAGGAATCGAAAATAAACCCCAAGTATTGAGAACCCCACCGATTAATGAAGCTATCGAAATAAATAAAATATACGGAAAAGTTATTCTTAATAGGCTAACTGTTAATGCGAATTTATTAGGGTCGTTAGTAAAACCCGGAGCAGTAATCCAAATAACTACTGCGGCACAAGTCATCCCTAATAATGTAACAATTAATAGCACTGTAGCGAGTACCCCCATTATTGATGCAACGAACTCTCTTGTTTCCTGATGGGTTTTGGTATTCTTATGTTCGGCAAGAACAGGTACAAAAGCCTGTGAAAAAGCACCTTCAGCAAAAATTCGCCGTAGCAAATTTGGTAATTTAAATGCCACATTAAATGCATCCGTATATGCCCCAGCTCCAAAATAAATCGCTTGTAACATATCTCGCAGAAAACCAAGAATTCGCGAAATAAGGGTCATACCGCTTACATTGAGTAATGAACGTAATAGATTAGTTGATTTAGCCATTACTTACTATCCCGTATATATTTCGCTAGACATTCTGGTAACATTCGGCTGAGGCTTGGAATTTTATTTAAAAACTCATGCATAAATGCGATTAAACCATGGAAAACTGCAAAATAAAAAATCATTGTTGCTAGATACCAGTGAACTGATTTGATTATGTGGCGTTCCGGCTTTGCCATTGCTTTCATTAATGGTGGAATATCAATACCAAAAATATTAATAGTAACCCCTTTAGTAATGATTAAAACTAAACCAGTCACAGGAATAGCCAACATAAGAAAATATAGAATCAAATGCCCAATCTTAGCAAGTAATTTGTTGATTCCTGTTATTTGCGAAGGGAAGTCAGGATACTGATGACTAATCCGCCAGATGATCCGAACTATCACTAAAATTAATAAGAAGCAGCCAAGCTGAATATGTAACCACTTTAGATGAGTAGCATCCAGTGTGATAGCAATAAAATATTCCAAGAAAATCACGGCGGCAATTAACCAATGGAGGATTTTGGCTGTCTTGCTATAAAGATTATTGTCACTCATAATTTTTAAACTGTTTCCTTATAACGTTCTGGTTCAATATAATTAAGTACCTGCTGATGGTATACGCTATCTCCAAACTGCTCTGAAATTATACTGGCAATAAAGCATGCTAACAAAATTGGTAAACTAAACTGACTTGAATCGCTTAATTCAACCACCATAGCTACCGCAGTAATCGGTGACTGAGTAATCGCAGCAAGAAACCCTGCCATTCCAAGTAGATAAAACTGAACTAATGGCACACCTGAGACAAAATGATGCAATAAATCGCCGATCCCAGCGCCAATAGATAATGCAGTGGAGAAATATCCTCCCGGTACCCCAGCAGAAACAGACGCAATTGCTCCAAAAAATTTACCAATTGCATAATACCATGGTGCATTTGTTGCAGTATCAAGAAAAATACTGGTTGAACCTGATCCATTACCAAATGATAAACCATTTGTCAAATGCCCAATAAAAGCTACAATTAGACCAAAGACTGCGGCATTAACCAGATAATGTTGCTTACGCCAGCGATTAATCACCCAAGTTTTATTAACAGACATAAATACCATTAATTTAGTGAAAGCTGCACCGGTTAATCCACACAAAGCACCAATAATAATCCCCCAAATAGCAATACTAATACCATGATGTAAGTCAACTGGGTTTACCGAACCCATATAAGGCTTACTACCACCAAGTAGTGCATTAGAAACAAATACAGCAATTAGAGTAGCACCAACAAGGATTGAAGCAATTTTTGGACTAATTTTCTTAACATATTCTTCAATCGTAAATACCATCCCACCGATTGGAGCATTAAAAGCAGCGGCAACGCCGACCCCAGCACCAAGCTTAATCAGCATCCGTTTTTTCTTATCACTGATATTTCTGATCTGGGCAAATAAAGAAGAGCAAATTTGAATGGTAGGCCCTTCTTTACCTAATGAAGCACCACTAGCAATACTCATAAAAGTAAGAATAACTTTACCAATCAGTGAGTTTATAGAGTAAATTTTATTTAACTTTTCTTCTTCAAAAATATCAACTGCATAACCTTGCGGCAATCCACTACCATCAGCATGCGGGAAATATTTTTTTAAAAGAAAAACTATCACGACAAAGGTAAGCGGAGTATAAACATACATTGTCCAGCTAGTAGTAGCATAAAGAAAATGACAAAGCCAGTCGGCAAATTCAACGGCATAAGAAAATGCGGCACTAGCAACACCAACAACAACACATAGCAGCAAAAACTGAAAACTGAATTCTTCTTTGATTTCTGTATATTTCATAGATACCCCTATATTTTACCTTTCACGAATTCTACCTTTTTTTACTGATGCCATATTAAAAATCTGACCGATTCGCTTGTAATGACTATGTGCAAGGGCACAAGCCAGTGCATCCGCAGCATCTGCTCGTGGCGCAGCATTTAAGCTAAGCATATGCATTACCATCTTTTTTATTTGTTCTTTATCAGCATGCCCATAACCAACTACAGCCTGTTTTACTTGTAATGCCGTATATTCAAAAACAGGTAAATTATGCAAAACACAGCCAGAAATTGCAGCACCGCGAGCTTGTCCAAGCATTAGTGTTGACTGCGGATTGACATTGACAAACACTTTTTCAATGCTTACAACGTCAGGCTTGTACTCTTTAATTATAAGGTCAATAGAGGTTAGAATTGTCCTTAACCGCTCAGGAAGATTACTCGAAGCGTCAGTCTCAATAACGCCAGATGCAATATAACTTAGATTGTTTGAACTTATTTCATCAATAATACCAAATCCGGTATTTCTAAGTCCCGGATCTATGCCTAAAATCTGCATATATACCTATTAAATAAATATTCCGCTTATTTTAAAATTGTAATATCGCGCTTAGGAAACGGGATCTCAATATTTTTCTTACGGAATGACTCAATTATAGCAATATTCAATTTATTCCGTACTGTAGTTGCGTGATTTAATGCATCAATTGGCCATACTCTTACAAAGATATCTATTGCTGACTCATTTAATTTTTGAATATAAACAGAAGGTTCCTTAGTTTGGTTAATTTCAGGTACGCTAGCGATACACTCCTTAAGTGTATCAATAACTAACACTAAATCAGAAGAATAGCCAACAGAAATAACTAATTCAATACCAATATCCCCATTTGAATAAGTTTGATTAATAACCGGATCAGTAATAAATTTTTCATTTGGAATCAACATTTCAGAACCATCAAAGCCTTGCATCACTACATAACGAGTTGTAATCCTAGTAACTACGCCAGTTACATTATTGATAATGATTCGATCGCCAATCTTGATTGATTTATCCAGAAGAATAATAAAACCACTGAGAAAATTACTAGCAATCTTTTGTAATCCAAAACCAATACCAACCCCAACTGCACCGCCCAACACCGAAAGCGCAGTCAAATCAAAACCAAGGCTTGGTAAAACCATAAAGACACCAACAACTACAACTAAAATCTTTGATGTTCTGAGTAATAATTGCTTTAGATTTCCATCAATTTCGCGCAACCCTTTAATCCAACCATCAAGAGCAACTGCTGCAAGAAGCATTATCCCCAAAGCAAACACAATTATAATAATCTCATGAAGAAAATCCCATAACGAGAGCTGACTTTTACCAAAGTGTAGAACTATTTTGCCTAATTGACTTGCCAAGACAACATCTAGATTAGTTGTCCAAAATACTATAACTGCAATTAATACTAGCTTGATTAATGTTTTAATTTGTTTACGATATTTATTCGTCTTTAAGGTATAATCAAAACTGTATACTGTGATTTTCAGAAATAAAATAATCATTCCAATTATGGAAAAGGTATACAATAAGACTGGGGTATAAGCATATGCTAACTCCAAAGCGCCTCCAGCTATAGTTGAAACTATGGTGAATACAAAAGGACGAATAACTTTATCAAGTAACCCAAGCCAAAATGCTCCAATTTTAGCAATTGAACGACTAACCTTACGCTTAATCGAACAAGCTAAAACATAGGTAATAAGAATTGAGAGTAGAGCTAAACCAAACTGGATTAAACCACTAACACCAATCAAATCACCTATATTATTAGAATTTATTAATAAAAATTCATTCATAACCGCACCTTAAAAGTCTATTTAGTTCACAAAATCTAATCAATTGCATATACAAGATTAACTCCACTGATAGTATTTAATCTTGCCTTACCACCTACAGGGTTTGAGTTATATGTCACCTGATAATTAAAATTGACCCCAAAACCATCAAAAACCTCTAAAGTCAGGGTTGTTATTGAATAGCTGGAGTTATTATCCGCAGTTGCAACGTTTTGTAACTGCTCATTAAAAGAGATGACTTTATTCAGGCTAAGATTATATGTAATTTGGGTTAACCATGATGGTTTTATTTCTACATTATTATTAGTCGTAATTTGTCTTTCTTGAATACCCGGACCAAAGCTAAGTAATAGATTATTACTTTTATTAGAGAAGACTTGTAATTGATAACCAGCATTTTGATTCCAAACATAAAAGTATCCATCATTAGCATCATTTAAATATGATGCTTGCGCAAAAGCACCATTATGTTCCGTAAACATATAACTACCATTTTGCTGAATATACAGCCGATTCTTATTATCTGTCGAATTGGTCGAATAAATATAGTTATATTGCTCAATAGTATTGAAATTCCAGCCAATTTCACCTTCCGAAGGTTTATAATTGATAAGAGTATTGATCTGTGCATTACTGGTATTACTATCTCCCGTAGTTCCCCCAGCTCCAAAAGCAAACTGACTCCCATGCCATGGATTATACTGGGTAGATTCCGAACCATTTATTACTACTCCTGACTCAGGCTCAGAAATCTGGCTTTTATATAAACTTGCCTGACTTTGATATAGTTGAAACATGTAATAATTATAATCCATGGATTCATTTTCGGAAATTATTTGCTCAGTTGCATAAGCATAATTAATGCAAAAAATACTAATAAGCGTAGCAAAAAATAAGCTAATCTTACTTTGCATGATGAGGCACCAGAACTACTTTGGGTTTGATTATTTTACTCAAAATGGACAAACTAACAAGCATAAGACAAGTAATAATCATGATAAAAAATGATAGACCCAAACTTGATTTTGAACTAAACAACTCAGCAAGTAACGGAGCACAACCTGCAATTGACATCCCGCCATTAAAACTAAGCGAGCAAGCAGTCATCCGATATTTTTTTGCAAAAACTTCAGCAAAATAACTCGTTGTATATGATGTCACAGCACAAAAGAAAACTACCATAAGAATGATGCTTAATAATCCGTAGAATTGATTCAGTAGATGTAGATTAAATAAAGCTGCCATAACTAATAAGCATAAACTATAGATTCGTGCTACTCTCACACGATTTACTGAATTATTTGCCAAGTAGCCAAAAGTTGGATAAAGTATTACTGAAAGAGCTAAAATACCATTCATAACAAAAAATGCCATTTGCTTACTTAATCCTGCATGTAATTGCATATAGGTAACAAGATAGGTAAATAAAGTATAATAGATCATACCAGTTGATAGACTTAAAGCAAGCATGCAAAAAAATGTCGAAGGCTGTTCTTTTAGAATATCAGTAAATTTGAAACTAATTTTCTTTACTACAGATTCTTTTTCAATATGCGGTACCATTTTATGATAAAAATAGAATAAAACAATGCTTAAAATAAATGGAATCCGCCAAATAAGCGACTTAATAAATAGCGACTCGGGAGTAAATAGACTAATAATGGTGATTGATAAATAACCAATTAAGGAGGCAGCAAAGCACCCCATCACTGAAATCGAATAAACTAAGCTTACAAGTAAAGAACTATTAGAACGGTATTTTTCAAAAGCAATCGTGATTAAACCAGAGAATTGCCCACCTGCTGAGATTCCTTGACAAATACGTAGTATGATAAGTAATATTGGTGCCAAAATACCAATTTGCTGATATGAAGGTAAAATACCAATTAGCATTGTTGGTATCGCCATAAGCCAAATAGAGAGATTAACTGCATATGACTTACCATAGTTATCGCCCAAGATACCAAAAATAAGCGAACCTAGCGGTCTAGCTAAAAAACCTATAGCAAACGTTGCAAAAATAAGCATCAATGAAATAAGTCGGTTGTCATTGGGGAAAAAACTTTTAGCAATCTGTAAAGCAAAAAGCCCATAAATGGTAAAATCATACCATTCAATAATATTTCCAAATGAAGATTTAATAAAATCTGACATTTCACTAGTTAAACCATTTCGGTTAAGAAATTTCCTAAACATTTCTAATCCTTTCTTCTGCAAGATGCTTACAGATGAAATTTAAATAATTCGTAACTCACTAACTAAGTAAATTCACGAATAGTCATTTTTAGTATGCTAATAATTAATGATTAAATTATCAAACTTGCATATAAATACAACTACAGAGTAATAATAAATCTAAAATTACAGCAGATATAAGATAATTACAGATTAGACTGAATGCGTCAAAGAATCAAATAATAATTAAAATCATTTGTAATGACGGCAAATATTCTCAAAATTGTAATGTAGAAAAATTAGACTACGTATTGATTAGGTATATTTCAGAGAAATAGATAAGAGCAACAAGCTCAAGATAAGTTGAATTAGGATTATTGATTTCAATATATTTAAGAATTTTGCGTTTGGTATAGTTTAACATAATTTAAACCCTCTTCATTAGTTTAGCAATTTCATTAGTATTTTTATTTGATACAAATGAACGAAAATGATCCTTCTAAAAAATTAGAGCAATAGTAATTTACAGTATAGTTCTTACACTGTAAGGCGACTATTATAACAAATATAAGAGATTCGGGTCAATTTTGGGTAAATATTGCGGCGCAGTATTGAATTAGTAAGAGACAAATTTGAGGCATAGTAAAATACATTGCTAAAAACTATTTTGTAATTTTGCTTTTGGAGCACATATATGAGTGAAAAGTTTCAATTACCCGAACAACTGACCAAAGATGCACTAGAATATCACCGTTCACCAAAACCTGGAAAAACGCAGGTTGTATCCACCAAACCTGTTGCAACCCAGCGTGATTTATCGCTAGCATACTCTCCTGGAGTAGCTGCTCCATGTCTGGAAATAGAAAAAGATCCGGCTAACGCATATGAATATACCAATAAAGGTAACCTAGTAGCAGTAATCAGTAATGGAACTGCAGTTCTAGGGCTTGGTAATATTGGAGCTCTAGCTGGAAAACCAGTAATGGAAGGTAAAGGAATCTTATTCAAGAAATTTGCCGGGATAGATGTATTTGATATTGAAGTTAACGAAACTGATATTGATAAATTTGTTGAGGTAGTAGCTGCCTTAGAACCAACTTTTGGTGGTATTAATCTTGAAGATATCAAAGCACCTGAGTGTTTTGAAATTGAACGCAGGCTTAAAGAGCGCCTGGCAATTCCAGTATTTCATGATGATCAACATGGTACAGCAATCGTTGTAGCCGCTGGTACAATCAATGGTCTTAAAATTGTCAATAAAAAGATTGAAGATGTAAAAATCGTTGTTTCCGGAGCTGGTGCAGCGGCAATCGCTTGTCTTAATTTATTGGTAAGCCTTGGTGCTTCCAAGAAAAATATTTATGTTTGCGATTCCAAAGGGGTTATCCATAGCGAACGTGAAGGTAAATTAGATGCTTCGAAACAACAATATTGCCAAACTACACACTATCGTACGCTTGAAGATGCGATGGAAAATGCAGATATCTTTCTTGGATTGTCAGGTCCTGGTACAGCAACGCAGGAAATGATTAAGAAAATGGCGCGTGACCCGCTAGTTTTTGCCTTAGCGAATCCAACGCCAGAAATTATGCCAGAATTAGTACGTGAAGTTCGTCCTGATGCAATTATGGCTACAGGTCGTAGTGATTTTCCTAATCAAGTAAATAATGCGCTCTGCTTCCCTTATATTTTCCGTGGTGCATTAGATGTTGGTGCAACTGCAATCAATGAAGCTATGAAAATTGCAACAGTAAATGCAATTGCTGAACTGGCAACATTAGAACCAAATGAGGTCGTTGCTAAAGCTTACGGTGGACAGGAACTACGTTTTGGTCGTGAATATCTGATTCCAAAACCACTAGATCCACGTTTGATTCAAGTTATTGCTCCTGCAGTTGCTAAAGCAGCTATGGAAAGTGGGGTTGCAACTCGCAATATCAATGATTTTGCTGCTTACACCCAAGGATTAAATAAATATATTTACCGTTCAAGCATGTTCATGCGTCCGGTAATGAATGCAGCAAAAATTAAACCTCAACGCATAATCTTATGTGAAGGTGAAGAGGAGCGTGCATTATTAGCAGTATCTGAAATCAACGAACTTAAATTAGCGAAGCCAATCCTAATTGGGCGTCCATTCGTGATTGAAAAACGAATCCAAAAACTTGGATTAAAAATTGAGGCTGGTGTCCATTTTGAATTGGTAAATATCGAAAATGATCATCGCTATAAATCACTATGGCAGCGTTATTATCAAATGATGAAACGTAAAGGTATCACTGAAGATACAGCTCGTGATCATATGTTAACCCGCCATACTCTAATTGGGTCAATGCTGATACTTAATGGCGATGCTGATGCTATGATCTGTGGACTGGTTGGTAAATACCGGAATCATTTTGAAATTATTCGCGATGTGATTGGCTATGATAATCCAGGTAAAATTTCTGCGGCAATGAACGCATTGATTCTACAAGAAAGTAGCTTATTTATCACCGATACTCATGTAAATGAAAATCCAAATGCTGAAGAATTGGCTGAAATCACACAAATGGGGGCTAAAATCATCCGTCATTTTGGCTTACAGCCTCGTGTTGCATTGGTATCACATAGTAGTTTTGGCTCACATATGGAATCTCCAAGTGCAATAAAAATGCGTAAAGTACTGGAAATGGTACAGGCGCGCGAACCAGATTTGATGATCGATGGTGAAATGCATGCTGATGCAGCGATGATTCCAGATATCAGAAATCGTACAATTCCAGATTCTCCACTGGTTGGTCCGGCTAATTTACTAGTTATGCCAAATATTGAAGCAGCAAGTATTTCGTATAATTTAATGCGGGTATCTTCTTCTGATGGTGTAACCGTTGGCCCAATCCTGATGGGAATGAATAAACCAGCACATATTTTAAGTCCTATTTCTACAGTCAGAAGGATTGTAAATATGGTGGCATTAGCTTGCGTTGAAGCTCAAAATAAATAATAAAAGAGGTGCCTAGTGCACCTTTTTTATTTACTGATTAATCTTTTTTAAAGTTCGAATAAAACATATACACTTAGAATAATCCCCAAGCTAGCGGGTAAGTAAGTTTTAAGATCTATCAAGAGGCAATATTATGAGCATCCTAATCGTTACTTTTGCTCTGGTTTTTCTAATGTTCATTGCTTATCGTGGCTATAGCGTAATTTTATTTGCCCCAATTGCAGCTTTATTAGCAGTGCTGATTACTGAACCTAAGCTGGTTGCTCCGGTATTTTCCGGGGTCTTTATGCCTAAGATGGTGGATTTCATTAAGTTATATTTTCCAGTTTTTGTTCTTGGTGCTATTTTTGGTAAGGTTATTGAACTCTCAGGGTTTTCCAAAGCAATTGTCAAAGCAGCAATCGGACTAATCGGTAAAGAGCGCTCAATCCTCGCAATAGTCGTAGTCTGTGCAATTCTAACCTATGGCGGAGTATCATTATTTGTAGTAGTCTTTGCCGTCTATCCGTTTGCCAGTGAGCTATTTAAAGCTGGTGAGATTCCAAAGCGCTTAATACCAGCAACAATTGCCCTTGGCGCGTTTACTTTTACGATGGATTCATTACCCGGCACACCACAGATCCAAAATATTATCCCAACTACATTTTTTAATACAACTACTTGGGCGGCACCGATTCTTGGAGTGATTGGTAGTGTTTTTATTTTAATTTGTGGACTTTTATATCTTAATCACTGTCGTAAATTTGCCATAAATGCGAAAGAAGGTTACGGAGTTAAACTACTAAACGAGCCAGCAACGCCAAATGAAGAATTAAATATTAATCCACTAGTTGCAATCTTGCCATTATTAGTTGTTGGTATCAGTAATCTGATTTTCACTCGATTGATTCCTTTTTATTACGGCAAAGAATTTACTATTTCACTGGGATCTAAGCCGATCATCGTCGAAAGTGGTAAGCTAATTGCCATCTGGGCAGTGGAACTAGCATTAATAACTGGAATCTTAACGGTATTTATTTTTGCATTTAGAAGAGTGTTGCGTAATTTTGCTGAAGGAAGCAAAGCCGCAGTTGGTGGTGCATTACTTGCTTCATTAAATACGGCTTCCGAATATGGTTTTGGTGCAGTTATTGCCTTATTACCTGGGTTTACTGCAATCGCTGCTAGTCTAGAAAAAATCCCAAATCCGTTGGTTAATGAGGCAATTACAGTAACTACGCTAGCAGGTATAACTGGTTCAGCATCAGGCGGCATGAGTATTGCACTAGCAACAATGTCAAGCCAGTTTATTAATATGGCAGACCAGCTACATATTCCATTAGAGGTCTTACATCGGATTGCTTCGATGGCGTCCGGCGGAATGGATACTTTACCTCATAATGGTGCAGTGATAACACTTCTGGCAGTGACGGGTTTAACTCATAAAGAAGCATATAAAGATATTTTTGTAATAACCATTATTAAAACTCTTGCGGTTTTTGTTGCTATTGGGGTTTTTTATCTGACTGGTTGGTATTAACTATTAAGCTTTAAAGGATCTTAGTAATATTTACACTTTCTTAATTTTTGATGACATTTATTGGTTATAGTCAAATATCAGTTTTCTAAAAAATTATTCTATTCTTGACAAATATTTTGTAATGATGTATCATTACGTCATTACAGAGTAAAAACTATTCTTTCTTAATTCAATCAGACATCTAATTAGTGGGTGGTTGAGATATAATAATGCAGTTATAAAATAAAGCCCCAATAGGACATAATATGAGTTTATTTAATGATAAAAATCTGGATGCTGCCTTTAGTAATCGGCAATTTTTAACCAGAGAACTTGATTACGATACCATGACGCCAATTCTGGCTTATGCTGCGGTTGGTGGTGCTGGTAGTACCATGATGGAATCAGCTTATGATGAAGGCTACGGTAAGGCATCGTTTATCGGTATTAATCCACTGGCTACGTTTAGTGCTAGAGGTATGGACGTGCATATTGATTTTGCAGGTAATACAGTAAATCATTCAATTGATCCATACTTACTATTGCCTGAATTTACAGTTGGGCGTAAGTCTTTCGGTTTTGTTACTTATGATGGGGTAAGGGTAAAAGAAAAATTGCCAGATAGGCATCCTCCCAAAGCCGTACCAGATTTCTTCTTTAGAATCTATAAAACTGTGATTAGCTTTGACCATCAAGCCCAAAAATTGGTAATCAAACATGAAGGAAGCGAAGAGGAATTAAATCAAGTAGTACAAAAACTCTTTTCGATAAATGGCTTACCAGTTACACATCCACAAAAAATGATTACTCTTGAACCTGATGTTAGTGATGCTGAATTTGCTGATAAGGTAAAACGAGCCAAAGAATATATCCGTCAGGGCGATATTTTTCAGGTGGTATTATCACGGACATTTAGTGCTGATATAAATATCAGTTCATTTGCCTTATATCGCGCATTACGTAAACTTAATCCAACGCCATATTTATTTTTATTTGAAGAGGCTGATTTTTCAATAATTGGTGCTTCACCTGAGTTATTGGTTGGGGTAAAAGATGGTGTAATTGAAACGGTGCCAATTGCCGGTACCTGTAAAAAAGGCGATGATATAAATAAACTACTTAATGACCCGAAGGAAACTTCAGAACATATCATGTTGGTAGATTTAGCCCGTAATGATGTTGGAGCAATGGCAAAACCCGGTACGGTAAGTGTTACCAAATTTAAAAATGTAAAAACCTACTCGCATGTAAGCCATATCGTTTCGCATGTAGTTGGACAAATGGATTCGAAATATAACTCGTTTGATGTTTTAAAATCTGTGTTGCCAGCAGGTACTTTATCTGGCGCACCAAAAATTCGGGCAATGGAGATTATTGATGAGCTTGAAGCAACCAGACGTGGTGCATATGGTGGCGCAGTTATGATAGTTGATGAATCTGGTAATCTGACTAGTGCGATTACGATTCGGACGATTTTTAAACATGGTTCAACAGTTGAAGTAAGAACTGGTGCCGGAATTGTTTATGATTCAGTCCCAGAAAAAGAAGTTGAAGAAACCTATCTTAAAGCACGCGGTGCAATGGCAAGTATAGAATTAGCCCTGAAAGGTACGCTATGATATTACTAATCGATAATTATGACAGTTTTACCTACAATCTCTATCAGGGATTTGTTATTGCTGGAGCAGATGTTAAAGTTGTCAGAAATGATGCAATCAGTATCAAAGAAATTGAAGAATTAAAGAATTTACAGGGTATCGTCTTATCTCCTGGTCCGGGGCATCCGACTGATGCCGGAATCTGTATTGAAGTAATTCAAAAACTTGGGCATAAAATTCCGATATTTGGTGTATGTCTTGGACATCAGGCAATCGGTGCTGCATTTGGTGGGACAGTTGATCTTGCTGATAAGGTTATGCATGGTAAATCAAGCTTGATTTTTCATAATCGAAATAAATTATTTTCTCGTGTTCATTTACCATTTCAGGCTGCACGCTATCATTCATTAGTTGTCAAAAAGAATGACTTACCAAATGTGTTGTCGGTTGAAGCTGAAGATGTTGATGGTAATATTATGGCACTTAGTCACCGCGAATATCCAATATATGGGGTGCAATTTCATCCAGAATCAATACTTACGCCAGAAGGTCAGCAGATAATCAATAATTTTGTGGAAATATGTAATGCTAAAGTTAAATAAATACCTAATAAAACTAACTGCTGGTGAGAATCTTACTTTTGATGAAAGTTACAAGGCGGGTAAAGAATTGCTATCTGATAACGTTGAACAGGTTGAAGCTGGAGCATTATTAAGCTTACTTAGTGCCAAAGGCGAAACTGCGACTGAATTACTGGGGTTTCATCAGGCGATTAGTGAAACTGGACGTAAAATAAAATTATTGGATCGATTTGTAGATATAGTTGGAACTGGTGGTGATCGCGCTGGGACGTTAAATATCTCTACCGGTGGTTCACTACTTACGGCTGCTTGCGGTATTCCAGTTATTAAGCATGGAAATCGGGCTATGTCCTCCAAATGCGGTTCGGCTGATGTGTTAAGTGAGCTTGGTTATAACCTGAATTTGCCAGAAAATAAATTTTCTGAAGAATTAGCCAACCGTAATTTTTTATTCTGTTTTGCGCCTAATTATTATCCAGTATTACGAAATTTATCGCCAGTTCGCAAAAAATTGGCAATACCAACTTTATTTAACTTACTTGGACCATTACTAAATCCGGCTGGGCGTGAGCACCTGATACTCGGCGTCTATAGCCAGAAGTATGTTGCAATAATTGCTGAAGTTTTACATAAACTTGGTACTAGCAAATCACTAGTGTTTCATGCTAATGGCTTAGATGAATTAAGTACACTCGGTACTATAAATGCTAAATTGGTTACCCGCGATGGAGTTTCTGATTTTACGATTAATCCAGAAGAGCTTGGCTTGGCTAAAGCGAGTTTGGCGGATCTTGCTGGTGGTGAACGGATGTATAATGCCCAGATGCTGATTCGCACGCTAAATGGTGAAAGAACTGGGGCAACGGATAGTTTAGTCTTAAATGCTGCTGCTGCTTTATTTGTTTATGGTAAGGCTGCTTCTATCGCTGAAGGTGTAAAAAGAGCATCCGCAAGAATAAAAGAAGGCGATATTATCAAGCTAAATAAATTACAGCAAATCGTTGCACGTAAATATCAAGCACCACAAAAACGTAAAAGTATGAAAGCGGCATTATTGGCTAAACCATTTGCGGTAATTAGCGAGATCAAACGCGCTTCTCCGTCAGCCGGGCATATTGCGGACATCGGTGATCCAGTCCAGCGAGCAAAACATTATGTATCAATCGGTGCTGCTGCGATTTCGGTATTAACTGATGCTGGCTTTAATGGTACGATGAATGATTTACGTAATGTAGTTGCTGGGTTAAAAGATACTCCAGTACCAATATTATGCAAGGATTTTATGCTAACACCGCCGCAAATTGCCGAAGCTGCCGAGGCTGGCGCGGATGTGATTTTGCTAATCGTGCATGTACTAAAAGAAAACACTATCGAAATGGCGAGGATTGCACATAGTTTTGGCTTAGAAGTCCTGGTTGAAGTACATGATGCTAGCGAACTTGAAATCGCTCTACAGGCAGAAGCGGATGTGATCGGGGTAAATCAACGTGATCTGAATGATTTTAGTATGCATGCGGATAAATTTGCTGAGTTAATCGAGCTAATCCCAGCGGATAAGGTGAAAGTGGCTGAGTCTGGACTTAAAACCAGAGAACAAGCGTTAGCTGCAATTAATCTTGGCTAT
This sequence comes from Neisseriales bacterium, assembly GCA_008017155.1. Lineage (GTDB taxonomy): Bacteria > Pseudomonadota > Gammaproteobacteria > Burkholderiales > UBA11063 > Aquella. The sequence continues at coordinate 34,115 of SSGX01000043.1, read as the reverse complement.
GATGGTGTGCTGGTTGGTGAAGCGTTATCACGTTTATCTAATCCCGCTGAATTTTTTGGGGTATAAGTATGCAATTCAGGCCTACAACAGTTCTTGGGCTTTTTGACAGTTCACAAAAACATTTCATCATTCCAGTTTACCAACGTGCATATTCATGGGACAAAGACCAATGGAATATATTTTTAAACGACTTACGAGAACAAGTCGTTGGCGACAATAATTATTTCTACGGAAATCTATTGCTTGAAACTATAAAAAAAGATATTCAATATGAAATCATTGACGGACAGCAGCGATTAACTACATTGATAATTTTTATTCGTGCGTTGCTAGACATTTTGAAAAAACGTAGTGCAACGGAAACAGAAGTTGAAACTAAAATAGACTTTGACTCAAAAGAAAAGATTTATTTAAAAAATGGCGGCAATATCAAACTGCGACCAGTTGAATACGACAGGGCTTGTTTTGACACCTTAATTATTGAAGGAAAATCAAAATTCGAAACAGCTACGCCATCGCAAAAAAGAATTGAAAGCAGCAAAAAACACTTTGCGACAGAACTTGAAAAGCTAAGCACAGGAGATTTATTAAAGATACTTGACAAGTTAGAATCAACGGAGCTTACTTGTATTGAATTAAGCGGTAAAAAAGACTCCGCTTTAATGTTTGAACTGCAAAACAATCGAGGAAAAGATTTGACCAATATGGAAAAAATCAAATCTTATTTTATGTATCAAATGTATGTTTACAGTCCAGAAGAAGAAACTGAAACAAACATTGAATTTATCGCAAGCGTATTTAAGCTGATTTATCTTATCATAAATGATTTAAAAATAAACGAAGACAGCGTCCTAATTTATCACTGCAACGCATTTATCAAAGGTTATCCATACAGAACAATAGAGGACATAAAAGAAGTTTTTAAAAATTCACCTGATAAAGACAAAGTAAAATGGATTAAAGATTTTGTAAACGAATTACACACTTCGTTTTCTAACATCAAAAAAATGGAGAACTCAAAGTTGCCGTATTTACAAGATTTACGAGAGTTGTCTATTCCAGCATTTGTGTATCCTTTTGTTATCAAAGGTTACAAATACTACAACGACAAAGAAGATTATTTGAATACGCTTTACAACATTTTAGAAGTTGTTGTCTTTCGTTACACGCTAATCAGCAGTCGTGCGGACTTTATTAGTAGATTAAATGAAATTTTATTGGCTTATAGTGGCGACCTAGACAAACTGAGAACTCATTTCAAAACAAAATTAAATGACGCTTACTACTGGGGCGACAATAGAACAAAAGAATTTTTGAACGGATATATGTATGAAAATCCCGTGTTGCATTATTTGCTTTGGAAATATGAAGAATCAATACAAAATCGTGGTTACAGTATCGGAAATGGTGCGATAGAAAACGAACAAATTGAACACATTTCACCACAAAATCCAACAAATGGCGAACCGATAGCAACAGGTTATGACGTTGATGAAAACAATAAATATACCGAAGGTTTTGCAGAAAAAGAATTAAACTGTTTGGGAAATCTAATGCTTATTTCGGGTTCGCATAACGCATCTATTGGAAACAAACCATTCTCAGAAAAACTTGTTTCGTATCAATCAAATCCGTTGTTAAAACAACAAGCAGAAATAGTTGACTTTGCTGACAAAGACAAAAAACCTGACAAATGGGGGAAAATTGAAATTGACAAACGACACGAAAAAATTGTATCTAATTTTGCTATTCCTAAATGGAGTTTTGACAATATTAAAATAATTTAAGTGAAGACGGTAGATGAAAATAAATATTAGTTATGATGACAACAACAGAGTCGATTTGAAAGCATCCTAAGTTTTTGACACTTCTTATTCATTATTTATCATCATATAAAGCGATAGTTTAAAACAAATTGCTATGGAGTACATTTTATTATGTTAGTTAAAATATGTGGAATCCGTGAGCCGGAAATGGCGCGAAAAGTTGCCGCTAGCGGCGTTGATTTTATCGGTTTATTATTTACCAGTCATTCACCACGGCAGATTGGTATAGCTACAGCCAAAGAGATTATTGCGGCGGTAAAAGATTATCCAACTAAGGTGGTTGGTGTGTTTTTTGATGAAACACCGGAGAAAATTGCTGAAATTGATAAAGAGCTTAATCTCGATGTTATCCAGCTGCACGGCGACTTACCAAGAAGCGGAGTAAGTAACTTTACGCATAAACCGCTTATTTATGTTGCTGATGGTAAGCCGCTTCCGGAATGCCTTGATGTAGCTAAAGACTTTATCCTTTATGAAAAAATTGAGCCAGAAGAAACTGGGTTTAGATGGTTTTTAGCTGGTGGGCTAGATAAAGATAATGTATCTGGACTAATAGATAAATATGCGCCAACTGGGGTTGATTTATCATCGGGCGTTGAAATTAGCCGAGGGGTAAAAGATTTTGCCAAAATACGTGAATTTTTGGCAGTTATCCGCCCAACTTATTATGGTGCTTATGGTGGGATGTATGTTCCTGAGCTATTGATTGAGCCATTAAAAGATTTGATCGATGCCGTAAAAACTATCATGCATAGTCCGGAATTTCAGGCTGAATACTTGAATTTACTCAAAAATTTTGTCGGGCGTCCAACTGCTTTAACTGAGGTTAAAAATTTTGCTAAAGCAATCGGGCTTACTTCGGTACATTTAAAGCGTGAAGATTTAACCCATACTGGGGCGCATAAAATCAATAATGCTCTTGGACAATGTTTACTTGCCAAAAAAATGGGTAAACCCAGAATTATTGCTGAAACTGGTGCCGGGCAACATGGAGTAGCTACCGCAACAGCCTGTGCAATGTTGGGCTTAGAATGCGTGGTTTATATGGGGCAAGTTGATGTTGAACGTCAGGCGCCAAATGTGGCTAAAATGCGCTTACTTGGCGCTAAAGTAGTTGCAGTAACTGATGGTAGTGCTACGCTAAAAGATGCGGTTAATGAGGCACTCCGTGATTGGGCTGCTAGCTATGAGACAACGCATTATTGCTTGGGGACTGCGCTTGGACCATATCCATTTCCGCAAATTTGTGCCGAATTTCAGGCAGTAATCGGTAGAGAAGCCAAGGCACAATATAATGAACAAGTAGGTAGTAATCCAGACATGGTAATTGCTTGTGTTGGCGGTGGCTCAAATGCTATTGGCGTGTTTCAGGAGTTTATCCCCGATGAGAAGATTAAATTAGTTGGGATTGAAGCTGGTGGTTATGGAGTTAAGGTCGGTGAAAATGCTGCCCGCTTCCAATCCGGTAAACTTGGAGTATTACATGGTAATCGGACCTATGTTTTACAGACTGAGGATGGGCAGATTGCTGATACTCATTCGGTTTCAGCCGGGCTTGATTATGCAGCAGTTGGACCGCAGCATGCTGATTTATATGCAACGGGTAGGGCGCATTATGATGTAGCAACTGATGAAGAGGCATTAATAGCATTTCAGCTACTGACACGCACCGAAGGGATTATACCAGCATTGGAATCATCGCATGCTTTGGCATATTTAATGAAAGTAGCCAAAGATTTGCCTAAAGACTGCAAAGTATTAGTTAATTTATCTGGACGGGGAGATAAAGATTTACCCGGACTATTAGCACGGGAGTTAGTACATGTCACGAATTAATACGGCATTTGCCAATAAAGCCAAAGTTGCTTATCTGACCGCTGGTGATGGCGGTATTGCTAAAAGTGTTGAAAATTTTGTTGCCTTAGTAAAAGGAGGGGTTAATCTCCTCGAAGTTGGTATTCCATATTCAGATCCGGTTGCCGATGGCCCGGTAATTCAGGCAGCTATGGAGCGCGCCCTAAAAGAACATAATACCACCGTTGATACTAGCCTTGAAATCGTAAGTAAAATTCGTAGTCAAGATAATCAGGTTGCAATAATTCTTTTTACTTATTATAATCCGATTCAGACGAATCTGGCAGAATTTATCCGTAAAGCTAAAGATGCTGGAGCTGATGGGGTATTGGTGGTTGATTTACCTTATGAAGAAGCGGGAGAGTTGCGTCACTGGTGTAAGGTTTATGGGATTAGTCCAATTACTGTTGTTGCGCCATCAACTACGCAAAAACGGATAAAAACTATCTTAGCTGGACTAGATAATGGTTTTGTCTATTATGCTTGTCAGAAGGGAACAACGGGAACTCGTGATGGCTTACCGGAAGATTTAGCTACGCATCTTAATTCGATTCGTGAAGTTACTAAGTTACCAATAGCGGTTGGCTTTGGTGTTTCCAATTCGCAAATGGTAAGCGATATTCTAAAAGTGGCGGATGGTTGCGTAGTTGGTTCATATCTGGTAAAACAGATTGCCAATAATGTAACGCCAGCAGAACTAACCAAGATTACACAAGGATTATATAATGTTGCTTGAATTAAAAGCCGATACCAATTATCTGGATAAGCAGGCATTAATTGAACGTCTTGAAAATATGGGATTTCGGGTTGTTGAAAGTGATGCGAATATTTTGGCAATTATTGGTGGAATTGATTCTTTGGTTGTAACTGAGGCATTTGCCGAATTACCTAATGTTGCTAAAGTTCATCCCTTAACTGCCAATTTCAAGCTTGCCAGTCGTCAGACCAAAGCCAGTGACACGATAATTACTATCAAAAATAAACAAATTGGTGGTAAAGAATTATTCATCATTGCTGGACCATGCTCGATTGAATCACGTGAGCAGCTTGAAGCTTGTGCCAAAGTGGCTAAAGAAAATGGTGCTCACGCTTTACGTGGTGGGGCGTATAAGCCACGCACTTCACCATATGAATTTCAAGGTATGGGTGTGCCCGGGCTTGAATTGATTGCTGAAATCGGTGCCAAGTATGATCTAGTAACTGTTTCTGAAGTAATGGAAATTAGCCAGCTTGAAGTAGCTAGTCAATACCTAGATGTAATCCAGATTGGTGCACGGAATATGCAAAACTATGGCTTACTGACTGAGCTGGGTAAAATCAAAAATCCTGTGCTTTTAAAGCGTGGCTTTGCAGCGACGTATCAGGAGCTGTTAATGGCAGCTGAATATATCATGTTATCTGGTAATCCAAATGTGATTCTATGTGAACGTGGTATTCGTACTTTTGAAACCTTTACCCGGAATACTCTCGATCTAAATGCAGTTCCGGCATTACAACAATTAACACATTTGCCGATAGTAGCTGATCCAAGCCATGGTACCGGAGTTCGTTCACTGGTATTGCCGATGGCAAGGGCTTCGGTTGCTGCAGGTGCACATGGTATATTGATTGAAATGCATCCAAATCCAGATAAGTCAATTTCTGATGCCAAGCAGACATTAAGCTTTGAAACTTTTGCTGAACTCAGCCGCCAAGTGAAGAAAATCAAAGCCGCACTTGAATAAATGAGGTTAAACCCATTTTAGTTATTAGTTTAAAACACTGAGTAAATTAAGAATGCGTTAAAGTTTATCTAAGACTAAACTAACTGGATTAAAACCTCTGATTCCAGACTACGTGTAGCTGAAATTAGCCGATTATTAGCAAAAAAGTTTTTTAAAAGTGGTGCATAACCACCACTTAAAATTAATTGATTAGGTTTATACTCCAGCAAAAGTCGTTCGATTATTGCAGTATAGCTTTTGATAACTCCATTGATGATCGAATAGTTCGTAGAAAATACCGCTGTATTAGCCAATTCATCAAGTATTTGCTCAGTTAGGATTAATGGTAATTTGGCTGTTTTTTGATGGAGGCTTTCTAGTTGCATAGTTAGTCCCGGCAAAATATAGCTTTCAATTAGATAACCATTTTGTACCACTTCCACAGTAAAAGCTGAACCACAGCCACAGCTTATTTTTGCGGATCCGCGCTCAAGTTTATTTAAATGATAAATCCTGAGTGCTCGATCTGTACCAAAATGATATAACTGAGATGCATTTATTAAGCCGGATTCTTGAAGAATTGTCTTGCTATCCCATAGTGTGGTTTTTACATTAGCACTAGGAAGTGCGTTTATTATTTTCTGGCTAATTTGTCTAGTTGTCTGCTCGTCATTAACTGAACTTATTGAGATTAGAAATTCATCATAAGTTTGAAATTGTTCTTTTAGTAGCTTACCTTGGCTGATTTCATTTGTTAATAGTTGATCATTGTTAATAGCTAGTGTTTTTTCGAGATTAAGATTAATTTTTGTTGAGCTATTACCAATATCAATACCAATTTTAAATGGCTTCATAGTACTTATCCAGATAAATCATGATATTTGCTGCTAAGATATTTTTACTCGCTTCTGCATAGTGGCTAATATTTCCTTTTTTATCAAGGATATGAATTTCGTTATTATCTTTACCAAAAGCCTTGCCATTATCAACCGGATTGGCAACTATAATATCAAGATTTTTCTTTTCTAGCTTGACTTTTGCATGATCAATGAGATTTTCCGTCTCTGCGGCAAAGCCAATACAGAGTAGTGAAGGAATAGCCTTTTTAGTCTCAGATACAATATCTGGATTAGGAATTAGCTCTAGAGTGATTGAATTATTTGCCAAATCTTTTTTAATCTTCTCTTTGGAGATTTCTTTCATTCGATAATCACAAACAGCGGCACAAGCAATCAAAATATCAGCTGTTTTTGTTTGTTCGAGCGTTACATTCAGCATTTCTGTTGCGGATAGTGCAGGTATTTTAGTCAATGATGGTGAATTTTCCGGGAGAGCAATATCAACTTTGCCATAAATGGCGATAACCCTAGCACCAGCATCAAGTGCCGCATTTATCAGTGCTAGCCCCATTTTGCCTGAGCTATGGTTGGATATGTAGCGTACCGGGTCAATTTCCTCAATTGTTGCACCTAGAGTAATTACTATTGTTTTATCTTTGAGATTGGCTAATTCTTTGTGTTGGAAATGATTTTCAATAATTTGCTGTAATTGATCCGCTTCCTGCATCCGACCCAAACCAACATCACCACATGCTTGTATCCCTTCATTTGGCTTACAGATATTGATTCCTCTAGCGTCCAATATTTGTAAATTTGCTTGAGTAGCTGGGTTTTTGTACATCTGATAATTCATGGCTGGTGCTAGGTAAATTGGTTTATTGCTAGCAGCCAAAACACTCTCATATAATAAGCTATCCGCCAAACCAGTTGCAAGTTTGGCAATAGTATTGGCTGACGCTGGAGCAATCATGATTAAATCAGCCCACTTTGCTAGGTTGATATGTAGCATAGCTTCTTCTATTTTACTTAGATTGATGGTATCATCAGTATAAACCTCAACTCCCAGCCCGGCAATGAGTTCCTTAGTAACAAATCTTTGCCCACCGGAAGTTAGTATAACCCGGACGGCATAACCACGTTGGCTAAGTTCACGAATCAATAAAACTGTTTTGTAAGCAGCAATACTGCCACTGATTCCAATTAGTATTTTTTTCATAGCGGTATATGTAATGTTTTATTGTTTATAGACATTTTTACTGAAAAAGAGGCTGCTAATTGCAAGTATAAAGGTAACTATAATCGCAAATATGGCGTTATGCTTAAAGGTATCAATAGGAGCAAGCCAAGAACTAATCAAGATATTAAAGATAATACTTGAAGCTCGCCCTAGTGCAAAGAGGATATTACTAGCTAGACTTCTAATATGAGTTGGATATTCGCGAGCAATCTGCTGTGCCCATGAAATAGGGTAGCCGCCACCAATTAATCCCAATCCTATAAAATAAAATAGTAGATATTTTTCCTGAATCTGGTTAAAGTTAAGCATCAATATTAGGAAGATTATTAGCATTACAAACATTGATGCTTTGTAATTTTTGTAGTGATTATTGATAATTGCACTTAAAAAACAACTAATGATATTACCAATAAAAAAACCAATTAATAAAGTCTTGGTAGCGCTTGCGATGCTAATTTTAGTTACGATGTAATTAGGGAAAATAAACATCATGGTGATGATTGCATAAAATGGCAATATCATTAGTAGATATTTACCGATTCCAAGTAAATACGATTTATTTAGTAGCAATTGTCGGAAGCTACCTAACTCTCTCTTTAATGCCCCTGTCTTTGCATATAGGTATTCTGCTGATTCGCTTATCCTTGCTCTAGCAATAAAAAGTACCAGTCCGGCACTTCCACCGAAGATAAACATCAGCTTCCAAGATAAAATTCCGATAAAAGTTGCCGTCATTCCACCCAAGACACCAAATGAATATAATAGTGCCGAGCCCCAGCTGGCTGATTTAATCGGGAATAGTTCAAGGATTAATACCGTAGATGTAGAAAATTCAGCGGCTAGACCTATATATGAAAGTGTTCTAAGCGCAATAAAAATAGGCAATGAGGTGGTATAAACCGCAAGAATAGTTGAGATTGAGTATAAAAGAATACTATATTTGATCGCAGCTGCGCGTCCAATTTTATCGCCAAGCCAGCCAAATAAAACTGCACCAATAAAAATCCCAACCGTTTGAAAATTTGAGATTAAAAGATAAGTTTGCTGGATTTGCGCCTGATTTAGGATGTGAAACTGTTCTTTAATCAGTTCGTTGTAGCTAACACCCATAATGGTTAAATCATAAAAATCAATGAAATAGCCAAGGCATAAGAGGAGTAAGGTTAAATAATTCTGCTTAATTGTTTGCATAATCTGGTACTTGTAATTTGCATTATCAAGTCCTAAAAGGTTTTGTTTAGTCTGAATTGAAAAACTTCAACTCAGGATTTAAATAAATATTTAAAATCCGCTATATGCCAGAAACAGGTCATATGCTTATGCCGGGATTATAACCATAAACTGGATACTCTGCAAGTAATTATGCTGGTTTTTATGCTAAAATACTGGCAAATTTATTTTAATGAGGTAATCATGGCTGGACATAGTAAATGGGCCAATATAAAACACCGTAAAGCTGCTGCTGATGCAAAAAAAGGAAAAGTAACGACTCGTCTAGTAAAAGAAATTACTATTGCCGCAAAAATGGGCGGTGGTGATCCGGATGCTAATCCGCGCCTACGCTTAGCAATGGAAAAAGCTCGTGAAAATAATGTCCCTAAAGATAATGTAGAACGGGCAATCAAACGTGGTACTGGTGAGCTGGAAGGTGTTGATTATGTTGAATTACGCTTCGAAGGTTATGGTATTGCTGGGGCTGGGATTATTGTTGACTGTTTAACTGATAATAATACTCGCACAGTAGCCGAAGTTCGCCATGCCTTTAATAAATATGGTGGTAATATGGGAACTGATGGTTGCGTTTCATTCCAGTTTAAGCATTGTGGTCAATTAATTTACGCACCAGGAACTAATGAAGATGCACTTATGGAAGCTGCACTTGAAGCTGGTGCAGAAGATGTAGTCAGTAATGAAGATGGAAGTTTTGAAGTAATCACTGCACCACATGATTTTGTTGAAGTGAAATCCCAGCTTGAAGCCAAGGGTTTTATAGCTGAATTAGCTGAAGTTACGATGAAAGCTGGGGTTGAGACTGAACTATCTGGGGAAGATGCTGAAAAAATGCAGCGTTTACTGGATGCCTTTGAGGCTCTTGATGATGTGCAGGAAGTTTATACCAATGCGGTTTTAGATTTATAATAATTTTTATGAGATTAGCCGAGTAAATGTCAACTAGCTTTGTTCAGAAGTTTATTTTTGAAAATTTGCCAATAAAAGGTGCAATGGTGGTGCTTGAGGATTGCTGGGAAACAATTGCCTCGCAGCGAGAATATCCACTTGGACTAAAACAGCTACTTGGTGAATTATTGGCTGCGAATGTGTTAATGACGAGTAACCTGAAATTGCAGGGAAAGGTTATTTGCCAAATTCAGGATAACCCACATTTTCGACTAGTTGTGTGCGAATGTAGTAACGATATGGTGGTTAGGGCTACTGCTAAATTTGTGGCTATTGATGAAGCGGTAATTTCATACTCTGAGTATATGCAAACAGGCAGACTGGTTGTTAGTATAGACTCGAAAAATGAAGGAAATCTTTACCAAAGTATAATTGCTTTTAATGGTAATTTGATTGATGAGATTATTAATAACTATATGGCGCAGTCGGAACAGCTAAAAAGCTGGTTTTTAATTTCTTATAGTGAGCATCGGGTTGTTGGCTTTATGCTGCAACAGTTGCCAGATACCCATCATCAGTTTGCAGAAGAAATTGAGCGGGTATTTATGCTAGCAAATACCCTTACGACATATGAATTATTGCATACTAATTTGCAACGGATTCTTTATCAGTTATTTAATGAAGATAATATCGTAGTTATGCCCGAATTAGCTGTAAAATTTGGCTGTAGTTGTAGTCGACAAAGGGTTAGTGAAATTTTACGTAGTCTTGGTAAGGGTGAATTGGAAAGTTTGATTGAAGAGCAGGGTAATATCACCGTTGATTGCGATTATTGTAATGCTGAATATAAATTTACTCAACAGGAATTAAGTGAATTTGTTTTACAATTATCAATTGATGAGATTCCCCTGATTTCTGATAAGGTACACTAATCCCTATGGAAATTTTACCTCTTAACGAAGAGTTTAAATCAGGCTGGCAAACCTTGATGAAGCTTTATTTTGAGTTTTACGCTTTTGATGTTGATGATAAGCATATTGAGTCTGTGTTTTCAATGATAATGGATGAAACTACTGAGCTTAATTCTTTCTTGGCTATTATTGATGGAAATGTGGTTGGAGTAGCTAATTATGTTTTTATGCCAGATACCTTTAATATTCGGAATTGCTATTTAAGTGATTTATATACAGATGATAAGTATCGGGGGCAGGGCATTGCTCGTAAATTGATTGATGCTGTAGCAGTTGCAGCTAAAAATGCAGGCTGTCCATCGTTTTATTGGTTAACCCGCCATGAAAATCAGAAAGCGCAATTTTTATATGATAAAGTAGCGTCAAAGCGTGATCTTTATGTTTATGAGAAACTGATACAATAGTAGTATAAAATACTCCACATCTTCTGATAGATTTTATTAACTATTTGAAATTAAATATTTAATTTATAAAAAATCTTATATCATTCTTCTCATATATTAAAAATTGGAGCTTTGTATGCCAGTAAAAATACCAAATAATCTTCCTGCAACTGATATTCTTAATTCAGAGAATATATTTGTAATGACCGAAGAGCGCGCCAAACATCAGGATATTCGTCCATTAAAAATAGTTATTTTGAACTTAATGCCAAATAAAATAGTAACTGAAACACAAATTTTACGACTTTTGGGTAATACCCCATTACAAATAGAAATAACTTTTTTACATCCCAGATCGCATGAGTCTAAAAATACTTCTGATGATCACTTAAATAACTTCTACAATAGTTTTGATAATATAAAAAATGATAAATTTGATGGAATGATTATAACTGGTGCACCATTGGGGCAAATCAGTTTTGAAGAAGTTGATTTTTGGGATGAGCTATGTTTAATTATGGAGTGGAGTAAATCCAATGTTTTCTCATGCTTACACATATGCTGGGGGACATTAGCGGGTCTATATTATCACTATGGTATTCCAAAAAATAACTTGGAGCAAAAAATGTTCGGTGTATTTCCACATCAGGTTAATCACCAATTAAGTAAGCTATTGCGAGGCTTCGATGATGTGTTTTGGGTTCCACATTCTCGCCATACTTATGTAAGAAGAGAGGATATTTCATCACGTCGAGAATTAAAAATCTTGGCTGAATCTGAGGAGTCTGGCGTTTATCTTATAGCAACACCTGATTATCGTCAGGTTTTTATTACTGGTCATTCTGAATATGATACTATGACTTTGAGTGATGAATATTTTCGTGATTTAAATAAAGGATTAGATATTAATTTGCCAGTCAATTATTTTATAAATAATGATTCTAGTCAAAAGCCAGCATCTTTATGGCGAGCTCATGCACATCTTCTTTTTGCAAATTGGCTTAATTATTGTGTCTATCAGGAAACTCCATTTAGTCTTTCCGAGGTTGGGTTAACTTGCGATTACTGTATATAATAGGTATTCTTTTTTCATTAATTTCGCCTTCTATAATGGCTTCCACAAATGAATCAAGTCCCTTTTTAGTCTTTGATAATAATGTTTCAGCTGGATTAGCACTAATTTCTTCTCCCGGTAATTATAGGGCATCTAATCTTAATGCTAATGGACAAGCATTATTTAACAACGGACTTTGGCTCGATTTATTTGCTACAACAAAATTATCTTTTAATTTTAATAATAATAGTAATAATAACATCAGTAAAACCTACAATAATTCTTCTGGTAGTAGTTTTGGTATAAATGTTGGTTATGCTTTCTTGATCGCAAATAATTATAATTTAATTCCACATATTGGCTTGTCTTATGCTAACCAGCTTCTTGCTGTTAATCAAAATAGTATTCAGCAGTTTATAATTGAAGATCCTTCTTATAATGTAGCATTTGGAGTCAAGAACGAAATGATTTTAATTCCATCGGTTTTAAAAGCATCAATAGATTTAGCCTTTAATATTGGTGATCATAGTTCGGTTGTTCCAAATTCAGTGGATGGCAGTCTTGGGCATTATGATTATACACTATACACGGTTAAAGTTACTCCATCAATCCAGTGGAATATCACTGAGCGCTTTGCAATGATAGGCTATTATCAGTTTAATTATAATTTTAGCAATAGCATGAGTTCACCAAATGTTGAATATCCTGACATTGGTGTTAGTTCAAATCAATTTTTGATGAACAATTATGTTCAGAATACTTTGGGTATTAATTTTGCAGTATTATTCTAATAAGCTATTAATTCAGATACTGGTAATTCAACTTTTGGTAATAAATCAGAAGGTACATATCGGTCAAAACCCAGTCTAAGTAACTTTTCAAAAAGTGCATCGCGATTATATACTTCAAATTTCAAAAACAATTGATCTCTAAATAAACTATCAACTGTACTCTTTGAGATTTCACGACCAGATATTTTTGATAGTGTAAAAGCAATATCTTTACTACTAAGACCGGAGAGGAATAAAAAAATAGCTTCTTTTTCTCTAGTTGTTAATTTATATTTACTTATGTCTGTTGTATAGTCACACTCAAAAACTTCTAGGCTTCTAATTATCTGTAGTTGCATACTTATAAATGATAGAGTTCGGTAACTGCAATAAATACCAACTACGTTATTTGTAGAAGGATTAATTATTGGTGATTTTTCAAGCGAGAAAGGTTGTAACTTACCATCAAACTCAGAAATAGCAAAACTTCTTACTTTTTTTCTGTTTTTTATTACTTGATTAAGGTCAATCCCCTGTTGCTCTTTGAGATGTTTGGGATTAGTCTCGATAAATTCAAAGTTGTCAATTGATTCAGATCTCTGAAATACTTTTGTATACAAGGGGCTAGTATACTTTATTGATAAGTCTGGTGCCCTGATCAAAGTACACCATCCATGAAGTATTTCATCAAAATTTTTAAAAGAATTAATTACTAAGTCTAGAAAATCTTCATCTGTAAGATTTTTATTATTTGCTTGATACATTTATTACTTTCTAAATAAATAACTTAATTTCTTGTCATAGATACTTTAAAGATTACAATGTGAGTAATAATTGAGAAAGCAATCATACCTATCCACCATAATAAGAGGTGTGCAATATTTCCATTTATACTTATAAACCACGCTGCGTAAATGCTAAGAATAAATTGAACTGTTGCCATGCATAAACCAGGATTCCATTCTTTTTGTTTTATTGCCATAATAATATGTGCCAGACAATTAATAACACTAAATATAATAATGGCAAATCCAAATGCAATATTCAAGCAAGATAAAATTCCAAAAATGATAAAAGTGAACCAAACTACAATAATATTAATCCAAAAAACTTTAACATCATTGAGCTTTTCTATCCCTTGATTCATTTTTTGATTTACGTAATTCTTAAATCCACCTGGCAAAAAATGTTCTTCCATTTGATGAAAAAGGTACATTGGAATATTTACTAGAGCCCAAAAAATTGGTTCATTTATATTTGTATATTTGAACAGAGTAATGGTAGCTATTACGCCCAGTAATGGAGTTACTTTTGCCCAATTTTGATTTTGTGCCAAATACCGAATCATTTTCTAATCTTTATATTTAATATATAAGAGTATTTTATCAAAAATTAAGAAATAAATTCAGATTATCTCAGCATAAATGATTATGCTATATTTTTATCAAAGTTATCTTACCATCTAATAAAAAATGAAAATCAATTTGAATATTTAAGACAAATATCTTATCTATCAGTTTAATAAAATAATTTATGTCTGCTTTAATAATAAATTGTTCCAGTTAGTATTTGAGTTGGCTATAACCTCTGTTAATGAAATTTTTTTTAGCTGAGAAATTCGCTCGGCATAAATAAGGCTATGGTAAGGATGAGAGTATTGCACCTCAAATGGTGGCATATATGGTGCATCAGTTTCAAGAATGATTTGGCTAAGCGGGATTTTCTCAATTGACTTACTTAACTGGCTTTGTGGATTGAGAATCAGGCTACCAATTCCAAGATAAAAGCCAAAGCGTAAGAGTTGCTTGGCAGTTTCGCTGTTACCATTAAAGGCATGTACTATTCCACGTAGATTTTTATATTGCTTCAGGATTGATAATAATTCATTAGTCGCACGTACGGAGTGTAAAATAACTGGCTTTTGATGCTTTTTAGCCAATTCTAAATGGATATGAAGTAATTTTTGCTGAAGTTCAAATTCTGGTTTGTTTTTATCAAGACCACATTCACCAATGAAGTCTGGTTGGTATTCTACTATTAATTGTTCCAGATAGTTATTAAAGTTCACATTAGAATAATTTATGAATTTATTAGCATACCAAGGGTGCAAGCCTAATCCTATTTTTGCATATGGATTATGCTTACGATATTTAAATAACTCCTCTATATCTTCAGGTAAAATCGCAGGAACAGATATTTTTGTTTGGCGCGGGTCATTTTTGATCGCCTCCAGGTGGCAATGTGAATCATAAATAAGCATTATTCAACGCTAACTACTTCCAAATGTTGCATCGGATGTCCTAGAAACATTTCGCCAATCGATTGGAATTTGATAGGTACATCAGTCACGTAAAAACGATAGTTCCCATTCGTTGTTAGATTTTGATTTAGCTGTCCGGTCTTATTAAGTATTGATTGTAATAGACTAACAGCAGTAATTGCCGGATCAATTATTTGTATATCATTACCAACAATTTTGGCTATCGTTTCTGTGATTAGCGGGTAATGAGTACAGCCAAGGATTAATGCTTCAAGTTTGTGTTTAAGTAATGGGTTTAGATATTCAGCCGCTATCAGATCAAGGGCAGGGTGATTGATAAATCCCTCTTCTATCATATTAACGAAAAGGGCACAAGCCTGTGAGTGCACTTCTGCCTGTGGGTTAAGTTGCTGGATTGCACGTGGGTAAGCATTACTATTAATCGTCGCTGGGGTTGCAATTACGCCAATTTTACTGGCACTAGCGGTTGCAGCTTTTGCTCCAGCAGAAATTACATCGATTACCGGAATATTTCCTGCTAGCTGGAGAACGGTATCTCTAGCTACTGCCGAGATGGTATTACAGGCAATAATGATTGCTTTGACATCCTGATTTAGTAAAAATCGTACCGTTTGTTCGGTGAATTTTTTGATTGTCGAGACTGATTTGGTACCATAGGGAATCCGTGCAATGTCACCAAAATAGACCACATTTTCTTGTGGCAAATTATGCATTAGACTTTTTACTACGGTTAGTCCGCCAATTCCCGAATCAAATACCCCAATTGGAGAATTTTTATTACTCATCTAAATTTGCTTTATTAATTTGTTTTAATGAAGCTTTTATTATACCATGCAATAAATCGGCTTCATCTCGTTCCAGCTCTGCTTTATGAATTATATGTTGTAATCTACGCATAGTTAAATCCTCATTTTTATTATATGGGGTAGTCTTTATTAATTGTCTGAAATTGTTTAATAAGTGTTGCACATCATGTTGATTAATTTGCTGTTTCTCATCTTTTAAATGAGTTAAATCAGGGTTGTAGCTACTATAAATTTCATAACACATAATTTGAACTGCTTGCGCTAGATTTAACGAAAAATATACGGGATTACCCGGAATAGTTACCATGCGATTGCATTTTTCAAGTTGTTCAATAGTTAGTCCATTTTGTTCATTACCAAAAATAATGCTAACTTCCTGATTCGTATTTACTATGGATAGTAATTCTTGGGTGATTTCTTTTGGGGTTTGTAATCGGGCAGTAAATTCGCGTTTACGACCAGTCATACCAATTGCCAGATAAGAGGCTGCAATTGCTTCATCTAGTGTATCGATTATTTTCGCGTTTAGTACTACATCGGCTGCATTTGAAGCTAGAGCCAAGGAGTGATCATCTGGTTGACATATTGGATTTACCAGCACCAATCTAGTTAAGCCCATCGTTTTCATAGCTCTTGCAGCTGAACCAATATTTCCAGGGTGAGAGGTATTACAGAGTACTACCTGTATATTATCAAGTTCTTTCATTCTTTAGTCTCCTTGCTAAGCGGAGTGATTTGATTAAAATTATTGGAGCTATGATTATTCCAGTGATGAAAATGACCGGAATAAAAATAAACCCGAAAACATTTCCCTCAATTGGCATTAGCATCATTACGAAAATAAATAATCCGGGTGCAGACCAGATGTTAATCTTAATAAACCAGTCGATTAATTCTTGTCTACTAAGGTTTAGTTTATTCTGAATTCTTGCAAATATTAAGAAACGGATTCCTGTTAAGATGATCAAAATTGTCATAAATGGCAAAATATCAATCAAATAAACATTAGTCTCGATTTCTTTATTTAAGCCAGTAGCCATTACTATATAGTAGGCAAAAAGCAGGTAAAATGGATGACTAAAACAGCAGTTAAGGGTACCAGCAGTTCTTAGCCAGTTATTCATGACAAAATTATTTTTCATGGCTTAGATTTATTCTATTTGTAAAACACCACCCGGAAATAGGTGGTGTTATTTAGGGAAATTACTCATACTATGTAGCTCTGTAACTGCTGGGATATGTAGCAAGAGCAAGGCGCAAGGCGACGTGGTTTACATGAGAAGTAAATGAGGGGCCTTGCAACACAGCCATTGCGAGATAGTCCGAGCAGTAACTATTTAGGTAAATAATTGGTTGTTTATGAGGATAGTTTCAACCCGATCCGGTCCAGTTGAGATAATATCAATTGGTGTTTCAATAATTTCTTCAATTCGTTTCAGGTATTTCTTGGCATTCTCTGGTAGTTCTGCATATGTTTTAAGTCCAGCAGTAGTTTCACTCCAACCCGCCATTGTTTCATAGATTGGTTCACACTCAACAACTGAATCAGAACCAAATGGTAGGATGTCGTATTCTTTACCATCACGCTTGTAACCAACACAAATTTTTATTTCTTCCATACCATCCATTACATCTAGTTTGGTAATGCATAGACCGGATACGCCATTAATTTGTACTGCACGCTTTAAGGCTGCGGCATCGAACCAGCCACAACGACGTGCACGTCCAGTAACTGAACCAAACTCATTACCGCGTGAAGCCAAACCTTGACCAACTGCATCCGTTAATTCAGTTGGGAATGGACCAGAACCAACGCGTGTCGTATAGGCTTTAGCAATTCCAAGGACATAATTAATCATCCGTGGACTGATTCCGGCACCAGTTGCCGCTCCGCCAGCTACGCAGTTAGATGAGGTTACAAATGGATAAGTGCCAAAATCAATATCCAGCAATGTACCTTGAGCACCCTCAAATATTACTTTTTTACCTTCTTTATTTAGATTAAATAATTTACGTGAAACATCTGATACCAATGGTTTGATATCCTCAGCATAATTCATGATTTCACTATATACTGTATCAATATCTAATGTTGCAGCATTAAAGTAGTTTTTTAGCAAAAAGTTATAATACTCAAGATTTTCAGTAAGTTTGCTTCTAAATACCTCTTTATTAAATAGATCTTGTACTCGGATAGCGCGTCTAGCAACTTTATCTTCATAACACGGACCAATTCCACGTCCAGTAGTACCGATCTTATTATCACCTTTTCTGGCTTCGCGCGCCTGATCAAGAGCAATATGATAGGGCATGATTAGCGGGCAGGCTTCTGAAATTTTTAGGCGATTACGAACTTCAACACCAATTGCTTCAAGCTCACGGATTTCTTTTACCAATGCTTCTGGCGATACAACAACACCATTACCAATAAGACAGGCAACATGAGGATGCATCATCCCTGATGGTAAAAGGCGTAGTACCGTTTTTTTACCATTTATGACTAGTGTATGTCCGGCATTATGCCCACCCTGAAAGCGTACTACAGCGGAGGCTTTTTCAGTTAGCCAGTCAACAATTTTCCCCTTGCCTTCATCACCCCATTGAGTGCCGATAATAACGATATTATTGCTTTGCATCAGTAAATCCTAGAACATGTTTTTAACGCTGAATTTTACACTAATTCAGCCGATACTGCGCTTAAAAATGATATTTCAATTAAAACCAGCTTTTAATTTTATTACCAATTTTTTCAACTGTTGAACCGGTTGCCTTACCCACGTCTTTTCCAGTGTTGATTAGAGAACCGCTAAGGTTTTGAGCAATTTGCTTGTTTACACTTGTCCAGTCAACTGAATTATTTGGATTAGTGATTGTACCAGATATAGTTGCTGGATAGATAATTTTCCCGGTAAGGCTATTGGGATCGGCTACAAATTGCGCATTTACCTGATAGTTTATATAATTGGTATCTGTATTAAGTTTGCCATTAGCATTAGCCCGTAAATCTGGTCCGGATAGTACCAGCTGATGGTTTTCAATTATTTTTCCAGTATAAGTTACTTTACTGCTAAGATGACCAAGATTACTTATAATATTTAAGTTTTTTTGTCCTTTGGTATTTGCAGCCGCAATTGAGTTTTGAATCTGAGTTATGGTTAAAGGTACGCTTATTATTTTCACCGGATTACTTAAAATAGTAGCTATTTTTACTGAAAGGCTATGTAGATTATACCCATATAATGTTAAATTTTCAATATCCAGATCTTGATCTGTATAAATCTGATTATTTCGTTCAATAAAGTTTCCTTGGCTATTAAGATTAGTTGCCTTTAGTCGATATCCGTTCAAATCAATATAGTCATTTATATTTAAATGGTTAATTTGGATTGAGTCATAACCGCTAATTGGGGTAAATGAATTTACTGTTGCTTTGATAGCTATTAAACTGTCTTTAGTTGTTATCTGCGTGTTATTTATATTTAGGTTTTTATCAGTTCCACTAATGTTTGAGCTTACCGATATTCGTTCTAGTTGTTTGCTATTAAATATCGTAGGTAAAGTATTTATACCTAGACTTCTGACAAGTTGTAGTAATGAGAATTGTGTGGTCGTATAGTTAATATTATACAAATCATCAGCATAGCTTAAATCAAGCTCGCCGGAAACGGAGTCGTTTAAATTGAATTTTACATTATTTAGGCTCAGTAAATCTGATTGAGCATAATAGCTTATATTACCATCTATAGTTGGTGATAAATTTAAATTAATTTGTTGTAAATTAGCAGAAAGGTTGTTTACTGTATTGTTGTAGCTAAAGGAACTATTTAGTATTTTTATTTCATGTAGTTTTAAGCTATAATTAACTTTTTCAAGTTTGCTATTGTTTGGGAAACTCCAATTATTTTGTGCTCCATTTGTAGTCAGTTTAAATTTACCACCTTCAATAATCATTCGATTAATACTTACCTTTTTGTGTAATAGTGGTAATATATCAAGCCCTAGCTCCATTTTATCTATCTCAAATATAGGTATTTGGCTAATTGCCGGGTTAGTTATTAAAGATACATTTCTAATAACTAATCCCAAATTGGAACCAACCACTCCCCACTTTACTTTACCCATCATAAATTTTGAACCGGTTTGCATTTCAATCATAGTTAAGATCTTATTCTTATACTCATTTGGGTCAATCAGTATAATAATTGCAGTGCCAGTAATAACAGTTATTAAGGCTATGCTGATAATTGTACTAGCTACAATCTTAATTATTTTTCCCATGTTTTCTTTATCCAGATAAAATAATTCCATTATTTTAGCAGTTAGAATGGGTTTTATTTGAAGAATTGTTGTAATTTTGCAGATGCTTCTGGGGGTTTATTTTTTTGAGGAAATTATTTGTATAATTAATTGATGTGTATCTTTTTAATTGATTGAATTGTTAAGTATTATGACCCGTTAATCTTTAATCTCTATGTAATAACTATTGTTGAAGTTTGATGCGGTAAAAATAGCATGTTACAATAAAGTCTAGCAATAGTGCACTGGGTTAAAATAAAAATACAATTGACGTAAATACAGGAAAACATCAATCATGTTTCAAACAAATAACAACACTTCTTATTCTGATAATATCCAACCAGGAACTTTACCTGAATCATCAATTCCTTTTAATTTTGTTTCTACAAAGCATGGTTATTGTCAAGTGCATGAAGAGATGATGGAAAGAACTGAAAGCGATAGTCAAGTCACTTATAAATGTCGAAAATGTGAACGTTCTTATATAGAGTTAAAAGATACCTCTCGAAGACAAAATAAAAAGCGTAGGTGAGAAAGATTAATTATGCTCAGAATTTTTGATAACTATGGTATATTAGCGGTTCTAATTGCATTACAGTTGTCATGTTCTGAGAGTGAGCATAAAGATATAATTGATAAATGGCAAGATAATTACGGTAATATTATCACTGTTAATAAAGATGTAGCAGGTGATTATGAAATTGATGTTGAATTAAATTTTTATGAGTCAAACATTGTTAAATTATCTGATTCTTGTTCAGGTCAGATAATTTTGCGACAGAATTCTTTGATTTGCGATAGTGGTGAATCATCCAATAAGGTTATTCTAGATTACAGCCCAGAACAAGAGGTGTTGCAAGTACAAATCGGAAATGAGTCTTCTTTTGAGAGTTTTCATCGTGTAGTTGAGTCTTTTTAATAAAGACTTTTATTTTTACTAAGCTTAGAATGGTTAATTTAGGTTTGAAGAAGGTGTTAAATGACGGTAGCAAAAAATGAATATAATTTAGTCTGGCTAGATATGGAAATGACGGGATTAAATCCAGAAAATAACGTTATACTTGAAGTTGCAGTCGTTATCACTGATCAGGAATTAAATGTACTTGCTGAAAGTAAAAGTTTCGCTATTACTCAACCGGATTCTGAACTAGCTAAGATGGATAAATGGAATGTAAGTACTCATACTCGTTCGGGTCTTCTTGAGCGCGTGAAATCCTCTGGTATTGAAGTTTCAGTTGCGGAAAAAGAGATTCTTCAATTAATCAAGAAATATATTTATAAAAATAAATCTCCTTTGTGTGGAAATACAATTTACCAAGATCGGAAATTTATCGTGAAATATATGCCCGAGCTAGAATCGTATTTACATTATAGGAATATTGATGTTAGTAGCATAAAAGAGTTAGCTCGTCGTTGGTACCCCCAAATTCTTGATGGCTTTAAAAAACACAATAAACATGAAGCATTAGCCGATATTCATGAATCAATAGAGGAGCTTCGTTATTATAGACAAAAAATAATGATGCCATGTGTTAGTAATACTTCTTTGGAGTAACCATATTTTTATTCTTTCCAGATAAGGGTTGCAATTCTACCGGTATTTGAATTTGCTCGATATGAATAAAACCATTGCGGATTACATTTGGTGCAGATATTTTGATTGCTAATATTCTCTGATAGTAATCCAAGTCTTAGTAATTTAAGTTCAGCAATTTTTCTTAAATCGGCCTGAAATTTGCCAGATTGTAGTCCCGCGGCAAAATATTGTGTACTCTCGGTGTCTTTTTCTTTAAATTCTGACAAAACGCTATCATCAACTTCAAAACATTTCTGACAGATTGCTGGACCAATAAAAGCAACCATTTGCTTTGCATCATATTTATTTAATTGAGCTATTGTTTTTTCTATTATCCCATTTATCAGCCCACGCCAACCAGCATGAATTGCAGCTACAAAGTCACCTCTTTGATTAGTTAATAGAATAGGTAGGCAGTCAGCTGTCATTACTAAACAGGGTTTCCCCACCTCTTCACTATATATTGCATCGGCATTTGGGGTGGAGGAACTTGAGGTACTATACCGAACTGCTTCCGTACTGTGTGTTTGATTTAACCATAATGGGGATGCTGGCAAAATCTCATCAAGTTTGACCCGGTTACTGGCAACTTTTAGCGGATCATCGTTAACATGGCTTGCAATATTAAAATCGTTTACAGAGGTCGTGATGCAGGTGCGGATATTCGCTGGCGCATTCCACATCGCCTGCAAGAAAATTGGCTGATTAGTGATCATAAGCATAAATTACCTCCCAGTTACCATCGTCTTCCATGTCCCAATCCTCATCAATTAAAACTTCTTCATCTAAAGATAATGCTTTTAATAGATTACGCATATCTTCGGCAAGACGGCTCTTAAAATGGATAGGTTCTTTAGTTTCAGGGTGTATAAAAGATAGTTTGATTGCGTGTAGTGCTTGCCTTTTCAATTCTTCTATTGCATTTACAACTTCCGGGCTATAGTTTATTTTACGCGTACCATAGACAGGATCACCAATTAATGGGTGTCCACGATCTTTCATATGTACCCGAATCTGATGGGTGCGTCCAGTTTCAAGTTTACATTCGATATAACTTATCGATTTGAATTGTTTTAAAACACGATAACGAGTAATCGCTTCTCTACCGCCAAATTCAAGAGTGGTCATTCTTAGGCGGTTATTCATGTCGCGCCCAATATTCTTATTGATAATTCCTTCTTTATGTGGATTACCTTCAACGATAGCACGATAAATCCGGCTAACGCTTCGATCTTGAAGCTGTTTTACTAGATCAATCTGTGCGCCTAATGTTCTAGCAACAACCATTAATCCGGTAGTGTCTTTATCTAGACGGTGAACTATGCCAGCACGAGGGATATTTGATAATTCAGGAAAATGATAGAGCAAGCCATTTAATAGTGTACCTGACCAGTTACCATTTCCAGGATGAACAGTTAATCCTGCTGGTTTATTGATGACAATAACATGCTTATCCTGATATACAATATTTAAATCAATATCTTCAGGAGTAAATGCATTTTTTTCTTCATCAAATGGTGGTGTGATTATAACCTCTTCGTTGCCAGATATTTTATCTTTAGGACGCACCTGTTTGCCATTAATCAGGATGTGCCCAGCCTTTAGCCAATTTGTTAATTTGCTTCTGGATAAATCTGTTATAATCTCGGCTAATGCTGCATCGGTACGGATACCAATGTAGTCTTGTGGGATAGTAAAAGCGATATTTTCTGATTCGATATCGGAGATGGTGATTTTAAAATTAGATTGGGCGTAAAGATTCATAATGCTAAATTCATTGCGTAAAATTTTTATACCAGTTATTGTAGCACTTTTTGTTGTGTCATGTTCTTCTGATAGCCTTGATCCAATTCGTGAGGAGACTAAGGGTTGGTCGGTAGAGAAATTGTATAACGAAGCAAGTACACAATTGGCAAAGCATAGCTGGAGTAAAGCAATTAAGCTCTATGAGGTGCTGGAGGCGACCTATCCATATGGTACTTATGCTCAGCAGGGTATGCTTGATTTGGCATATGCTTATTATAATAGTGACACTCCTGAACTAGCTATCCCGGAGATTGATTTATTTATTAGAACATACCCAACTAATGCAAATATGGATTATGCTCTTTACTTAAAAGGGTATATAAACTATTATAATGATAATGGTTTATTATCGAGTTTTAGTAAGCAAGATTTAAGTGAGCGAGACCCAAAAACTTTAAAGGATGCATATTTTGCATTTGCCGAGTTAGTGAAAAAGTATCCAAACTCAAAATACGCTCCTGACGCTCGAGACAAAATGAATCGATTGGTTAATGCTTTAGCACGTGGTGAGTTATTTAGAGCTAGACATTATATGCAAATTAAAGCTTATCTTGCGGCAATAAACCGTGCTCAAGGGTTGATTCGTGATTATCCAAATACCTCATATGTAGAAGAAGCTCTTGCCATTCAAGTCATGGCTTATCGTAATCTTGGTGAGCTAACTTTAAGTCAACAGACTCAGCAGGTATTGGTTATGAATTTTCCGAAAACTCAATATGCGCATAAAGATTGGGAGTTTCAGGATATTCCTTGGTATTCTTTCTGGCGGAATTGATTTTACTTATATCTTTTAGTTTGTGCATCTAAATTTTTTTATTTAGTGTTTTTTTGTGTTAAATTTTTGGAGCTATTGATGAATGATAAAATAATGACGGTTGCGGTTGGTTTAATACTAGCTGTATTGTGCATTGTTCCATTTGCGATTCCTTATGCTTATTTTCCAATTTCAAAATTTTATTCTGAATCGGTAAGCTTGGTTGGTGGAGTCCTACTTTTTGCGGTGGCAGTTTTTACTAGAACGAAATTAAAGATTTCTCCAGTAGCAATTGCATCATTTGCATTTGCTGTATTTATTCTTATCCAGCCTTTATTTGTTCATATCTATTTCCCGGGCAATAACTATTACGTTGCGATGTTATTTTTTATTATGGGATTAGTTGCAATAGGCATTACTTCGGTTGTTGATGGTGATCAAATCATTCAAAATCGAATATTGTTAATTTTATGTTGGTCACTGGTTATTTCTGCGACCTTACAAGCGATTATAGCCTATATGCAATATACTGGCAAAGCAGCAGGCTTCTCTGATTGGATTTTGGTTTCACCTGATAATCCGGGGGATGGTTCAAACATTTTTGGAAATATTGGGCAGCCAAATCAGTTTACTGATTTTATGTCAATTGGTGTTGTTGCTTTATGTTATTTATTCTTTATCGGGCAAATTAATCTAATTGTATTTATTGCATATGCCTTATTGTTTGCTTTAGCGATTACTTTTACAGCTCGGCGTGGTGTTTTATTATACTATGTAATTATTTTATTTATTGCTGGCTGGAAAGCACTTAGTAACCGCAATAATGAAACTAATAAACTGGCAATGAAAAAAATTGCAATTGTTTTGGTTGGATTTTTTATTGGATTAATCGCTGTTCAGTTTATGTTACCAAAAATTGTCGCAGCATTTTCAGCTCATCCAGAATCGGTTACTACTGGTATTGCGCGTTTATCTGGCGATGCGATTGGACAAAGTACTTATCGTCGTTTTTATGAATGGTATAAAGCAATAGTGCTTTTCATGCATCATCCATTATTTGGTGTTGGCTGGTATCAGTATCCACGTGAAGGTATTTATATAATGCTAACTGAGCAATTTATGTATATCCCACAAAATATGAAGCTATATACTCATTGTCATAATAGCCTTTTTAACGTAATGGCTGAAACAGGTATTATCGGAACATTTATTACTATAGTTTATGGTATTGGCTATTCTTTATATCTTTTACTTAAAAAGGTAAATACACCACAAAGTTTGTTTGTAGTGTTTTTGACAATTCCAATTCTAACACATAGTTTCCTTGAGTATCCATTGTGGTATGCTTATTTTCAGGTATTATTAGTGATCTTTTTAGCTTTTGCTCCAGCTAAATACTCAATTGATATTAATGGTCTGGTGAAAACGGCTGGTGGAATCATCATTGCAGCTTTAATCTTGGTTGCTTATAATGCTTGTCAAGCAAATAGTCAATTAACTGCATACACCCAAACTCCAACTGATTATGATGATTATGTTGCTAATGTTACTGGCTTACGTCAATTTATTGATAATAATAGTATGTGGTCATTGCCAGCAATGATGGTTCTTGATAATTATATTATGCCAGGTTCGCAGGCAACGAGTAGTGCTATGACACCACAAGATCAAGTTAAATACATTGATTTATTGGCATCATCTTTACCTTATCCTGGGTCATTATTTAAACAGGTTATTATTCATAAAATGATTGGGGATAATGAAGGTGCTAACAAATATGCAAATTTACTAGTTCACGCCTATCCATATTATCAGGAGCAATTTATCAAACAGCTTAGCTCCAACCCAGCATTTAGTGATGTAGTTCAAACTATGCAGGCATTCCATTATGAAGATAAATCTGAGTTAAGCAAAATATTAAAAGGCAAATAAAGTATGTTGGAAATGAATAATCTAGTTCCGGTAGTAGTAGAGCAGAGCGCTAGAGGTGAACGATCTTTTGATATTTATTCGCGCTTATTAAGAGATAGAATAATATTTTTGGTTGGAGAGGTTAACGACCAGACAGCCAATTTGGTAGTTGCGCAAATGCTATTTCTGGAAGCTGAGAACCCGGATAAAGATATTTATTTTTATATAAATTCACCAGGAGGATCAGTAACAGCCGGGATGTCAATTTATGACACTATGAATTTTATTAAGTGTGATGTAAGTACTTTATGTATTGGTCAGGCTTGTAGTATGGGGGCATTTTTATTGTCTGCTGGTACTAAAGGTAAACGTTTTGCATTACCTAATTCACGGGTTATGATACACCAGCCACTTGGCGGTTTTAGAGGGCAAGCATCGGATATTGAAATTCATGCTAAAAATATCCTTTTTATGAAACGCCAATTAAATGAAATGCTAGCAAAACATACTGGTCGGAGTATCGAAGAAGTTGAACGTGATACAGACCGAGATAACTTTATGACCAGTCAAGAATCAGTAGATTATGGTTTGATTGATAAGGTTTTAAGTAATCGCCGAGAAATGGAGTAAGCATGACAAAAAAATGTTCATTTTGTGGTAAACTGGAAAATCAAGTTAAGCATTTGATCGCTGGACAACAAGGTTTTATTTGTGATGAGTGTATCAAACAATGCGGTGAGATTTTAAAATCAGCGCCTGATGATAAGGATATAAATGCTCAAGAAGCAGTTGAAGTTGAAAAACCAATTCCTACCCCGCGTGAAATAAATTCCGAACTGGATAAGTATGTAATCGGGCAGGAACACGCAAAGAAGATTTTGTCCGTTGCGGTATATAATCATTTTCACCGAGTGCGCTCCAATAAACAAAGCGAAGATGATATTGAGCTAGCTAAAAGTAATATTTTGCTAATAGGTCCAACCGGGTCAGGTAAAACACTTTTAGCACAAACACTTGCTAAATTTCTTGATGTTCCATTTGCGATAGCCGATGCTACCACTTTAACTGAAGCTGGTTATGTTGGTGATGATGTTGAAAATGTCTTGACCAGATTATTGCAAAATTGTGATTATGATGTTGAAAAAGCTCGGCACGGGATTGTTTATATCGATGAAATTGATAAAATTGCGCGAAAAAGTGAGAATCCATCAATCACTCGTGATGTATCTGGTGAAGGCGTTCAGCAGGCATTGTTAAAGCTAGTTGAGGGGACAGTTGCTAATGTTCCACCTCAAGGCGGACGTAAGCATCCCGGTAAGGAAATGATTCAGCTTGATACTAGCGAAATCCTATTTATTTGTGGTGGTGCGTTTGATGGTCTAGAGAAAATTATTCAAATGCGTACCGAAAAATCGGGTATTGGCTTTGGTGCACAAGTAAATAGCAAATCTGATGTTATAAGTAAAAACCAATTTTTAAAAGATACTGAGCCATCGGATCTGGTACGTTTTGGTTTGATTCCTGAGTTTATCGGGCGCTTGCCTGTTCATGCAATTTTGCAGGAATTAGACGAAGATGCATTAGTAGAAATCTTAACTCAACCGAAAAATGCCTTAGTTAAACAATATCAGAAAATCTTTAATTTACATAATGTAAATCTTGAGTTTGCTGATGGTGCAATTAAAGCGGTTGCTAAAAAAGCTTTGGCACGCAAAACTGGTGCTCGTGGCTTACGTTCAATCATGGAAAATCTGCTTTTGGAAAAAATGTATGATTTACCAGAACTTCAATCTGAGAAGGTCGTTATAACTCCAGAGATGATTTAGGCCTCGTTAATGAAGAAATTTGTCTGGCAATTCTTAAACCTGTTAAACAAATATATAGCCAGGCCAAGAATGGTGCTTGGCTATACTTCTTTTGATGGTACTTATCTGGCAAAAACTCGCATTAGTAATACAGTGAATATTGTAAACCCTGAGAATCTTAATATTGCTGATAATGTTTTTATTGGGCATTATAATATTCTTGATGCTAGTAATCGCATTACGATTGGTGAAGGATGCCAGATTTCTAATTTTATCAGTATTCTTACTCACTCATCGCATCAATCTGTTCGACTCTACGGCAAACACTATATTCAGTATAATGGTCGCCATAAAGGGTATATTACTGGTGAGGTAATAATTGGTAAATATACTTTTATTGGTGCGCATTCGCTAGTAATGCCGGGAAGTAAAATTGGCAAAGGTTCACTAGTTACTGCTTATACTCTAGTAAAAGGTGAGTTTCCTGATTTTGCAATAATTGCCGGGAATCCAGCACAAGTTGTTGGCGATACTCGGGTAAAAGACAGTAAGCTACTTAATGAATATCCTGAACTAGCAGAGTATTATACGGAATGGGCAAATGACTAGTAAGCTTATAGTAATTGGCTCTAATTCAATCCATTGTAAAAGATTTATTCAAGGAATACTTGATAATAGTAATTATGAAGTCGCGATTATTACAAACCTGCAAATGCCAGAATTTACTAGTTTAAAACAATATCAAATTAATTTTGCCCTAAGTAATATCAAAGCTAAAAAACAGATTGCCGAGATACTAAATATTGAAAAGCCGGAGATTGTCCATATTCATCAAGCAAATAGTTATGCCTGGCATAGCTTACGTGCCATCCGAAGCTTAAAATTTAAGCCAAAAACAATCCTAACCGCCTGGGGATCGGATGTTCTTCTGTTGCCCAAAGAGAGCCGGATTCTTGCTAGAATAGTTAGATATAGTCTAATAAATGCAGATGTTATTACCTCAGATTCATTGTATATGTCGGGGGTAATCAATCAATTACTAAACGGGGTTACCAAGCCGATTCATACGATTAATTTTGGAATCCAAGAGCTACCATTAAAGCAGATTATTAGCAATAAAAAGAAAGTGATTCTATCAAATCGATTACATAAACCACTATATCGGATTGATAAGATTATTAGTGCTTTTGCTGGCTTAATAAATAATCAACTGCTGGATGCTGATTATCAACTAATAGTAGCCGCAGGTGGCGAAGAAAGTGATAATTTACGTAAGTTAGCCCAGAAGCTTGGAGTTGTAGATAATATCCACTTTACTGGCATGATTCCATATAAAGAGCTGGTCGATTACTATAAAATAGCTAAAATATTTGTTTCAGTTCCAGAAAGTGATGGTACTGCATCAAGTCTTCTCGAAGCCATGGCGTATGGCTGTGTCCCGGTTTTATCGAATTTACCAGCGAATCTGGAGTGGGTGATTAATGATTATAATGGCTTTATTTCTGTTAATATTAATGAACTACAGCTTGAAATTATTAAAGCTGTGAAAATAGCGGATAATCCTGAAGATTATCGGAATTTATATGATTTCAATTATCAGTTGATAGAAAATAAGGCAACGCTAAAATGTAATATTAATAAATTTATTGAATTATATCAATAGATTTTAGGTTTATTCAAATGTCATTGCCAAAAATTGTCAATAAACTAAAAGGCGAATTTTTCTTTACGCTTTTTGCCAATATCTTTTCTTACTTAATTACTTTCTGTGGCTCAATTATCTATGTTCGACTATTAGGGAAACATGATTTTGGTGTCTATACCTTTGCTTTTAATATCATCTCACTATTTCTCTTACTAAACGGCTTTGGTGCAGCGAGTGGAGTGCTTCAGTATGTAAGTAGGGCAAAAGACCAATTTGAAAGAGTTGCTGTTCTTCAGTTTGCGTTCAAAGTTGGTATTTTTTTCAACCTCCTTATTGCGCTGTTTATTATTGCTTATGCTTTAATTTTTCCCTTACCAATTCCGGCAGCGCGCCCAATTTTACTGACGATGGCATTACTTCCAGTTGGCAGATTATATATCGATATTTTTCAGGCATATTTGCGTGCCAGTGGGCAAAATCGAATACAGGGTTACTTTCTTATTATTAATAATAGCTTACTCTTATTAGCGAATATAGCTGGGATTATGCTATTTCACCTCTATGGACTGATCTATTTTACTTATATTGCTTATGTTGTTATGCTGATATTTTCAAGTTGGAAATTTAAGCTTCCTGCTATTATCGGTTTTGCCAAAAAAGATACTAGCTTGATTAATCGAAAGCAATTTATCAGTTATTCTTTTTTTACTACGCTAGCTAATGCTTTTTCTGGACTGTTATTTGTATTGGATATAATAATTATCAGTTATATAGTTAAGGAACCGCAATTAATTGCGAGCTACCGGGTAGCCACGATAATTCCGTTTGCAATTAATTTTATTCCAAATATTGCGGTAAATTATTTTTACCCTGAATTTGCCAAAAATGCGCATGATCCAACTAAGATAAGACAATTATCGCGTTACATCTTTTTAAGAATGTTTGCTTTTAGTGCTAGTACTAGCTTTTTTCTTATTTTGCTTGCCAAGCCATTAATTTTAGTAATCTTTGGTAAGAGTTATCAGGATAGTATATTGCCATTTCAGATTATTAGTTTTGGGTACTGGATAATCGCATCCTTTAGGACCATTAATGGTAACATTCTTGCAGCAATGGGTAAAGCCAGACTTAGCTTTTATTTAACGGGATTTATACTAGTAGTAAATATTATTGTTACCTATTTGATGGTTAAGTATTATTCAATTAATGGTGCGGCAATTGCGGTTGTTTTTATGTATGCTTTTTCTTCGCTTATTGGTTATATTTCATTGAAAGTGGTGTTAAGGAACTTGGAGCCAACGCTGGGCTAGGGCAATTAATTAAGTGAAAATTCAATGTTTAGGATGTTAAATGATTACTTTTGAAAACTTACAGAATATTCATATTCAGCATGAATTAGTTACTATTCGTAATTATCGTGATAGTGATCTTGATGGGTTGAGGGCAATATTTGATTCAGAGTTTTTTACTTGGTTTTTTACTCAGTATGAGAGTTGCGATGATTTTGTTAATGAAAAACTTGCCGAAGTAGCGAAGAAAAGTCTGGCATTACTAGTAATTATTGATAATAAAACAAAAAAGATCATTGGTACTAGTTCTTTATATGAAATTAGCTTCAGACATAAGCGCCTAGAAATGGGGTCAAGTTGGCTAGCTAAAGAATATCAGGGTAGTGGCTATAATCCATTAAATAAATATCTACTTATTGACCACCTGATAAATAAGCTTGGCTTTAATCGAGTGCAATGGAAAACGGATGCGCTTAATGAAAAATCAAAGCAAGCTATGCTAAAACTTGGGTTTATTCATGAAGGTATATTAAGACGCCATGCAATTACTCAATCTGGCAGGGTGCGTGATTCGTTGGTATTTGCGGTTACTGATCAGGATTGGGCAACTGTATCGTTGGTAATGCAGAAACGAATCCAATCTAAAATGTCTGACAGAATCTAGTTAAATAGTACAATGAATTTTACTAAAAAATAGTAAGGTAGTTTGGCCAACCAAATTGAAACCAAACTAGATACATCTTTTTCTAGCTTAAAGAGATAGCGACAATATTCAGGTAAATAGATACGCTCAGAATTAAGGTTTTTAATTCCAATTGCCATGTTTTTGTTAAAACCAGACATCAATTTAATCGAGTTTACCAGATTTTTTATGTGAATATTGTCGCTATCATTCATGCTTAAGCTATTTACCTTTTCGAGCTAAACTGGATAAATAAAGTTCGCATATATGTCTGAAGTCCAGCATCCTGAACTGGTAAAACGATTGCTTGTTCATCGGATTCATTAATATGTGCATGCCACCAGCCTGGAGGCGTAATAAATCCTACACCATTTCCCCAGTCAAAACGTTGAGCATTCTTTATCTTGCCATCTTCATCCAATTCAGGTCCCATAAGGGTATAAACTCCAGCTTTAGCACTAAGGCTTAAATCTAGCGCAACTGAATTGTGTCGATGCGGTAATTGAGTTGAATGCGGCTCAATTACATTAAATAACGCCCATAGGCTAGGAGTAACCGTTTTGGTTAATGGACAAGCATCATTACCCAATAGAACACCATTTCGATTACGCATTTGTGCTTTTTCATCCTGATTAAACTGATTGGCAAAAGCTATAATTTTCTCCGAGGGGAATAAAGTCGGGGCAAAAATCTGTTTGTGTGGGCTAACTCCTAGGTAACTTAATATTGGCTCATCATTAACCCAATATAATACAGAATTTGCACTTGCGCTAAGTAAAATATCTTTTGCTCCACTGGGAATAGCAAAAACATCTCGTTCTTTCCAGCTCATTTCACCATCTGCAAATTTAGCCGTTCCGGCACCCGCAATCACTACAAATAAATGTGAGGTAGCATTTGCCGTACAATTAGTGCTCTCATTAGCCAAGATAGTTATAAAACTAGCTAAACAATTGGGCGTTGTTGCACGATAGTCGGTAACTAGTTCTTTGGAGAGATCAACCGAGGTAATTGCTGTTTTTGTAAAACTAAAGTCAGGCAGCATTACGCGAGGAAGTATGGCTGGCATCCGCGGATTAGCCGCTGAAGTGTATTCTAAATAGTGACCATTATCAAATTTTTCATTCATTTTTTTTTACTCCATGTGGGATTATTTAATTTCTGATTCTATACAATAAAGATAATCATGATTATGATAGCCTGACAATATTATTTCATAAACTGTACAAATATGAAATAATATTTAAATAATAAATTCACTATTATTGTTATAATAGTGAATTTTATTATTGGGTGTATTGTAGTCATTTTTATACAAATTATCTAAAGAAATATTGTTGCAATTTGCAGACGATATGATATAATTATGCTGATCATTGAGCATAATGCAGATCCTTCTTTCCTAAGGGTTAAGCAGACTATAAAAGTATTACCAGTACTTTTGTAATCTAATGACAATGTATAAAATTTACGAGTGGAGTTAGATATAAGCCCAAACTCCACATCGCAAATTAGTTATCGTTTGACACTCAAACTCCTATCATTCTACTACAAATTTTATTTTCATGTAAATAAATCATTATATAATATCTTATTTTTATCATTATCAAAATAATCTTAGCCTATTATTTCATAATTAGGAATAATTAAAAATAATTCATTAGTTACACTCTAAATTTTGGGGTAAAAATAATGAGTATAACTATTCCTGATTTGTTTATAATATTCAAAATTTCAAATAGAACAGTACCTATTGATAATGATCTTCGATGTATTATCATATGGTTACGTGAATATAAATACTGCTATAATACATTTGTGACATACCGAGTAATTGTACTTAGATTCTATCTATGGCTAAAATACAACGGTTTAACACTTAAAACTATCAATAAGTACTACTTATTGAGTTATTCCGAATTTATTAAAGCTCCAGATCCGGACTGGTGTAATATTCACCGAAAAAAGTTTAGTGATCCTGATTGGAAACCCTTCCAGAAATCATTATCCAATAAATCAGTATATTCCAACCTTTTAGTAATAAAAAGCATGTTCAAATATCTCTTTCACTCTAATATGCTTGAATATAACCCATTCTTCTTTAAAATAAAAAACGACAGCATAACGTATAACTCCCTTGTAAAACAAAGTAAATACTTAACTGAAGCTGAATTTCAATACATTATTGATTTTATTGAAAAAATCCCTAATAGTTCATTAAAAATAAAGGATGGTAAAGTTAGAATACTTTGGATTTTTAAACTCTTATTGGGTGTTTTCACCCAACCCCTCAAAAGTGTAAAATTTTGAAACCTAGTTTTCTTCAAACTTAATATTATCAAGGCTCATCAGCTTGATAAGTTCATTAAACTCCATATTTAAAAATTCCTTGTTAAATTCATAACGTCCATAAATATTAATATGTGCCCAAGCAATTG
This sequence comes from Neisseriales bacterium, assembly GCA_008017155.1. Taxonomy (GTDB): domain Bacteria; phylum Pseudomonadota; class Gammaproteobacteria; order Burkholderiales; family UBA11063; genus Aquella. The sequence goes on along the minus strand of SSGX01000043.1, from coordinate 71 downwards.
GTGAAATACGCTTGAGCTTTTCAATTTCATCAATTTTGCCAGCCTTTTCCAATTTTATCAGTAAATTTGAT
>SSGX01000016.1 GCA_008017155.1 Neisseriales bacterium | reverse complement strand
TTAGCAATACCACCAAAAAAATAACCAAGATTACCGATCTCCGGGAATGATGAATAACCAGTCTTGGCAGTCAAATTTGGGATCCATGCATATTCGATTCTTTTTAACTGGGCATTTGCCAGTTCAACACTAGCACCTGCGATTTGCAGCTGGTTATTTTGCTGAAAAGCGGACTCCATGAGTTGGTTTAGAGTATTGTCGCTATATTTATACCACCAATAGCTACCGCTTTCAGTATCATTTATTTTACTATTGGTTGTAACTTCTTTACTTGAAGAAGACCAATTATTATTAACTTTGGCTTTAGCTGTTGGTCGTTCAGGGGAGACAAGACTACAGCTACCAAGGACGATGCTTAGTATTATAATTAAGCGTTTCATAGTGGATTTACTTTTAAAAGTTCATTTGTTTCTTGTGTTAATTTATCTGAAATATGTTGCAAGTTTACGAGGAGATTATTTAAACGATATTCAGTAACTACTAATCTTGAGCTAACTGCATAACCAAGTGCAAATAATTCCATCTTATATTGGTTAAGGTCAGCCGGAATTGACTTATAGTATTTGCTTATTTGATTTGAGCTTTCTGACGATTGTTCAAGTAAGATACTTTTCATATTATTAGCTAGTGCTGCTGCCAGAGTATTGATTTCATTGATATGATTAATTATAGTATATTCGTGCTCTTGTTGGAGTTCAGTCCGATGAAGGTCATTAAAAATTTCTAATAATTTAGCTAAAGAAGCTTGAAGCTTTTTAACTGTTTCAAAAAACTCCTGTGTTGCATAGTTTTTGCGGTGAGTAAAAAAGAAATCTCCACAGCCGGCAAGAATAATTCCAATAATTATTGTCATGAATCTAGCTACAAAATATCCTGAAAAATGATAATTGCCGTATTGCATATATTCAAGGAATAGACCCAGATTAATGTTTAAAAAGGCGATATTTCGCGAGAAGTTATGGATCTGGAAAAAATTAGCTGCTGCTAATGATAAAGGGATAATCAGAAAAATTAATCCACTATTTATATCAAGAATAAGCCAGATTGGAATAAATAGGATTAGACCTTGAATCGTACCCCAGAAGACACCCGTAATCCGATCTTTTATCTGTTGACTATCCATTGGTAACATAATAGCAAGGACAGTTGCCGAAACCCAAAAAGCAAAAGGAATATGACTATAAAAGCTGATAAATAGACTAATTGTAAAAACAATCGCATTATGGATAAGTCTAGAATACTTTAGTGAGATGCGTTGCATAAATTATTCCACGACTGGGTAATTTCAAAGAGTACCTGCCATAAATTACGAATATCACTATTCGGGGCAGTGTATTGATGCTGAATAATTTGTTCTACATACTGAGTCGGTAGCGCTATATGTTGCTGAAAAAAACTCTCGGTAGCGACAAGCCATTTAAATAAATTGGTTAAGCAACCATTACGATTATATTTCTCATAATTATTATATGCCAGTGCAGCTCCAAAATAGAACTGATAAATCTTTGCTGAGCAGTTTTTAAATTCTGGGTATTGATTCGAAGAGCTAGTAAATCCTAGACTACTATTCATCTTAATTACGCAGTCACCATGGAAGATAATGCTAGTTGACTCTTTGACGATTATTAATTGCAGCTGATTACGGATTCTTGTTAAAACTATATTTGCCGAGCTAAACCAAATCTGGTGATAATATTTTACTGGAATTAATTGTAAGCATATATAGCTAATGATACCAGCAACACTCATTGATATGGCGCGATTTATCGCTACGTTGAATTGACCAGCACCACCTACCAAGATTGTCAGAAAACTTAGTACAAAAACTGGTGGGATTAGTCCTCGATATTGTGTGAAACCACTAAATGAAGTTACTGTCATTAGGGCAAAATAAAGGGAAAATGAAAATACCAAGAGGGCATAGGTATTGTATTTTTCAGCAATTGTAAAGCCAAAAACGCCACAGGCGGTAAAAACCATGAATACTATAAAAGTACTATCGCGTTGTTTAAATGAGTTGATATTACTAAGGTGAGCAGCACCAATTGCTGAAGCTGCTGGAATTACAAAGAAAAAAGTCTGAGTTAGGCTAAAATTTAGATTATAGATGTTAAAGCTTGATAATACAATGTAGATATATAAGGTAACAAAAATGGAGATCCTGCCATTACCATATACATCGTAAGTTTTGAATTTTTGATAGGTAGTAGCAAAAATTGATTTCATGTTAAGGCAAAGGATAATTGATTTTATCAGTTACGAGATACATATACATACATACTCGCTCCCACATTTAGTGGAAATTTCGGATCAGGGTCAAGAATCTTAATCTGTACCGGAAAGCGCTGAGGTAGTAATACCCATTCATTTTCTCGTGCTACTTTTTGTAACTGACTCCTTGGATTCGTTTCCTGCCGTTCAACCGACCAGTTGGTTGATAAGACTACGCCATGAAAGACTTTTTGTCCAAGATACATTCGAGGAATAATTGTTGCCTTATCACCGGCTCGAATTAGGCGAAGATCCGTTTCGGTAAAATTTGCCTGAATATAAATATCACTGGTATCAACAAAAGAAAAGATTGGATCATGAATTTTTATCGGCGTATAAAGTGACAGATACATATTCTGAATTATGCCATCACTTGCAGCCCTGACGACTGTTTCATCAAGATTAACTTTGGCAACTCCAGCCAATGCTTCAAGCCGCTTAATTTTCTGCTCTTGAACTTTCAGATTACTTTTATCTACAGCTACTTTTTGTTTTAATGCAATAAAATTATTATACGCAGTTTTGGTGTCATAATTAAGGTTATCTACATCAAGCTTAGCTACGGCATAAGTCTGATAGGCTGCTTGATAACTTTTTAGGTCATTGGCTAATTTTTTGTAGGTTTGTTCGGCAGCATTTTGGCTAGCAACATCTTGTGCTAATTGCTCACTGATGGTGGTATATTCATGTTTTGCTACTTCTACATCAGCTAGTGCTGCTTTATAGGTATATTCATATGGTTTTTGAAATACGATAAATAAGGGATCACCTTTTTTCACTTTTTGTCCATTAACTACAAAAAGATCAGTTACATATCCTGAGACATCGGCTGCGACGGGCCGAATATTGGCAACAATAAAAGCATTATCCGTAATCGGGTATAAAAATGAAAATAGATAGGTAATTGCGCTAATAATACCAACGATTAAAACAAATTTGGGGAAGTTTATCCATTCAAGAAATTTTTGCATCTGTACTTTAATAAATAAATGTTGTAATTTAACTCAGAATCTAGATTCTGTTTTAAGAGTTATTAGTCTTTTTATATCATTTTGATCTGTATTTACATAATAATTCTTAGGTTTTGACTTGCAAATTATAGCATATATAAATCCAAATCAATCAATGTTCCTTGCTTATTATTACTTCCTTATCTAGATTCATAAGCCAGAATATCTTATTAAGGCTATTTAGACATAAATGTACCTTTATCTACCTGAAGTTTCTCCAAGATAGATAAAGAGACTATTTATAATTAGCGGTACTGGAATAATTATTAACGCAACTATCAAATTCTCATGGTTTACGGTCAGATTTGAATTTTCTAGTGTAATTACCGGCATTAGTTTTCCAATCAATGTGCTAATAATCGTTGTTCCAGTTAATAGTCCAAGAATCCAGTAACTTTTATGAATGATACAGTATCCTGCGATTATGATCACTATCAATAAGGCAAGCTTCAATGAAGTAATCATAATCGGGATATTAGCTAACAGTAAGGCAATTAAAGATAGATAACGTTTATTCATTTTATTAACTATGACTTGCTTTAAGAACATTATGAAATACAAATTTTGTCATCATGATTAAGACCCAGCTTACAACAATAGTTGCAAATGCCATTTCGGCTAGCCCGATTTGATGCCAAAATTGTCCACTAAGCGTATCTAAACCAATGAAATGCGAGTATTTGATTAATGCTGTAGATCCAATTGCTAATGGAAATGTAAATGATGCATAAATTGGCATAAAGCGAATCCGGTAGTGGTTGATTCTAATCATCGAGATTATAACTAGTGATGTCATCATTAAAGACAGAGATAACAGAAATCCAACAACAATCTGGCTTGGCTGATTAAAAGCGGTTAGATAACCAGCAAGACATAGGCTTGCGGGAGCTCCCATAATAGCAAAGGATGGAAGCTGAGCATCTTGGATTCTATCGCCAAATATCAAGCGATACATCATTACTGGTAACAATAAGATATAGAAAAGAAACCCAACATAGAATATTGTATGTGTAATTAATTGTGCATGCATAGCTTCACCTGTCACACAAGCAACAATTATACCAACAGGCGGGACAAACCAACTTGGTAACATATGATTTAAATCGAAGTCTCTATAACGATGATATAAAAAGCTGATCGCAAAAAATAGATGGAAAAGTATGGCAAGATACCACATTCCTTTCCCGATTGCTTGATTATGTTTGACTACTATACTAGCAATCACCATTAATGCCATATCAAAAGCCGGGATAAAACTACCTGCTACAGGATGACTGATTTCATTCCAAAGTACTTTGGGGTGTGATAATTTCTTTATTGCTACCATTAATAATATCAATAAAGCAATCATCGCACAAATATAACGTAGACTTGGTGTAACTTCACTTGCCAGAATATTACCTAATCCAGCGGTTCCTAGGGCAAGACCTGAAACTGCAACTGGTAAATTTTTTAGTTTACTAATAAAGGTTTTCATTTTTGTTTTCCTCCTGATTGATAACGTAATTTTAGGTTAACTGTGGAGGTTTGAACAATAGATAAAATTTCTATGAATACTATTAGTAAAGCTAGTGTGTAAATATTTATCACCTGAAATTTTACTTAATAAATAATTAGTATATTTCAATAAAGTAGAACTTTTAAATCAACTTAAATTAAAAATATCTAATTAAATCAGTAAAAAAATAGAACCCTCTTCATAAAAGTTGTGCTGTTATAACTATCTGATAATTTTTGATAAAATTCTACTATTCTTTGTTTAATGTCTTTTTTGTGTGATGAAGTAAAGTTTGGAGGATTTATCCTATCCCATTAGGAGAATTTGCTAAGGCTAATTATTGACAATTGCAATGTTTTCGAATAGAAAAACTGTTTATCAAGCTAATTATAAATAAAATTCTAATTTTTAGATGCAGGAAATATAAGTAAAAAAGGACTATATGCTTATAGTTTGATATTCAATACCCTTGTGTATGATAAATTATTTCAATAGGATATATGAGATGTATTACAGAAACTCTTTAATTAATATGAGAGTAAGAAGCTGAAAGAATAAATTGTCCACATAAATGGACAAATTATTTCTTTCACTACCACTATAATCATTGGAATGATTATAGTGGTAGTGAATCAGTATTGTATTAATGCTTAGATGAAGAGGTAGTTATAAGTGGGCTTTGAGCTTGATCCAAAAGTAAGAGTAAATGTTCCAGAGTTTTTGCATGAAATACTTTGTGCGGATGCCGAATCATTTAATCTACCAAAGAATCGTTTATGTAACGAGGTTTTTCGACATTATGCTGACAAAGAGATTAAATTATCAAATGACATAAATATTGATTGTTGTAAGACATTGCAGTTTACATTAAATCAGGATAATCTAGATTTTTTTGCCGCCGTTTGCGACACGATACAGATTAATAATAAAGCAGATTATTTCCGTAAACTATTTTATACATATGCTAATCAGCCACGCTTTTTGCGCGAGCAGGCTATTTTTAGTAAAACTACTTTATTGATTCAGGAAGCTATCCAACATCAGCGAGGATTAAAGATTCGCTATAAAGAAGAATATCGAGATATTGAACCATTTGCATTAGCCAGATCAGATGGTGAAACCCGAAATTATGTCTTTTGCTATTGCCATCGGCGAAATTCTTACACTAATTACCGCTTGTCCAATATTAAGGGAGTAAGTGTTCTTGATAATCACCTGCAAACGCACTATGATCCCATCTATATTAGTGAAATAAAGAATAACTTTGATCCATTTTTATCTTATGGGAAAAGGGTAAAAGTTAGATTATCGCTGGAAGGTAGAAAAATTTATCAGCGTAATATCACTCATCGCCCAAAACTACTTGAAGAGGATGGGGATACCTATACTTTTGAATGCTCAGAATTGAAAGCTCAATTATATTTCCCACAATTTATGGAGCATGCAGAATTACTGGAGCCAGTAGAGTTAAGGAAGTGGTTTCAAGAGAAGTTTAGTAAGGTAGGCTTAATATATAGACATTATGTTGAGGTTCTAGATTGTAATCAAAGAAGGTAACTATTTTTAATTTTTGTAATGTGTCAATTTTTCATTAAATATACAAGGAGTTATTATGTCATATCGTTATGATAGAGATCTAGAATTTTTAAAACAAATATCATCTGAAGATTTAAACGATTTAGTATATTGTTTAACTCATGATAAAGATGGTGGGGTAAGATATTCTGAGGAATTAACTCAATCCGAAGATTATAAGAAATATTACCCTAATCATAATAAATATTGGGAATCTATAGCAGCAGAAATTCAATGTTTTGGTGCAAATACTTTAGCCACGCTTTTCCGGGGTGGAAAAGGTGTCCTTTACAAAGAGGTACTTTGTGATGTTTGTGACAAATTAAAAGTTGCATATCATGAAGACTTTAATGTAGAAAAAATTGAGAATGAATTATTAATGAAAATTTTATCAGATTCAATAAAAAATATGACACCTGATGAATTGAAAAAACTTGCTGAAGAGGTTGGGATAAATCATTCTGGCTCAATAACTCCAGAGTTACTTTTAGGTTCATTTCAGCTCTTGTTTAGAGCAGGTGGATTTAAGTCATACCAGATAACATTGATAATCGTAAATGCTGTATTTAAAGCAATGGTCGGAAGGGGGTTATCATTGGGAGCAAATGCCGCACTTACTAGAACTGCTGCAATTTTAACTGGACCTATAGGATGGTTGATAACAGGTGCATGGACTGCATTTGATATTGCCGGTGCTGCATTTAGGGTTACAATCCCAGCAGTAATACAGATAGCACTGTTAAGAAAAAAGCTAGAGTCCTAGAGGACAATGATTATAACTGAGACTTAAGGAAACTATTATAAATGAAAAATATTAAATCAGAAAAAATAAAATTTAGCCTCAACATAAATGGTGTAAAAATTAAAAATATTATTGAGTTAAAGTTGTATATAGAGGAAGGTGGTGATCCGAAATATTTAATTGATTTATTCAAAGAAGGACAGATGATAAAATGGTTGAATAATCAAGAAGAAGAGAATATTGTAACTGCATTAGAACAAATATCTTTACAGTCTGATGAAGATATTCTTGATGAAATATTGTTGGCGTTTAATATTAAAGGCACTAATTATAACCCATGGTTCATTGAATCAGGGAACAAATTATATAATCAAGAATTTGTTAATATAGATTTATCCAAAAGAGATCTTAATAGTATAAGTTTTTCTGAGTGTAAATTTGATAAAACTTCATTTTCTGAAGCCAATTTGGAAAATGCTATTTTTAAAAAGTGTATCTTTAATAATGTTGACTTTAGTAGCTCAAATTTAGCATCCTCCAATTTTGATGGATCAAGGTTTTATAAAAGTAACTTTACATCTGTCAAGCTGGAAAAATCTATTTTAACTAACTCTTATATCAATCAATCAAAGTTTATAGAAACCGATATGAGGTTCTCTAATTTGGATAATACAATATTAGAACATAATGACTTTACTCGTGCTTCTTTAAATCCCATTGCAGCTAAAAACTCTGAGTTTATCGGGAATTGTTTTAGAAGTTCCCATATTTCATTTATTGGAACAATAATGGTAATGTCTAAAAATCTATTGTTGCCTTCATTAACACCAAATATTATTATTAACTGTGATTTTACTGATGCGGATTACGATGATTTTTGTTTGCACTTTATTAATCAAAATGAGGGAATAAATAAGCGAGAGGAAGAATTTCAATTTGCTAATATGAATTTGAATTACGTTAATAAAGAAACTCCTGCTATGGCTATCGCAAAAGGTGCTGCGGTGGGTGCTGCTGTGGCAGGACCTTTGGGTGGAGTAATTGGTGGTATCGCGGGTTACCTATATACTAAAGAATAAGTGTAATATGTAATAGATTAGTGTTGAAATAAAACTTAATACAAAGCAAATTAAAAATATCATTAATCAAACGCATACACTTTGGCAGATTATGAGAGAAAAAGTTCAAGAGTATAAACAGCGCTTTGAAATAATGAAAATCAAATCTGTATCTTAATAAATTACTAGACTAATATAGAGAAAAACATGAACCAAGATAATAAAAGTCCAAATAATAAATTAGAAATTATCGATGTTGAAGTATTGACTAATGAAGAATATCAAGAACGTCAAGCTGATATGCTGATGCAAATAACGTTTGGCAATGAAGAAAATATGAAGAAAACTACTTCAGTTATCACTTCATTTGTCGATTCATATGAAAAGCATAAACATGAAATGAGCCTAGAGGAGTGGTTGGTTCATGAATTTAAAAAATACCCCGATATTTGGAAAGATGAACGGGAAATTACTAATACAGCAACTGAAGTTATTGCTACTGTGAAAGAAGCACAAGAAAAAAAAGAATCTTTATATGCTCACATGGATAAAGGGAAGTCTAAAGAGAGTTGGCTTGCAAATGAAATTGAGAAGTCTGCTAAAACCAATGGAGCAATAAATGTAGGTAACTATGCTGCTAATATTGATAATGCAATAACACACTCAAATGAGGCTATGGTAAAGACCATTACCAACAATGATGGGTTTACCTTTAATATGGGACGTAATCTGGATGGGTTTATTGCTGAGCAACACCATGTAAATACGTTTAATACGGAAGCGGCAGCTCAAGGTAGTAAGGTAACTGCTAAGGTATTAATCCCAGATGGTGCATTTGGTAAAAATTCAATGGATATTGGTATTTATGATGGAGATGGTAAACTTGTTCGTCGATACCAAGCTAAGTATGGACAAGATGCTGACGCAACCAAAAAATTATTTGAACATGGTGATTACAAAGGTCAACGTAAACTAGTGCCAAGTGATCAGGCTGGAAGAGTTGAGGGGGGTGTTGGTGAGATTGAATACAATGGTATAAAATCTAAACCGCTTTCAAAAGCAGAAGCTAAAGCATTACAGGAAAAAGCACAGCTAGAATATGAAGCTAAAAAATATGAGTGGAGCGATACTAATAGAATCAATGTAGCCAAAGAAATTGGCAAAAGTGCTTTAATAGCAGCGGGATTCACCTGTGCTTTTCAAGGTGCTAGAATTTTGGGACGTAGAGCGTGGAATGCAATAACAGGTAAAGAAAATCAGTCTGCAAGCGAAGATTTAAAAGAATTTTTTGAAAGTAGTATCAAAACAGGTGTAAATGTTGGTGCTACAACTGCGGTTGCTGGTGGTTTTGTTGTTGCTGCAAGAAGTGGTTGGTTGGGAGCATTAGCTAAAGGTCTGAAAGCAAATGTGATTACTACTGCAGTTATTGGTGGTATAGAAAATGCCAAGATATTGTATAAATGGGCAAAAGGCGAATTAACACCTACAGAGACTGCTGATGCGATGGGAACAACAACGGCTTCATTAATATATGGATTTCAGGGTGGTTTAGCTGGAGCTGAAATTGGTGCAGCACTTGGTGCTGTTGGTGGACCTATTGGTGTAGCTATAGGTGGTGTTGTTGGGGGTGTCGTCGGAGGAATCGCTGGTTCTAAAGTGGGTGAAAAAATTTATCAAGCTGGTAAAGAAATAGTTAAGACTGGTGCAACAATTGTAAAAACTGCCTTTAAAGGTCCTGTCGATGTCGGTAAGGCGGTGATAAATGGTATTAAAAATGTATTTGACTCATTATTGAGCTGGTGAGAATTATGAAAAATGAATATATTGGAGAATATGGCGAAGTTGCTGTCTATAAAGAATTGCTCAAACAAAATTATGAAGTATATAGAGCTACAGATAAAATACAGCCGGGTTGGGATATTGTTGTAATTAATGACGAAAAAATAATTAGAATTCAGGTAAAAACAACAATATTAGAAAATAAAAGCACTAATAATTCATTTGTTGTAAAAGATGGTTATGATATTTTAATTTTAGTTATTCTATCTTTTAATGACGAAGAGCTTTCAAAACAAGATAATTTTTACATTATGACTGAAGCGGAGATTAACCAGTTAAAAGGTAGTCGAGAAAATTTAAGTACAACTGAATCTAAAAATAAACAATCTGTTGTTAAAGGTGAAATTAACGAGCATCGTGATAAATGGAATAAAATAAAGGAGTTTAAAAATGGCAAAAACAATTAAATTTAACTTAAATATTAATGGTATGAGTGTTAGAAATATTGAAGGTTTACAAGATAATTTTTGTATTGACGATGTATTAGCATTGTATGACAATAAATTATTACATAGGTGGCTTGAATCTCGTAGTTTTGATGAGTATTTGCAAAAAATAAATGCAATTGATCCAGAGGAACCAATAATCTATCAATTGATTGAGATATTTGATATTGAATTATCAAAAAATATCATTGATGAACAAACTTATTCATTAAGATTCTGGAATGAGCGTAAAACGGAACTTGAAATGTGGACTAAAAAAGATAATAATATTAAACAAATAGTTAATGATTATCATATTGGTTATGATGTATTATTGCAAGAAATTATAGATAAACGCGAAGATATTGCATTTTTGAAAACCGCAACCAAAGAAGTTGAAGATAAATATCTAAAATTATTTCAACTTGATTATAAGCGATTGATTCATAAATGTATGGATGAATCACCACTATTCATATACACATTACTGATGAATACTCAATTAAGAGAGTATCTATTAAATGATGAGCAAATAAAAAATTCTTTAAATAGTGTTTTTATGTTGGAAACATATAATAACCAAGATTTAATAATAAAACGTATATTTAATGTTCTCTCTGCTGAAAATATTAAAGATAAATCAGATGGAGAAAAATCTTTGCTTTTTAGTCATGTGGTATCATCTATCTTGCTGCGTAAGTTCAAAGGTAAAACAGATGGATATTGGAAAGATCTAGAGTTGGTTACAACAAAAGTAATGATCTTATCAATTCCAAGTGGAACTTTTATCCGTGCAGCAAATAACCCTATGCAAGAACTATCTGCCGAGGATGTAAATGGTAAATTTTTAATTTTAGATGGTCTAATTTACAAAAGTAATACTGATAAGTCAAATGTTATTTATTTTGAGGTATGAATATGGATAATTATGCATCAAAATTATCATTATATGTAGAAGCTTTAAGACCTATTATTTATGTACCTACTTTTGATTTTTATGCTTTTGATAATGAATTAAAACAGATTAGTGATAAAGTTAAAATACATGAATATAATGATGGGCTTGGTTATGTTAATTTCAAGAATAAACAACCTATTTTAAATACTAGTCTAAATGCATATGAATTGGATGAGTTTTTATCTTTATTTATTGCGATAGATGAAACTAATGCCTTTTTAGTCTTAAAGGACATTCATTATCATTTAGATAATCCTAAAATATTGTCATTGTTGAAGACAATCGCACTAAAAAATATTCATGAAGAAGGTTATTACATAACTATCTTTATTGTGGCTACTAAATTGGTGATTCCCGTAGAGCTTGAAAAACTTATAACTGTATATGATAATCCATTGCCATCTAAAGAGAAAATTGTACAGATTATTAATGGTTTTGCTCAAGATATGAATATTTTAATAGAATCGAGTTTAACTGATGAATTATCCTTGTCATTAAAGGGCTTTAGTGAGTTTGAAATTATTCAGATTCTTAATTTAACTTATCAAAACAGCGGTGAGATAAATCAAAAAGATACCCAGATTATCTTGGAAGAAAAAGAACAAATCATAAAAAAATCTGGAATGTTAGAGATATTATCTTTTAATGAAACAACTAATGATATTGGTGGATTAGAAAATCTAAAAAAATGGTTAGAGAATAAAGCCAAAATTTTTTCTAGGCTCGATGAAGCTATAAAATATGGTGTTGAGCCGCCAAAAGGTATTATGATTGTTGGTATGCCTGGGTGTGGTAAGTCTCTTACTGCAAAAGCTACTGCAAACTTATTTAATATGCCACTTTTGAGGTTAGATGTTGGTAAGTTGCTTGGTAAGTATGTTGGTGAAAGTGAGGACAATATGCGTCGAGCAATTGAGATTGCAGAAGCTATTAGCCCTTGCGTATTATGGATTGATGAAATAGAAAAAGCATTTTCTGGTGTTGGTGATGCTGGTGGCGGTCATGAGGTTACAACTAGATTATTTGGCTACTTTTTAACCTGGATGCAAGAAAAGACTAGTTCAGTATTTGTCGTTGCAACCTCTAATGATATTTCCAAATTACCACCTGAGTTTTTGCGTAAGGGGCGTTTTGATGAGATATTTTTCGTTGATTTACCTAATAATGAAGAAAGACGAAAAATTATAGAGATTCATTTAATAAAACGTAATAAATGGAATAAAGATATTGATACGATTAAACTACTGCAAGCTACTACAGGCTACAGCGGTGCAGATTTAGAGGCTGTTATAAAAGATACAATTGAAAATGCGTTTATTAGTAATAAAAATATAATTACTACAGAGGATATTTTGGATGAGATTAAAGATACTAAACCAATGTCAGTAGCCCTAAAAGATCGCATTGATTTATTGTCTGAAGCTTTGAAAAAATTGGACGTTAAAAAAGCAAGTACTTTATAACTAGAGTTTGATTTAAACTAAAATTAGGTGATCATATGCCACTAAAATATCAAGCTTTAAAAATCCGTCAACGTCAAGAACGTGATGATCAACCAGAAGGCTTAAAAGTACGGGTTCATCGTGCTTTGAGTTGGTTAAATATGGCAGAGCAAACCACTGACGAAGATATGCGGTTTATTGCATTATGGATTGCTTTTAATGCGGCGTTTGGTATTGATAGTGGCTTTGAGCGTAGCACTAGCGAACAATATAATCAGTTTATCGCCAAAATTGTTACGTTAGATCATGATAAATTAATTTATCCCTTAATTTGGCAACAGTTTACAAATTCAATTCGACTTATTTTGGATAATAAGTATATTTATCAACCTTTTTGGATGCATTGTAATGGACAACTTAACTTTGCTCATTGGGAGGAGTCTTTCCAAAATTCAAAAATTACTGCACAAAAGATGCTAATTAATCAAGACTCAGCAGGTGTCTTAAGCGTTGTGTTTTCTCGTTTATATACCCTACGTAATCAAATCATTCACGGTGGTGCAACTTGGAATAGTAGTCTAAATCGTAGTCAAATTAGCGATGCTAATAAACTTCTAATGGAGTTAATCCCGATTATCATCAAAATAATGATAGATAGCCCACAAGAGTATTGGTCACCTGTTAGCTATCCAGTACAGCACAGTTGACTATTTCCTTACATTTAGCTTCTGAAATCTTTGAATTATTTATATATATACCTATTTTTATGAATCATGAAACTTTAGTTCAGCGCAGCTCCAATATATTATCAAACTTTTAAATATGCTTTTATTGTCTAGACCTTATAAAATATTTCTCCCTTTATTCTACCAACTAGGACATAAAACATCCGCCAAATCATGATTTATTTAATCAAATCAATCATGATATACAGCATGAAATAATTTATTTCTGCTGTTATTAGCTTTTTAATTTCTTTGTTAGAATCAATACCTGAGTTAAAGATAAGTAGAATTAATACGCAACTAAAGATAGTTGCTGATTTAGGAAAAAGATTATGCAAAACGTTAAATTATGGACCGGCAATATGCCGATTGAAACTGATGCTTACGAACAAATTGTACGCATTTCTGAATTACCTATTATTGCTAATCATATCGCTATCATGCCAGATGTTCATCTTGGTAAAGGCGCAACTGTTGGATCTGTAATCCCAACTAGAAGCGCAATTATTCCAGCAGCAGTTGGTGTTGATATCGGTTGCGGCATGTGTGCGGTTTTAACTAATTTAACGGCTAATGACTTACCTGAATCATTGAGTGCATTAAGAAATCAAATTGAACGTGATATTCCTGTAGGATTCAATGAACATCATCGTGATGTGTATTTAACTGGTGAATCTGGTGATATTTATAAACACGCGTTAGTTAATTTATTAGCTCAATTTGAAACACTAGAATTACGTAATAAACTAGAACATGCTAAAACCAATCGTATTATTCGACAAGCTGGTACTTTAGGTGGTGGTAATCACTTTATTGAAATATGTTTAGATGAACTAAATCGTGTATGGGTAATGTTACACTCTGGATCACGTGGCATTGGCAGACAGATTGGTGAATATGCTATTGAACTAGCTAAAGAACAAGCAATGGCTAATAACCGTTTACCCATTGATGAAAATCTTGCTTGGTTAGATGAGGGTAGCTATGAGTTCAATGCATATATCAATGCAATGAATTGGGCACAAGATTATGCAAAATTTAATCGTGATACGATGATGAGTCTAGTTATAGCAGCAATCCGACGTAAGATACCACACGTAGCTACGCTTGGCGAGGTTGTTAACTGTCACCATAACTTTACTTCACTTGAAGAACACTTTGATGAAAAGGTTTGGATAACACGTAAAGGAGCAGTGTCTGCTCGTAGTGGTGAAATGGGAATTATTCCAGGGTCAATGGGTGCGAAAAGCTTTATTGTAACTGGTAAAGGTAATCATGATTCTTATTGTTCATGCTCACATGGAGCGGGTCGTAAGATGAGTCGCTCCAAAGCTAAGAGTACATTTACTATTGAAGACCTCATGCAACAAACATCAGGCATCGAGTGCCGTAAAGATGACAAAGTCATCGATGAGATACCCAGTGCATATAAAGATATCGATGAAGTTATGGCTGCACAAGCTGATTTGGTCGAAGTTGTACAAAGATTAAGACAAGTCTTATGCATTAAGGGATAACATGCTTAAGTATGCAGGGATTATTCAAAAGTTAGCAGGTCGCGACATAACGAAACTAAGTTTTTAAATATATATAATGAATTCATGTGTAAATGAATCAACAAATTAAAGGAATATGATTGTGAAATTTAACTTAAGACTCGTTAACAATTTAAGTGACCTTAAAATTGTTATTTAATTAATCTCTAAAGGAAATATTATTATGAAAAAATTTTGTTTATTAACTATTGTATTATTTACATCAGTCTATTCTTTTGCAGATGTTTCTAGCGTTGCAAATAATGCAGAAAATCAATGTAAAAATTTAATTTTTAATGAAATGTATAAAGGTACTATGTCTAGCAGTGACCTAAATTCTTTAGATAATAAAATATCTAAAGAATTTGCTAGCGAAGGTATTAAGAATAACGCTTTCTGTTCTTCAGGTATTTTTAATATCTGTTTAAGAATTAGACCTCAACCTAGTGGACCAAATGGTCAATATAGCAAACAAGACCATAATATAATTAATGGTTGTGCTATTGCCAGAAATGTTTGTATTAAAAATCATGGAAAGGCATGTTACTAATGAAAAAACTATTAACATTAACAATCTTAGCTGGTATTTCAGTTTCTTCTTATGCTTCAGGTGCTTATGTGCTTGAAATGAATTCTAATTCAGATAGTTATACTTTATTTGATTGTAGTCAAAAATGTCAAATAAATAAAACAATACCTGATGATGCTAAAAGTTATGATATCAAATCGTCTAAATTAAGAAGTATTATTGATAATTCTTCTTGTAATAGTCGTGGAGATATTTGTAATATTGAGATGAAACAAAAGAATGGAATAGTCTCAGGTTTAAGTTCTATAAGTAAACTTGGTGAAATTTAATAATAATGATACCCTTTTAAATACATCGTATTTGAGAACTTATTGGAACGTAACTTTACTGTAGCTAACCCAGATCAAGCATGATTTAGTGATATAAGCTATATTCGCACAGGTACGTTGGCTATATCTGGCAACAGTGATAGATTTAGTTATTAACAATTACGCATAAATAAATACCTTATTCAATTTTGTGTTGGAAATAAATTAGATGATTATTTTTGAAGGCACTGAAGAACAGTTTAAACAGTTTTTTGACGAAGATTATGTTGTATTTACTGATGAAGTAGCAGCTAATTTTTTTGATGAAGAATGGGGGGTAGTATCTTCAAAATATGATTGCAACTATTTGGTGGTAGATAATTATAATCTGTCTGTATTTGCTGACTATGAGTTTATGTATAAGATGATGAAGCGCGTAAGCCCTTTATTTTACAAGTTTGCAAGTAAACAAATACAAGAAGACGTCAAACTTATTAAGTTAGTTATTACTAATGAGCCGGCGATTTTAATTGATTTCGATTTAAGAATGAAGTATGCAAGTCCTCTTGAGTATATACCAGAAAAATATCGTGACAATGAAGAGATCATAACAATTGCAATGGAAAATGATCCAACCGCACTTCAGTTTGCTAGTTTCAGATTAAAAAATAGTCGAGAATTTGTAATTAAAGCAATTGACATTAATCCCTACCAGTTTGTATATGCAAGTGAAGACCTTCGTAATGATAAGGAAATGGTACTTTATGCTATAAAGGATAATTATGGTTGGTCTTATATTGCTTTCTATGATGAAGAAAAAAAATACCTATACGATTTTGATGGAGTACATATAGAGGGTTATGAAATTTTTGAACACGTTAGTAAAAGACTAAAATTAGATCGTGAATTTATTTTAGAAGTACTTAAATATAATGGGCGCATTTTAACTTGTCTTGATAATAGTCTAAGGTTAGATCGAGAACTTATACTTACAGCAGTATCAAGTCCTATTCTCATTTTTGAATATTTAGACCCGTTATCGCAAGATGATGAGGAAATTGCTAGTTTAGGAGTAAGAAAGTCTGGATATTCGATAAGATATGCAAGTGAGCGGCTAAAAGGAAATAAGAATATTGCTAGGTTGGCTATTGATAATGATTATAGTGCCATAGAGTACATTGCTTACGAGTTATTAGACGATCCAGATATACTTCACGTTCACTTAAAATCATGGGAACAATATTGTCAAAAACCTGGGACAGTTTTTTTACATTTCCCTATGAAATATTATGATAATCCAGAAGGATACAAGGTTTGCTGCATCACCTCATTTGGTATAGATTATTCCGATAAAGATATTATTTTTTCTAAAAATAATGATGATCCTAGTATGACAGAGTTTCTATAGCTGTTAGAAATATTTTTTAGTAAATTCGGGACTTTAGATAGAATTAAAAAAGAGAAATTTTTGTAAGAACGAAGGGTATAATTACGTTATATTTTTAATCTTTATCAGGAATCCGACGATGAAACGTAGCCCCGTGCTAGTTATAATGGTAATGTTGACTTTTTTTGCTATTTCTTTTCTAACTAATATAATCGGTCCGATAATGCCTGCCGCCAATGAAAGCTTTCATATGAGTTTGTGGCTAGCTGGTTTTTTACCGTTTGCATTTTTTATCGCTTATGGAGTTGGATCTCTACCAACTGGCTACTTTACTGATATCTATGGTACTAAATCAATCACTCTCCTTGGAATGCTGTTTGCAATTATCTCTTGCTGGTTATTTACACTTATTCATACCTTGCCAGTTTATCTGATTTCGCTATTTTTTATGGGGCTGGGTATGGCATTATTACAGGTAGTAATAAATCCACTTTTACGTACAGCTGGTGGAGAAGAAAACTACTCTTTCTTTTCCGTAATGGCGCAGATGATTTTCGCCTGTGGCTCGTTTGGTTCGCCATATGTTTATTCATATTTGGTTACTAAGTTACCTGCTGCCGAATCTGGTGGCGATAAATTTATCAGCTTACTTGCATCAGTTGCTCCCTCTACTATGCCATGGGTCGCATTCTATCTGGTATCCGGGATTATGTTTGCAATATTATTTGTGATTATTGCTATTACCAAATTTCCAAAAGTAGAACTAAAAGAAGATGAACGAGTGGAAGGGTTAGCAATAGTCTTTGAGTTATTTAGAAGTAAAACTGTATGGGTTTATTTTATTGGTATATTTGCCTACGTTGGTACCGAGCAAGGTGTTGTTGTTTGGATTTCAAAATTTCTTGAGACTTATTATAATGCCAGTCCAGATACTGTTGGTGCGCATATTTCGGCGTTATTCTGGGCAGGGCAAGCACTCGGATGTATCCTTGGCATGTTTCTGATAAAACTTCTTGATCAAAGAGTGTTGCTTGGTGCTTTTATCATTCTTGGCATCATTATGTTAAGCTGTGCTTTATTTGGTGATTACGAGATGGCTTTATTTGCCTTTCCTGCATTTGGCTTTTGTACTTCAGTAATGTATCCAGGTGTTTTATCTCTAGGGCTTAATTCATTAAGTAAACATCATGGGACTTTTGCGGGTATTCTCTGTACAGGGATTATTGGAGGTGCAATTATACCTTTTGCTGAGGGCATTATTGGTGACATGATTGGTTTAAAATATGGTATGTGCCTAGTCTATCTGACTCTAGGCTATATGTTCTGGATTGCTCTTGTAGCCAAGCCATTCATAAAAAATAAAACGATTTTCACAAAAGATAAATAATTCCTAGGGATAATTATGAAAGATATTAAAGTAATCGGTGTTGATATGGGCGCTAGCAATGTTCGTGCTGGACTTGTCCAAAATGGTAAAGTAATTAAATTAGCCAAAGCTGCTCTGCCAGATAGCAAGGAATATGATCTAGTTATGCAGACAATATTTGACTGCATTGATCAAGTATTTGATCCTGAAGTTAGAGGAATAGGCGTTGGTGTTCCGAGTGTTGTAGATCGGGCTAGTGGCGTAGTCTATGATGTGCAGAATATACCATCATGGAAAGAAGTTCCATTAAAAGCTGTCTTGGAAGAGCGTTATTCATGTCAAGCATTTATTAATAACGATGCTAATTGTTTTGCGATTGGTGAACGGTTATTTGGCAAAGGGCAGCAATATAAGAACTTTGTTGGGGTTGCGATTGGCACGGGTATTGGTGGCGGAATTATTAATAATGGGAAGCTTCTTCTTGATGTAAATTGCGGTTCGGGAGAATATGGCGAGATACCATATCTAGATAGCAAATTTGAAGATTATTGTAGTGGTGTATTTTTTCGTAAGAAACATAATTCAGATGGTGAAACAATTTTTAATCTGGCGCGCTCTGGTGATGCCTCTGCTATAAAAATTGCGAATGAATTTGGTAGTCACTTGGGTAAATTAATCTATTCTATCATTCTAGCATTTGATCCGGAAGCAATTTTGATCGGAGGCTCAATCGCGAAAGCCTATGATATTTACAAAGAAGCTATTTTTAGTGAATTAGCAAAATTTCCATATCCAAGAACGATTAAAAAGCTAACCATAGAATGTAGCGATATTTCTGATATTCAGATTCTCGGCTCTGCCGCACTGTATTTTAATGAAATAAGCTAAAAGCTGGGGTTTTATTCAAATAGAAATAAATAGCTGATGTGGAATGTATGGCTGAGCGCTTATGTTTTAGGAGTTTATAATTCCTTAGTTATTATTGTATTCTACCACAGAAAATAGTGTAAAATCATTGTAAATAGTTTTTTGTTAAATGTTATTTGAAAGTAGTTTGTATGCCAATTTTTGTAATTAATGTACCAACACAGCAATCTAATTTGAATCAGAAAAAATCATTTGAGAATGTTACTAAGACTGGAGTTGGCGAAGGTTACGCAATAAATAGTAAAATTTTGCCACTTTTGGTAATTGGAATGACTATAATTGTGCTAGATAAATCTACAAAACAAAAAGCTGTAGGTGTATTAAAATCTTTGATCGAGACTGATCAAAAAACTAACAATGGAATTAGCCGATATAATATAGAAATTAATTGCCTAAAAGAAGTTGAATATACTGTAGATGATGAAAAGATAAGGTTAAATCGAAATGGAATAACAGTCATTTAACATATTATTTATGTTGATGAAAATCATCATAAAAATAAACAACCTTCATATTTAAAATATATCTGGTGATTTATTTTATAAAATTAACTTATCCATTTGCGACTGAATATTAAATTAACATTTATAGTATAAATAATCGTCACGAAGCTTTGGAAAGGTTGTTTAATCATAAAAGCCAGCTATTCGCTGGCTTCCAGTATTATTGATACCTCACTGCTAACACCACAACAATGATAACATCATCGTGGACTAATAGTGTTTTTACTTAATATACCATGGTTGTAAGCCGATTCCCGAAGGATTAATAACTATTTGTCCGGATAATATCCCACGACTTAGATAATCAATCCGATTCCAGTTAATGTTTTTCCAGCTATCATCTACTACCCCACCAGTATCGCCACTATTGGCATTCCAAGACCAGTAGAACCAGTTATAAATCGGTTGATGTTTGCCATCATTAGCATCATTGCTACTATTTAAGTATGATGCAAAGCTATTAAAAAACTGTAAATCACGGTTATCGGTAAGTCTTGAGCCAAATTCGCCGATTGCTACTGGGAATTTATGACAATTACTATTTACACAATAACCTGTATAATTTAGATAGCCAAATGAATTATTCAACCGATTATATAAACCACTACCAAAATAATTGCTGCTAGCATTGGTCACTGTCGGAGGATAGACATGTGGCGAGACAACTACCTGATTAACATATGGCTTACTTAATACGCTAGTAAAGAATCCATTTGGATCACTTAATCCCGATTGACTAATCAGGGTTTTATTGGTAGCAAAACCATCGCCCCAGTTAGCATTGATACCAGATTGTCCGGTACCTTCAACCATATAGATATTATTTGGTAATACTGTAGAGATCGCATCCATTGCAGTTAGATAAGCAGTAGCTAGGCTTGGATTTGAGCCGCTAGCTTCCCAGCGAATACCAAAGTTATCGGGTTCGTTTAATAGATCAAACATGACTTTACTTGAACTACTGGCAGGCATCCCATTTTTGATCCGAGTAGCCAGATCTTTCCATTGATTTGCCCACGAGCTAACTCCACTATTTAAGATGGTTTGATCTTCGCGTAAATGGTTATCAATAAGGACATAAAAGCCATTTCTGGCAAAGAAATCAATCACCCAGATAAAGCGATCCATAGTTGAATTATTGGGTAAATAGTCATTACACATATTGCTAGCTCTGGTTGGGGCATAGCTTAATGGTGGAATTGATGTACCACTTGCTGGTATAACGCTAGGATTAGTCAAATTTGCCAGAAGCTGTGCATTGGTTGCCATTTGGCAATTACTATGGCTGAAATTGTTTGCTGATTTAGCCAGATCCTTGAAGCTAAATGGTAAGCGTACAGCATTAAAACCAAGTGCCTTGATGCGTTGAACTGTAGTTGAAAAATCACCACTTAATGGATCAGAACTCCATAGACCATCAAGCATGGTTCCGCCATTATTAAAGCCAAACCAGTTGATACCTTTCAGTTTAATATTATTGCCGCTACTATCAACAATTTGCCCATTACTGGTTGTCAGATAGCTATTAGTAATTGCTTGAAAACTAACACTTATATTTGTTGTTGCAGGAGTTATTACCTGTGGTGAATAGTTTACAGTATAACCTGCTGGAGCAGCAATATTTATAGCAATCGCTGATTCATTATTGGCAAACCAGTAATCAGTATTACTCAAACTATCCATATTATATTTGAATGCAGCATTTTGTCCAGCAAAGCTAACATTAGTTGCTGTAGTAGGTAGATTACTCACACTAAAAGTAACTTTATGTAGGCTACTAGTTGCTAATTTGCTAAATGTCAGATTTTTAGCTATGCTTTGGCTATCAACTATTGATAGAGATAATGGATCGGCTTTGTAATACACCCCTTTAAGCGGATCAGCTAGACCCTGAACCCTAATATTATAATTTCCAGTATTTAGTCCACTGATATTTGCTGAACTATTAAGATTAATGGTAAATGGATAGCTGTCATTAGTACTCGTAACACTTCCTGGTAAGCCACCGATATTCGCAAATAATGTACTATCCGGGAAATTTTGATTAGTAATCGTCAAGCTACCAAGCACTTTAGCTGGAGTATAGCTAAAGGTAGTTTGGGCACTAGTGGTGGTATTTTTACTAACCGGTATCGACGCTGGCTCAGTTTTATAGGCAATGCTTCCGCCTTGTGGATTTGGCAAACTACTACCATTGACACTAACTGTATAATTACCAATCAATAAGCTATTATATTTAACGGTATAAACTGGGCTTTCTTTTGGATTTATATTGATGCTAGCGATCTTCTGTGATGCTGGAGAGATTAAATCTAGTCCTATGGCACAATTAGCCGTTGTACATAATGATTTTAACGAGCTACTATCAATTGTTAGCTGTAATGAACCGCTCTCAGCTGCTGGTGGAGGTGTTACCCCATCAAGTGTCAGACTACTAACAGTAAAGCTATTAATCCCACTATTGACTGCAGTATTTACAGTGATGGTTTTGGTTGAGGTAGGTGGCATTTTTGCCCAGTCACAATAGTTACCACTACAGCTAGGGGTTGTAAAATTTAGTGTAATATTACTACCGCTTGTGGCAGAAGAAATATTAAGCCACGGTGCGCCATTTAGCTGATCCTGATCAATCCATTTAATTGAGCCACCAGCACTACTAAAGGATTTGCCATTGATATTTACACCAGAGAGTACTGCGGTCAAACCATTTAAGTTGATGTAAGTTGAACATTTATTTTGTAGTGTAAATTTTATTTGGGCTGGGCTATAGTACTGATTGCCGGAGTAGCTGGTGGTTGTGGTTTTACCATTTTGTGGTAATATCTGCATACAGCTACTGTCTGAAGTAGCCTTGCTACTAATTTGCTTATCTGCTATTAATAAGGATGGCTCGACTGATACTTCAGTTGCTAATTGGCTATCTCGACTGATGTTGATATTATCAATCACTCCTTGTGTTGCCGGAGTTGTAGAAGATGAGCTATTTCCACCATTACAGCCAGCTAGAAATATTCCGATTAAAACGGATGTTATTTTTAGCATTTGCGGCTTTAAAAATATTGTATTATTTTTCATTTTATTTCCTTCTAATATAGAAATCTAATATCTTCGAAATCTTTGTTATTGTATTACAGCATTCTTAATTAATTCCAATCCACGCAGGACAAAATCAATATTAAGATTGAAGTACGAAGAGTTATCTATGCAGTGTTTATTTTAGCTCTATTGGTTATCTAATTGAAATAGTTAAATTCGTATAAGTATTATACGAATTTTGATGATTATTCATGTATAACTGTTATACGTAAATGGATGAGGTGAAGATAGAAAATCCGATGATCTACCGGATTTATAAGGTTTGATTAATATCATATTGAATGAACAGTTACCATTTTACTATAAATTGTTTCACTGGGGATTGTTCGAGTAGTACTAGTCATTTTGACTAATTGTTAGCTTGTGTCTAATCATGAGTAGTTCTCTTATATGAGGCGAGGGCAAAACTATAATCTTTGACTTTGTTAATATATACCCACTAAAAAAAGATTGTTTAAATTTAGTAGAAATAGCAAGCTAATTTCTACCCTCGATGGGTGCAGTGCAAAAAATATTTGAAAAATATATTGACAAATCTAAATAGCTATTGTTACAATTCCCAAACTTAATTAAATTATTTTCCCTAATGGAGTATTTAAATGAAGAAATCGCTCTACCAATGCGAGTTCAAACCACCGCTATCTAGCCAATGCATGTTAGTAGTTTCAGCATTTAATTTCAATTCATACTCTTCAGTTTCTTCTCGACGAAGCTAAAAGCTTTCATCTACTAAACATTTCATCTTCATGAAATAAGTTTAGTTCCATATTTATCCATAAATTTTAAATTGCATAATTCAGGTATTTATTATCCTGATTTCAGCATGATATTTTTATCTTTTCAATAGATTTTTATATCTGTCTGATTATCAGCGCAAATATTCCTGATATTGGTATTAGTTCTATGTAGTTAATCAGATTAATAGACCTTTTCATAACCAATTATTTTGCTCTTAGACTAGGAGTAAAGGCTTTGAGAAACGGAATGTACACGTAAGTACATGAGTATCGCAAAAGACTTTATGACAACGAATAAGAGTTAAAGAAGCAGGTTAGGAAAGAGGTCTAATGATCTATTTTACTATCCAATTATGCCAAGATAATAGCCTTATATACTTAATCAGATTGAAGATTCATGGTAGGTGCGAGCGACGCAGCCTACAAGTAGTAGGTGAGAAGCGAAGCAACAACCTAGGAACTTCAAACAGTTTGAGTATAACACATGCAATTTCAAATTAAATCATATTAATCAGCGGATTAGCGGAAATTATAAATTAGCCAATAATCCATAAATAAAGGTTTAACGATGAATATCAGTTTATACAATAAAAGCTTTCTTAGTTTGCTTGATTTTACTGCTAACGAAATTTACTATCTACTTGATCTGGCTGCCAAGCTGAAACTAAAACGGAAACAAGGTATCTCAGGTAACTTATTACAAGGGAAAAATATTGCCCTTCTATTTGAAAAAACTTCAACCAGAACTAGAAGTGCATTTGAGATTGGAGTTATTGAAGAAGGTGGTTATCCAAGCTTTATCGATATTTCTAGCTCACAATTTGGTAAAAAAGAATCAGTTGAAGATTCAGCAAAAGTGCTGGCAGGATATTTCCATGCGATTGAATTTAGGGGTTATGCCCAAAAGACAGTTGAGGATTTGGCAAAGTATTCTGGCATTCCAGTTTATAACGGGCTAACCGATGAAGATCATCCAACGCAAATATTGGCAGACTTACTAACTATTCAGGAAAAATTGCCGCATAAACCATTATCTGAAATCAAGGTTGCCTATATCGGGGACACCAGAAACAATATGGCTAATGCTTGGATGTATGGTTGTGCCAAACTAGGCATGCATTTTGTTGGTTTTGGTCCCAAAGAGTTACATCCTAAAGATGAATTTATGAATAAGGCTTTGGCGGCGGCAAATAAAAATGGTGCAAAAATTGAAATTAGCTCCGATCCTCTTTGCTTAAAAAATGCAGATGTAATCTATACCGATGTCTGGGTATCAATGGGTGAAGAGCATGAATTACAAAAACGGGCTAGCTTACTTAAAGACTACAAGATCACGCCGGAACTAATGAGTGCAACGCAAAACCCGAATACTCTTTTTATGCACTGCTTACCAGCTTTTCATGATGATCATACTCTAGCGGTAAAAAAAGCTAGTGAAGAATATGGAATCGATATTAAGGAAGTGAGTGATGAGGTATTTAGAAGCAAAAATTCAATTGTGTTTGAGCAAGCGGAAAATCGGCTACATACGATAAAAGCTCTATTAGTTGCAACACTTTCACCACAGCAAAACTAAAAAGTCCAGCAAGACACTGATGTGAGTATTAACAAAGTAAAGATTTATTTTTAGGATAAAAAAATGAATAAAAAACCACAATGGATCGAAAAGAATATCTGTGCCCCACAGGGATTCAAGGCTTCAGGGATAAGTGCCGGATTAAAAAAATCGCAAAAACCTGATCTGGCTCTGATTTATAGCGAGGTGCCCGCAGTTGCAGCAGGTGTCTTTACCAAAAATAAGGTTAAGGCTGCACCATTACTGGCAACCAAAAAGAATCTTAAAAATGGACAATTGCAGGCAATCATAATTAATAGTGGCAATGCCAATGCTTGTACCGGTAAAAATGGCGTAAACCATGTCAAACAAACAATAGCTACACTCTCAGATGAATTGGCAATTAGCCCAAGTTTAATTGGAGTCGCTAGTACGGGGGTGATCGGCGTACCTCTTGCTATTGATACGCTAATTGCGGGGATCCCTAAGCTAACTAAATCTCTTGATAATAAGACTGGTAATCCAGCTGCAACCGCGATTTTAACTACCGATACTTTTATCAAGGAAGCAGCAATTAAGGTAAAACTCAGCAATGGAACAATCATCAAGCTAGGTGGAATTGCCAAAGGTTCTGGCATGATCCATCCAAATATGGCAACCATGCTTGCTTTTGTCACCACCGATGCATTGATCATACCTGAAGCATTACAAGCAGCATTGAGTCTTGCCACCGAAAATTCATTTAATATGATTAGTGTTGATGGTGATTCATCAACCAATGATATGCTAGTAGTGATGGCGAATGGTCTTGCTAAAAATAATCCTATTGATAATCTTCAGTCAGTTGATGGACAAATTTTTTACCATGCTCTACTGGAGCTTTGCATAAATCTTGCCAAACAAATTGCTAAGGATGGTGAAGGAGCAAGTAAATTAATCACGGTTAATGTCTTTGGTGCCAAAACCTCTAAGCAGGCAAAATCGGTCGCAAAAGCTGTAGTTTCTTCATCGCTAGTCAAAGCAGCAGTATTTGGCAATGATGCTAATTGGGGCAGGATAGCTTGTGCTGTTGGTTATTCCGATACTCAGGTAAAAGCGGAGAAATTAGAAATTGCAATTGAAAATCTGCTTCTTTTTTCCGCTGGTGTTCCGCTTGATTTTTGCGAAGATACGGCAACCAAGCTTTTAAAGCAAGCAGAAGTAAAAATCAATATTGACCTTGGTTTGGGCAAAGAAAAAAGCACCTCTTGGGGCTGTGATCTTACCTATGATTATGTCAAGATTAATGCAGCCTATCGGACATAAATTATGAAAAAAATTATTGTAATAAAGTGTGGTGGCTCGATTCTTAATAACCAAGCTGAATTTATGCATATTATAGCGGGGCTTAAATCGCTAATAGAAAAAGGTTATCAACCAGTAATTGTCCATGGTGGTGGTCCGGAGATTAGCCAATTAGCAAATAAGCTTGGGGTTAAATCCGAATTTAAAAATGGCTTACGGGTAACTGATGCTGCGATGCTTGAAATTACCCAAATGGCATTACTTGGTATTACCAATCCCAAGCTAGTAGCGGAACTAAATAAACAAACTATCAGGGCAAGTGGTTTGGCACTCCATACTTTAGCGGCACTTATGGCAGAAACGCTAGATATTGCTACTTATGGTTATGTTGGTGTAGTAACTAGTGTAAACCCAGAACCAATCTATCTGCTACTGGCAAATGGATTTATCCCAGTGATTGCGCCACTTGCGGTTGATGAAAATTGGCAAATACTTAATATAAATGCTGATCTTGCTGCGGCGGCAATTGCGAAGGCAATATCT
This sequence comes from Neisseriales bacterium, assembly GCA_008017155.1. Taxonomy (GTDB): domain Bacteria; phylum Pseudomonadota; class Gammaproteobacteria; order Burkholderiales; family UBA11063; genus Aquella. The sequence goes on along the minus strand of SSGX01000016.1, from coordinate 1,252 downwards.
GCCGAAAAGCTGATACTCCTTAGTGATATTGATGGCTATTATAGCAATTATCCTGATCCGAATAGCCTTGTTAGACAACTAAGTTTGGCGGAGTTACAACATTTGCTTACAACTGATAATAACTCAATAAGTGCTGGGATGATCCCAAAACTAGAAGCATGCTATCAGGCGGTTAGTAGTAAGGTAAATACCGCACACATCATAAATGGCAATAAAGCCGCAGCACTTGCCGAGATAACTCTAGGAGTAGCCCAAATAGGCACAACCATTTATAAATCATTATCAAACAATACAGCTATAGATAAAAGTACGTTACAAGCAAAAGGAGCAAGTGCATGAAAATCAAAGCCAGCATAATTGGAGCATCTGGTTATACCGGAGTAGAATTAATCCGGCTATTAAATGCTCATCCAAATGTCAAATTACAATATTTGGTATCAGAGAATAATGCCGGAAGTAAGGTTGGTGATATTTATCCACACCTTGATACTGCTGACAATTATAGTTTTAGTAACCCTGATATTGAAGCGATAGCAAAAAATAGCGATGTAGTTTTCTTGGCATTACCGCATACCAAATCAATCGCAGCGGTTAGTAAACTAAGTGAATATAATTGTAAGATAATTGATTTAAGCAGTGATTTTCGGCTAAAAGATGGGGCAAATTATCAGAAATGGTATCAGCACCCAGCAGCTAGTCAATCGTTATTAGATCAAGCAGTATATGGTATTCCGGAAATTAATGCGGCTAACATCAAGAAAGCAACACTTATTGCTAATCCGGGGTGTTATCCAACCACAAGCATTTTGGGGATTGCCCCATTAATCAAAAATCAGCTTCTGGATATTCCGCTAAATCATCCTTTAGTAATTGATGCAAAATCTGGAGTATCCGGTGCGGGCAAGACTCCTAATCCACATACCCACTTTTGTGAAGTAAGTAATAACTTTTCGGCATATCAAGCAGATGGGATACATCGGCATATCCCGGAAATTGAGCAGGAATTGGGTATTTTGGCAGGCAAAGATTTTAGCATTCAGTTTACACCGCATTTAATCTCTTTGGGTTTAATTCCTCGCAGCTTGCTGCGACTTAGTATAATCTATGGATGAAAAAAAGCCAATATATCCATAAAGAACATAACGTAAGCGTTTTGCTGTATCACCTAGTATTTCCCGCCAAATATAGGAGAGCAGTTTTGTCTGAGTCAGTAGACGAGGTTATTAAAAATACATGTTTGGAAATTGAGAAG
>SSGX01000054.1 GCA_008017155.1 Neisseriales bacterium | reverse complement strand
TGAAATAGCAGCGTCTTTATCGTTCTTCTTTTCAAATATGATCTTTCCGTCTGCGTTTAATCTGGCAAAATAAGATTTTGATGCACCACCGCCGATGACTATTAACTCACCGTTTGCCAAGGACTCAATTTTCTTCAATTGATTATCATCCCCAGCCAAGCTCTTGTTGAAAACAGAAGGCATCTCTTGACCATAGCTTATATTAGCAAGGGACAACCCAATAACAACAGGTAGTATTTTTCTCATTGTTTTATTTATTTTATTCTTTTTATGTATACCTCGCTTCTACGATTTAGTGCATTAATTTCTAAACATCTTTTTTCTGATACTTTCTCTCTATCACATGTGGCAATGGGTCTACTGAATCCAAACCACTGTATTTCAAATGCTATTTTTGGAACACCCTTCTTCATTAAGTAGTCCATTACACTCTTTGCCCTCATTTCAGAAAGTGTCAAATTATATCTCTCTGTACCGGTTATATCTGTATGTCCGTCAATAGCAATAACACACTTATCTGGGCTCGTCATAAAACCAGAGTAGATACTATCTAACCGATGATACTGATCTTTCCTTATCACATACTTATCTAAATCAAAATGGATGATATCCATCGTATCTCTAAAAGCCAATCTTTTCTTTTCTGCCACCAAATCTCTAATTTGATCTGCCCCACTGGTATCTTTTTGAATAGATTTCGTTTCCTCTAAAAGTTTTCCACCCCTAAGGATTAATTCCGACAAGCTGGAGCGCACTGAATAGACCTGATCAAGAATATACCCGGTCTTTTGGGTGTTTCTGTCAGATGAAAAGAAAAGCATATTCGTCTTAGAGTCGAACATTGGATTGGTGTCTTTAAATTGAGTATTTACAGGGTATGGAAGATGTACGGATGGCTCGTTTGTTAATAACTTCTTCATATAAATGTCTTGATCGCCAAACCCGATTAGTCCATTTGACGAAAAAAGCAAGGTGTCGTTTTTAACGAATGGGAATAACTCATCTCCGTTTGTATTAACCTGATCCCCCATATTTATAGGATCTCCCCACTCATTGCGCTTATCATCGAATTTGCAATAATAGATATCTGTACCCCCATATCCACCCTTCATATCAGAAGCAAAGTAAAGCACCTTGCCGCTTTGATCTACACATGGATCTAGAAAAGAATAGTTACTCGCCTTTCTAGTAAAGTAATTGGAAATATTCACCGGATGGCTCCACTTTCCATTTTTCTTTAATGTAGATGAATAAAGTTGTAACCGATTAATACTACCATAAGGACGGTTCCCGGTATTGTATTTATCGTACTGATTAGCTGTGAAAATGACTGTTTTGTTATTATCAAAAAAGGTTGAAGGCCCTTGTTGCACAAATCCACCTATCTGATTAAACGATGACGAAGAGTTATCTGGATGACTTTTATTAGATAAAAAGATGATCCTTGCGTTGGTATAAAATGATTGTGCATCACTATAATTATACTTATTCATCAACAAAAGATAGTCAGACCCGTATGGAATAATTCCATAGGCATATGTATTCTCCAAATCATTTGGTGTTCGAACAGCAGAGACTTCTACATATTTCCCGTTTTTCTGGGTTTGATAGTATTGATAATAAGAATTCAAAGCAGATTCCGAGTTGACAAATCGATCATTTAAACTAAGATCGGAATGATATCTTTTAGCCACCTCTATCGCCTTTGATACAAAACCACTTCGACGTAGTAAATCTAAATACCTACATACGTGATCTGCAGGCATATCGTGCTCTTTATCATCAGATACGCTGTTATATAAGTCTAATGATTTGCCAAGTTCTCGACCTTCACTATAAATTTTGGCCAATAAGAGTTTGGAATAAAAGACTTGATCAGAACTAGATCTTTGATCGGATATAATTTGCTCTAGCGCACGCTTTGCTCGATCATAATCTTGGATATCAACCCAGTGACTTGCCCGATCATAAACACGCCCCAACTCCTTTTTTGATGTTTGCCCGTAACATTTAAATAGTGTAACCGTGTAGCATACTATCAAAATAATTATTGATAAACTTCTTTTCATTTATAGTTAAAAATAAGAAGGTGAAACAATACGCCCTTTAGTACCAAATCTAAAGCTCAGCGATATTTCATGAGACCCCTGCTGAACTGTTTGAAGTTCTTTCTTTGTCACATAATCATAAGAATAACTCAACTTGATACTATTCGTTAACTGAAACTGTGTTATCCCAATAATTGACTCTGCCTGCCTCCACCCTAAACCAACCCAGATGATATTATTAAGCAAAAAATTTGCTGTTGCTTCTCCTTGTATACTTCCTTCACCTATTTTTTTAATGAGAAGAGTTGGTTTGAATTTAAGCATTGGGGTAAGGTCAAATAAATAACCAGAGCTTAAATAGTAGTGTGAAACCCCAGCAATATCATATGCATTATTTTTAAGTGATAATTTTCTAAAAGATGGAGCAGACAGTCCTACAAAAAGACGATCAGTAAAGAATGTTAGTCCAAATCCAATATCACCACTGGTAGATGTTAGGTTTTTATTAAAAAGTGGATCATTAGGTGCTCCTAATAATAAGTCTTCCTCTTTTAGTACATTGATTCCAGCTGAAGCCCCTACTGCTAGATAAGCATTTTCAGCCAAAGTAATTCTTTGCGCCACCAATAAATTGGCCTGTGTCTGTGTATTAACTCCGGCTTTGTCTTGTACAGCCAATAAGCCTATACTTGTTTTTGTAGCATTAATTGGCATACTCACACTAAGTGTTGTTGTTTTTGGCGCACCCGGAATTCCAACCCATTGTTGTCTATTCATTAGAGTAATGTTACTATACTCGCTTTCCATAGATATGTGTGCTGGATTAATTACAACACCGTTAAATACATATTGAGAGTATAGTGGTTGTTGCTGTGCGTTAACTCCCATGACAAACCACGGGAACGACAAGATAAATACGATGATACTTTTTCTCATAATAAGCGTTTTTAAATTAAAAACTATCTCTTTATCGATAAATACTCAGTATTATCTTACTCATAGTTACAGCCATTACTAGTACAGTATGCGCATCGTACTGATTTTCTGACGAATAACGACTATTACTACCAAACACACATGACAAATGTAATATTATTCTTAATAACAATCAATCTAAGTCATAGATGTCAAGTAATGATCTAAACTAATGTAGTTTCTAGTACTGAATATTCATATAACAGAAAGATAATCAATAATTTGTATAATGTAATAGTACATTATCATATTTATATAATACATTAAAATAATACTTCAGATATATTTAAATATTTTTATGTTGCTTTTCTCTATCTAGACAGACCATTTAGTGTTTAATGTGCTGTTCATAATTTATCGTTTTCTCCCCCTTTTTTCTATAAAATCAGGAGGCCTTTTTTGGATTTGTTTTCCAACAAAAAAACTATTAAGTGCTTGTTCAAGTAAATCTTTTTGTGTGAACATAATATTTCCTGTTATTTTTTGTGTATAGACGAAGTCTTTTATTTTTTCAATGATTTCTCCTTTTAGAAGAAATGTGTGTCTTTGTAGGATTTCGTCCTCAAAATTGGTAGATATAACATCGTTTTTAGAAGTAACTATTTGATCTAATATGGTCTTCTTATAAGTTGGCTTCTGTGATTGCTCACTTGTATTGATACTTATAGATGTAAATTTTTTTTTCATAAAAATTGTTTTTAATAATATTAAATTTTAATATAATTAATATTGTTAATATTTTTTGTCTAAAATCTCTTCTATTAATTTTTTATAATCGTCTGCACCTATACTATTTGGAGCGTATCTAAAAATATCCAAACTAGCATGAGGACTTTCTTCTAATGAAACATTCTCTCTAATGTGTGTGTTAAGTACCAGCTTCTTATATATTTTTCGAACACTTAACTCAACATCCCTATTAAGTATTCTTCTTGGGTTGTGCTTGGTAAAGAAGATACCTTTTATATTTAATGACGGATTAATTTCTTTAACAACATCAACCATTTCCTCAACCTTTAACAATCCTTCAATAGAGTATTTTTGGGCTTCTAGAGGGACATATACATCATTAGCAAATGAGTAAGCATTTATAGTAATCATACTCATAACTGGTGGACAATCCATAATCAAAAAGTCGTATTTACCAATCAATGGTTGTAGTGCCTTCTTCAAAATAAATTCCCTTTGAATTTTATCTTGTATATTCTTTTCAAATGAAGAAATAGAATCATCACAAGCAACTAATGACAAATTATCTGTAATTAGGTACGGACTGATTTTTTGTTTGTGCAACATAATACCATTGATCGTATAGTCTGGATTATAAATCCCAAGACCATGTGTCATATTTGCTTGTGAATCAAGATCTACCAAGCAAACAGTTTTTCCCATCCTGGCAAGACCAGCACCAATATTAATAGCAGACGTTGTTTTTCCAACTCCACCTTTTTGGTTTGATAAAGCAATTATTTCCATAAGGTCATTTTAATTAGTAAAGATATTATTAATATAAACAATATTAATAATATAATATTAATTATATTATTAATCATCACTCGACCATGTTTTTAAATGATTAATTGAGATGAAGTTAAAAACATAGAAAAGTTCTATTTTTCTTTCATAAAATTGAAACACAAAAGAATTAGTTTACTCTCCCTGTTAGGGCGTAAAAGTGGTAAAAAATGAATTACAGATTTACCGTTGCAAACCTATTAAAGGAGTTAATACTTGGTTTTGAATCATTGTATTGTCATCAAACTGGTTATGTATCACAGGAATCTTAGGATATCAATCATTTAAGAACATAGCCAAATTTCATTACACAATTTCGCCTTTATCCATGTCACGTATTTTAAAGCGATATGAGCGATTATAGTTATTTAAGTGTATTTGTATCACCAAGCGAACTATAATCGCTCATATCGCTTTAAAATACGTGACATGGATAAAAAAATCCGCGCAATATTTTTTTCTTTTTTAAACTCCCATCGCTTCTTGTTTTTTGTTGTTTTAATTCGAACCGAGAAATATTACTTTTTGTTGAACTAAAATTTAATAATATATCCTTCTAAATGCCCTAAAAGGGGGGACATCACAATATTGTGATTATTTGTATCATATTTGTATATATTTGAGGGGCCTCACAACTAATTATAAATCAGTCTTTTATGCGATTTAAAAAACAGGTTTTATAAGTCAAAAAACAGGTTTTATAAGTCAAAAAACAGGTTTTATAAGTCAAAAAACAGGTTTTATAAGTTTAAAAAACAGGTTTTATAAGTCAAAAAACAGGAATAAAAAACAGTCTGTTTTTTATTCCTGTTTTTTGACTTATCTTGCCAAAGATATGCAGGATAAAGAAGGACAAATTCAAGTCAGACAACATAATGCCATTACTAATGCAAGACATGATTTATCCTCTGTCCAACTAGATATTTATTTTATGCTTTTGTCACTTCTGAGATCAGGAGACGATCAAAATACCAAATATGAAATTGGCGTCTTGCAAATAGAGGAAATCACAGGACGAAGATGGAACTATCAACAGCTACGTGATGCTACAGCCGGTCTTATTGGAAAAGTGTTTGAAATTGAAGAAAACGATGGTCTTTTGCAGGTAGCAATGATGTCTAGTGCCAAATACTTAAAGGGAAAAGGGAAAATACAGTTAACCATTTCAGAAGACTTAAAACCATACTTAGTTGATCTAAAGAATAACTTCACAAGCTTTCAGTTATACTGCGTCCTATCTATGAGCTCGAAATATGCAAAATGGATGTACGTACAATTCTCAAGGTGGAAGGACATTGGCTATTATTCATATGAGTTAGACGATCTTAAAGTACTATTAAACCTAAAGGATCCAAAAGGAAGAGTACCAGAGCAATATAAACAATGGGGCCAGTTTAAAGATAATGTATTAGAACCTGCTGTTAGACAAATAAATGAACTCTCAGATATCAATATTACCTTTCAAATAGAAAAAAAAGGTAAAAGTGTTCATCGAATTAATTTTACCATATCTCAAGTTAGACGATTACAAACCATTATCCCATTTGAAATGAGCGATAACGACCCAGAAGGCATTCAGCTCAAAAACAAAATGTATAGCATCGGAATACAAGATAATAAAATAATAAAGAAAATATTAGAAAAACCAGAGATGCGTAAAAAAGCACACAAATGGTTCTATGATTACAATCACAAAAAAGAAGAAATAAAAAGTCCAGCAGGACACTTCCGGACATCAATCGGTATATAATTAACTTATAAAATCTGTTTTTTATACTAACAAGACCACCAAATGAGATTTCTTGAGTTTATTGGTGTACCTAATATCGTCTTTATTTTACGGTACAGCTTTGTTATTATACAAAAGTTAGTGTATCATACAAACCTATAGGTTTCCATGGCACAATAGCTCTTGTTAAAACGTACCCAAATTAAAAACATAAGTATTTATCTAGTATCTATCCCAACCAACACTTATTCTGACACACTAAGAATACTTTCTAAGATACTTTCAAAACTTGCTCTTGCTCGTATATCACATGAACATCATGAACAGGATATCCAGACCTTTTAATTATTCTACCTGGATTTCCTATACTGTACTTTGATATTTTCTTGAAATGATAGTCTGCTGGATTGAGGATTAAATCCACGTGATTCATCTCAAAGAAGAGCTTTAAACCAGAAATAGAAGATCCAGCAAAATTTCGTACAGAAAACCCGTTTTTACCAGAAAAGACACTCTCGCACGCTTCTATAAACCGTGGGTCTATTTTTTTAAATTCAATATTTTTCTTCCAATAAAGCTGCTCATAGTCTTTCGCTTTAAATAAATGGCCCATAATAACATCTGTATAAACATTATCTAAAGCCTTAGATAAAGCTGGAAGCATCTGTAAAAAACCTACCTGAAAATCGGTAGGAATAAAAATAACACTCATGATAGCTTGTGATATAGTTAATATGATATTTACACAAAAACCTGATCATTTAGATCAAATCAAATAGCGAATATAACAATTGAACACGCCTTATATAATTAACTACAAATTATTATAAAATTTCATAATAGTAAAAAAACAATTAATAAACATAGCATTAAAGGCAACGCGGGTTTAGAGGTTAAGATTGTTAATATATGCACACTGTTTTAATTACATGTATAAGAAACATATTAATTAAATTAAAAAACACTAGATAGTTGTTCTTAATATTACTTTTTTCTTTTTCAATTTTAAGCCTATATTTGGCATAAATTGCTTTAAAACATAGATTCATATCTAGAAAACAATTTAATAGCCATTTGCCGATAAATTATTTGATAAACAAGAATATGAAAAACCTAAACAAGCCTAAGTACAACCTATTTCGTAGTTTATCGCCAGTAAGAATTAATCATTGTTTCCTGTTTCATTTTTCAAAATAACATCACCTATATAATCACTCACTTATTTTTTGATACCAAAGAAGTTTCTTTATTTTTTCATACAATCTTTATAAAATATTGATCTACAGACACATAAGTGTATATTCTATAGCAACATTATTGTGTAAAATGACAAAAATTACCTATAATATCTTTTTTTACCTTTACTTTTAAACAAAGTAATTACTTTTAGCGTATATTTTTCTACCCAAAAAAAACTAAAACATCAACAATTACACATCGTATATGAAAATTCTACTTATTGAGGATGAATATTCTGTAATTTCAACAATAGAAAAAGGACTAAAAAAACACTCCTACGAAATTAGTGTAGCAATGGATGGAATCATGGGCCTAAAAATGGCCAAAGAAAATGATTTCGATTTACTTATTTTAGATGTCATGCTACCAGGACTAAATGGTCTTGAGGTCTGTCAAAGATTAAGGAATGAAGGTAGTCTAGTTCCAATAATACTATTATCATCTATTAATACTATTGCAAATATTGTGGCCGGTTTGGATTATGGCGCCGATGACTATATGAATAAACCACCCGATATATCAGAGCTTAATGCCAGAATTAAAGCTATCACCAGAAGGGGCAAACAAGCTTCTGTATCAAGTGGACTACTACGAATAGCTGACCTGGAAATTAATATCTTATCAAAAACGGTGATAAGGGCTGGAAAAGTTATTTCACTTACTGCTACAGAGTTTAGGCTATTAGAATTCTTCGCAAGAAACCAAAATAGGGTTTTTTCTAGAGTAGAGTTACTTGAAAGTGTTTGGGATCTTGATTTCAATATGGGAACCAATGTGGTTGATGTATATATTAACTACCTCAGAAAGAAAATTGATGCTGGTCACGAAGTAAAACTTATTCATACAGTAATAGGAATGGGATATGTAGTTAAAACAGATCAATTGTATGAAAATGCCTAATTTATAGATTCGTATTTTTATTCTATTTCCGCATAGATTATCGAGCACAATTTTTACGTGTCTCGACGAGCAGGGTTTATAATAAAATAAATAGTCCACCTCTTTTCAAGATAACCTATTTATTTTATTATAAAGCACACCATAGTGGCTATACATATAACCACCATCCAATATAAAGGCATATAGGCCCTTCTAACGACACACAAACATCAAAAACGTGGGGCCTGGCCCCCACAATGACCCCCTATTACTAAAGAAAACGACACAAAAAACAGAAGCAGTCATATTAATTAATATGACTGCTTCTGTTTTTGCACACGAAAATTACCCCATCTGGTAATTTAATACTACCTTATTTGTTTCCAGCAAGCAATAATGCTGTAGCTTTTTTCTTTGACGATATATTTAATGGACCCGAGGATGGGGGACCCGAAACTGACACAATATTTAATATAATAGATCCATTAGTTGTTATCTTACTATAAGGGTTAAAAACAACCTTGACGTCTGCTTCTCTATCCGAACAATTTCCCATAATAAACACATCCTCTCCAATGAAGAAGTTCTTGCCAAGAACTGCCGTACTAGCAGAATCCACTACAAACTTTACACGGATATTTCCACCAGAACAATTGGTTACATTCGAGCCGTCTGAAGCCTTTACCAGTGATACTTTAAACATGCTTGCACTTTCTCCAGTTATACTATGATCTGATATCTTAGAAATCTGTACTTCTGCACCTATATCATTTATATACTGTGTAGCCGATAATATTTTTGCATTCCCCCAAAATCCAACTACAGAGTTCTTAGCATAATTTAAGTCATATAATACCAATTGAACAGATTGAGGATCCCTGTAAAACGAATCTTCTATCGTTTTGATCGATATGCTACCCGTAGACTCTCCATCATTGATAACTAATTGTTTTTTCGTTGTATTAGCATCAAAATCTACACCTGGAGCCGCTGATCCAGGCCCAAATCTATAACTGATCTTTATTGGAGATCCCGTTTTATTAATCAAAGCCGTACCATCCGATTTAAACAACCCAACAGTATATCCTAGAAATTTCCCTTCTACAGCGTCAGACCCTGAAACAAAACGAATAGAGGCTTCCGCATCCTCTATCGTTACAACCCCAATTGCTTTAGAAATATGCGTGTTTTTAGCATCCGATATCTCTATGGAAACCTTTTCTGTCCCCTCAAACAATTGATCACTATGAACAGGTAATTCTATCGTCTTTTCTATCGACTGACCTTGGGCATAATCAGATGGTATAAATGACAATACTCCATCAATCGGAGTGATATCATTATTATCAACTTTATTATTAAAAAGCGATTTATAAGATATAGTAACTGGTTTTCTCACCCCATTTTCCAGTAAAAAACCAGTCAACGAAACAGTTATCTTAGCAATATTAGTTCCACCGATAGGCTCCATAACTGTTATATCATTAATACTTGCCCCATGGCTTATTTTAGTAATCCTGCTTCCGTCTCCTTTACCACCACCTATAGCAACAACTTCTCCTGATGGCAAATTAGTGATGCTAGCAAATGACGCATCAGATCCAATCTTTCCATAGTCTTTATCAAAAAGAAGATCGCCGTTAGCATCATCGAATTTTAATATTCGACAAAACCTGTCTGCAATTGCATATATTTTTCCATCCTCTGCCATCATAATCTTTTTCAATGCTACACTTGATGATGGAATATCAAAAATCACTTTACCTTCCGGCGATAACTTGAATAATTCATATGCATTTTCCTTTGATCCTACAGCAATAACCTGATTTACCGCATTAACCTTTAAGTCCACAATAGGAGAGGCCGTCTCTTTATTAAACACAATAGTTCCATCCGGTCTAAGCTTAAGAATACGGCCACGATCAAACTCCTCTGCAGAAAGTATAATTTGACCTTGATTATCAATAGCCATAGCGCTAAACCAACTATCAACCGTACTGTATGTTTTATCAAAAATCACCTGTCCATCAACTCTAACACGCGTGGCACGACACTGATTACCTGTACCATAGCGCCCTCCCCCTATGACCAGCAAACTCCCATCATCCATCAAAAAACCACTAGTATAGCTACATCCGCCCTTTCCTGAGTTAATTTCATACACCTTATCACCATTTGAAGATAGCTTAATCAATAATCCATTCCCTCTTGAGTCTCCAGCGTCTCCACCTATCCCAATAAAACTATCGTCATCCTCTATAATCAAGTCATTAAAAACAGTACCCTCTCTGAAAATTTTATCAAAAATGATATCTCCCTTTAAACCTATCTTGGTTATCCTGGATCTAGATGGACTACTTCCATCTATTCCAACTGCTATAAAGTTACCTGCATGGTCTTGCTTTACTTTTGTAAAATACCCTCCTGAGTTTTTACCAAACACCTTATCGAAAACAAGCACACCCTTATTATCAAATAAGCTAATGCGCCCTGCTCCTTCAGCCTTATTCCCTCCTCCAACAACCAATGCAGAGCCATTACTCATTACCACCATATCATTATATGAAATAGCAGCGTCTTTATCGTTCTTCTTTTCAAATATGATCTTTCCGTCTGCGTTTAATCTGGCAAAATAAGATTTTGATGCACCACCGCCGATGACTATTAACTCACCGTTTGCCAAGGACTCAATTTTCTTCAATTGATTATCATCCCCAGCCAAGCTCTTGTTGAAAACAGAAGGCATCTCTTGACCATAGCTTATATTAGCAAGGGACAACCCAATAACAACAGGTAGTATTTTTCTCATTGTTTTATT